>JACZJQ010000096.1 GCA_014860455.1 Bryobacteraceae bacterium | reverse complement strand
GAAGAGACGAATTCCGGGAGGGTGGCAAAAATTAAAGAGCCGGTGAAGTTCGGAGGAGTGCCTTCACCGGCTAATAAGCCAGCTGATTCGGAGGAGTGCTGGCGGTCGTACTCTAGGTACGTTCTAGGCTCACTATAGCATGCAGACTATCAGGTCTGTAAAGAGAGAATAACGGACGCTAATATTAAAAGAACTGTAGAAAGAGATGCTATCCAAAGACCGGCCGTCATGACGGGACCGGGCTGGGCTTCGGGCGGTGACGCGCGGTGGCGGAGGAAAAGCGAACCGGCGGCGATAATCGGCAGCATCAGGGCCTGGGCGTAGCCGCCGGCTTTCACCATGGCAACAGGGGATTGGAAGGTGAAGTAGAAGATGACGGGCACAATGGTCAGCATCCAGACGAAGCGATTGCGCCAGAGAAGGCGCGAGGGGTAGTCGTCGTGGCGGAATCCACCGGAGAGGCGGACCATGTCGGCAAAGACGCGGGAGTGGGCGGCGGTGGCGGCGAATATAGTCCCGTACAGGGTAAAGATGGCGCCGGCGTAAAACAAGGCGAGCGCCCAGGGACCAAGAGTTTCGGTATAGATTTTCGAAAGGACGGGAATCATGTCCTTGGCCGAGGGGACAAGGCCCTGGGGGTGCAGGATGCCGGCGCCAAGCAGGTAAAAAGCGACAGTGGCGACGGTGTAGATAAACATCGAGGCCAGGATGTCGGTGTGCATGACGCGGATCCAGCCTCGGGCGCGGGCGAGCCAGGCGGGCGATGAGTCGCGGGCGCCCGTGAAGCGGGCGTAACCCTTTTCGACGCACCAATAGGGGTACATGAAGATCTCGGAGGCTCCGACGCCGGTGATGCCGAAGACGGCAATGGCGGTGATGATGCCTGCGCCGGGGGGGAGTTGGAAGGAAAAGCCCTCGGTAAGGACGTCGCTGGCGACAAAGAGATCGGAACGGCGCATGAGCAGGACGGCGGCCATGAAGGTGAGCAGGGTGAACAGGGCGACCTTGATGGTGGCGATGCGTTCGATGCGTTCGTATCCGCCGCCGAGCAGGAGCCAGAGGGTGATGCCGAGCAGGAGTATGACCCAGGCGTTGACAGGGACGCCGGGCAACAGGGTGTTCATCACCTGGGCGACGCCGCCGAACATGGCGCCGACCTGAAAGAGGCTCATGATGACCATGGCGGCCCAGGCCCAGACCGACCAACTGACTTTGAAGCGGGGTCCGGGGAGGCGGTTGAAGCCGGCGAGGCCGGTTTCGCCGGTGACGATGGAGTAGCGGCCGATTTCGGCCTGCATGGCGGGTTTGATGAAACAGGAGAAGACGACGATCCAGAGGGCGAGATAGCCGGCTTCGGCGCCGAGGGTGGTGGTGGCGATGAGTTCGCCGCTGCCGACGATGGAGGCGGCCAGGATCATGCCGGGTCCGATGCGGCGGAGAGAGGCCCAGAATGTGGTGGGCGGCGCCTCGACCGCGGCGGGGTCGAGGCGATAGGGATCGAAAGACATTGGAGACGAGTGTACAGGATCGGGGGCGGCCTGGTGTTCTGGAAGTAGGGCGGTCCCCTGGACCGCGGCCGGCCCCCCGGCCGGCACCGTTGCATGCGCGGATGCGAGCGTCCAGAAGTTTGGAGATTCCGGCGGAGGCAAACGCACTATCTCAGCGTGGCATTCCACCGGCGGCACCTGCCGCATATCCATGAACTTGGGCAGCCGATCTTCTTGACCTGGCGGCTCCGTGGGAGCCTGCCGCCGAACCGGGTATTTCCGCAGACGATCATGACAGCCGGTCAAGCGTTCGTCCAGATGGACCGGCTGCTTGATGAGACCCGGCAGGGTCATTTCTACCTCAGAAGACGGGGAATCGCGGACATGACAGTGGAGGCGATTCGATTCAATGCCGAGGAGCTTGGTCACTACCGGCTTCACGCCTATGCCGTCATGCCGAATCATGTGCACTTGCTGGCGACGCCGCAGATTCCGCTATCGGGGTTGACGAGGTCTCTGAAAGGAATTACCGCCAAGCGGGCGAACCTGATTCTCGGGCTGACGGGCCAGCCGTTCTGGCAGGAGGAGAGCTATGACCATCTGGTGCGGAGTTCAGACGAGTTCCTGAAGATTACGAGTTACATAGAAGAAAACCCTGTCAGAGCGGGGCTGGTTGCTAAGCCGTGGGAGTATGCGTGGTCGAGCGCCTTTGTTCCGAACGGGGAGGCGGCGCGGATCGAGGGGCCGGTCGTACTGTGATGTTTGACGCCAAGTTTGCCGGCCGGGGGGCCGGCCGCGGACCAGGGGTCCGCCCTACCAGGCTGGCGGGGTCCTAGTCTTCGTCGTGCTGGGCGGCGAGTTTGGTGACTACGCCGAGGTCTTCGAGGGTGGTGACGTCGCCGGAGACCGTGTGCGTGGTGACGATTTCACGCAGCAGGCGGCGCATGATCTTACCCGAGCGGGTCTTTGGAAGCGCTTCGGTGAAGCGGATCTCCTCGGGCCGGGCGAATGAGCCGATTTCATGGGCGACCCACTGGCGGAGTTCGATGCCCAGCTTGTGGTGGTCCCAGTTGCCCTGCTTCAGCGAAACGAAACAGCAAACGGCCTGGCCCGTGATCTCATGCGGCTTGCCGACGACGGCCGCTTCAGCGACGGCCGGATGGCGGACCAGCGCCGATTCGATTTCCATTGTTGACAGGCGGTGGCCCGAGACGTTCATCACGTCGTCGACGCGGCCGAGGATCCAGAAGTAGCCGTCCTCGTCGCGGCGGGCGGCGTCGCCGGTGAAATAGATGCCCGGGATGCGCGAGAAATAGTTCTGCTCGAAACGGGCCGGGTCGCGCCAGATGGTCCGCATCATGGAGGGCCAGGGGCGCTTGATGATGAGGAAGCCTTCCTGATTGACGCCGACGGGCTTGCCTTCGAAATCGACCACCTCGGCCAGGATGCCGGGCATGGGCAGGGTGCCCGAGCCTGGTTTTAAGGGCGTTGCGCCGGGCATGGGGGCGATGAGGATGCCGCCGGTTTCGGTCTGCCACCACGTGTCCACAATCGGGCAGCGGCCCTTGCCGATCACGCGGTGGTACCACTCCCAGGCGGCCGGGTTGATCGGCTCGCCGACCGAACCGAGCAGGCGCAGCGAAGAGAGATCGTGGGCGTTCGGCAGGGCTTCGCCTTGCTTGATGAGGGCGCGGATGGCGGTGGGCGAGGTGTAGAAAATGGTCGCCTTATACTGGGCGGCGATCTGCCACCAGCGGTCCCAGGCGGGGAAGTCCGGCGCGCCTTCGTACATGATCTGGGTGGCGCCGGCGGCCAGAGGCCCGTAGACGATGTAGGTGTGGCCGGTGACCCAGCCGATGTCGGCCGAGCACCAGAAGATGTCTTCGGGCTTGAGGTCGAAGACCCACTTCATGGTGAGGACGGCGTGGAGCAGATAGCCGCCTGTGGTGTGGAGGATGCCCTTGGGTTTGCCTGTCGTGCCGGAGGTGTAGAGGACGTAGAGCGGGTGTTCGGCGTCGAGGTGTTCGGGCGGACAGTCGTTGGTGACGGTTGCGTCAAGGTCGTGCCACCAGACGTCGCGGCCTTCGGCCATGGTGATTTCGTTGCCGGTGCGCTTGAGGACGATGACGGTGTGGACTGAGGGGCATTCGGCGGCGATGGCTTCGTCAACGGCGCCCTTGAGGTTGAGGGCCTTGCCGCGGCGCCAGCCACCGTCGGCGGTGATCACCACAGAGGCTTCGAGATCCTGGATGCGGGCCTTCAGCGCTTCGGCCGAGAAGCCGCCGAAGACGACGCTATGGGTGACTCCGAGACGGGCGCAGCCGAGCATGGCGGCGACGGCCTCGGGGACCATTGGCATGTAGATGATGGCGCGGTCGCCGGGCTTGAGGCCGCGGGCCTTGAGCATGTTGGCGAAGCGCGAGACCATGACGTGGAGCTCGGCGTAGGTGATGTCGCGGGTGTCACCTGGTTCGCCGATCCAATGCAGGGCGATTTTGGAGCCGTTGCCGGCTTCGACGTGGCGGTCGACGCAGTTGTAGCTGGCGTTGAGCGTGCCGCCGACGAACCATTTGACGAAGGGCGGGTTCCATTCGAAGGGGTGGTCCCAGGGTTTGAACCAGGTGAGTTCCTTTTCGGCGAGGGCGGAGAAGAACTCTTCCGGGTGCTCTTCAGCCTGGCGGCAAAGCTCGCGATAGGCGTCGAGGGACGGGACGTGGGCGCGCGAAGAGAATTCCGGCGACGGGGAGAAAACGGCCTGCTCTGACATGGTTTCCATCGAGTTTAGCAAACCGGTGCGGGGGCGGGTCGCGGTCCGAGCAAACGCTGGGGGTGCGCTGTTCATGTACCCGCTCTCTGCGTTTGCGGTTGGAGAGGATTGCGGGTAGTGAGGAGGACCGCTCGCTGCTCTCGCGGCTCGTAGCGCAGACGCGGTTGGGACTAGAGGAGGCGGCCGGGGCGGGCGGTGGAGGTGCGGGCGGCTAGGCGGGATTCTCTCTTGCCAAGCGACGGGGAGTCGTCCAATGCGCGGGCGGCGCGGGTCATTTCAAGTGCCATTGAGGGATTGCGTTCGCGGCGCTCGTAGTGGATGGCCAGACGTTCGTAAGCGCGGGCGCGGTAGGGGTTTGGTGCGGTGGAAAGTTCGATCCAGCGGGCGAGGGCGGAATCGTGGCGGCCGAGTTTGCGGTCGAGGTCGGCGGCGTGCCAGAGGGTCTCCCAGGCGAGCGAGTCGGGCAGCGGGCGGCTTAAGGCGGCGTCGAAAAGTGCCAGTGATTCTTCGAGTTTCGACTCAGACTTCAACCAGCGGGCGAGGCCGACCATTTCGGCTCCGTTGGTCAGGCGCGAGGGGTCGCGGAAGGCCTGCGGGACCACGGCGGTGAGGCAGGCGAGCGAGAGGATGTCGATGGCGTTGTGGGTGAAGACGGGCCACAGCGGGCGGAAATTCCGGGTGTGGAGCCATTCGAAATAGAGCTGCGGGATGGCCGCGCCGCCGGGATCGCCGTGGCGCTCGACGCCAAGGATGCGGGATTCGAGGTCCTGGAGGCGGCAACTGGACAGCGCGAGCCGCCACAGCCGGCGTGAGGAATGGAGCAGATCGACGTGGCGGAGCCGCGCAAAGCACGGCTTGCGGCGGTTCATCCGGTAGCGGGTTTCGAGCAGCGGGATGTCAAAGGCCTTGCCGTTGTAGGTGACGATGACGTCGAAGGCGGAGAGGTAGTCTTCGAGGGCATGGAGGAGGCTGGGTTCCTCGCCGTGGTCGCGCATGAAGAACTGGCGGAGTTCGAAGCCGCGTTCGGTGATGGATCCGCAGCCGACCAGGAACGCAACGGTGCCGGAGCCGCCGGCGAGGCCGGAGGTTTCGGTGTCGAGGAAGGTCCAACGGGCGGCGGGTGTGGACCAGGCGTCGTTCTGCGAGAGGACGGAGAGAAGGTCGGCCGGGAGTTCGCAGAGCGCGCCGACGTCGGCCGAGCCGTGGCGGTGGTGGGCGGGCCAGAGGCGTTCGAACTCCCAGTGCTTGCCTGCGGGGGTTTCGACTTCGCGGCCTTCAGGCAGGGGTGCGGCGGGGGCGGGCGTGGCAGTGGAGTAGCGGGCATCGATGGTGGCGATGCGGCGGCGGAGGAGGTCGAGTTGGTGTTTCAGCGGGTCCATGGGGGAGCCGCTATTTGGCGTCACGCCAGTTGTCTCCGGTGCCGGTGTCGGCGAGCAGGGGGACGCTTAATTTGGCGACGCCTTCCATGCGTTGTTTCACGAGTTTGGTGACGGCGGAGAGTTCGTCCGGGGGACATTCGAGGACGAGTTCGTCGTGGACCTGGAGCAGCATGCGGGAGCGGAGGCGCTGGGCGCGCAGGTCGCCATCGATGGCGATCATGGCGAGCTTGATGAGGTCGGCGGCGGTGCCTTGGAGGGGGGTGTTGACGGCGGTGCGCTCGGCGAAGGAGCGGGCGTTGGGGTTTTTGGCGTCGATGTCGGGGATGGGGCGGCGGCGGCCGTGGAGGGTGACGGTCTGGCCGGATTTGCGGACCTCGGTGATGGTGGAGTCGATCCAGCGTTTGACGCCGGCGTAGCGTTCGAAGTAGCCGCGGATGTAGCCGTCGGCTTCGCCGCGGGGGATGCCGAGCTGGGAGGCGAGACCGAAGGCGGTCTGGCCATAGACGATGCCGAAGTTGACGGCCTTGGCGTTGCGACGCATCTCGGGGGTGACCATGAGGGGCGGGACGCCGAAGACCTCGGAGGCAGTGCGGGTGTGGATGTCTTCGTTGTTGCGGAAGGCGTTGGTAAGGACGGGGTCCTTGGAGAAATGGGCGAGCAGGCGGAGTTCGATCTGCGAGTAGTCGGCCACCAGCAGCGTCCAGCCGGGCTCGGGGACGAAGGCGGCGCGGATCGCGCGGCCCTGGGCGGTGCGGACGGGGATGTTCTGGAGGTTGGGATTCGATGACGACAGGCGGCCGGTGGCGGCGCCGGCGGGGTTGAAGGTGGTGTGGAGGCGAAGGTCGTCGGGCGAGAGCAGGGCGGGGAGGGCGTCGACGTAGGTGCCTTTGAGCTTGGTGAGCTGGCGGTAGTCGAGGACGAGCTGGGCGATGGGGTGGAAGGCGGCGAGGGTTTCGAGCACGTCGGCGGCGGTGGAGTAGTTTTTCGTTTTGCCGGTGCGGCCCTGGGAGGGGATGCCCATTTCGTCGAACAGGACCTGGCCGAGTTGGGCGGGCGAGTTGATGTTGAACTCGTGACGGGCGAGGGCGTAGATTTCGGCGGTGAGGCGGGCGATGGAGGTTTCCATCTCGGCCGATATCGACGCGAGGCTGGCGGGGTCGATGCGGATGCCTGTCAGCTCCATAC
>JACZJQ010000095.1 GCA_014860455.1 Bryobacteraceae bacterium | reverse complement strand
GTCAAGGACTGCTCACTATCGGCATGGGCGGTGAACTGCGCGACTATCAGGCCACATACGCCCGCCCGCCCGCCGAAAGCAGGTCATGGCAGCGCGACAAGGATGGCCACGGGGTAGGCCTGGCCGAAGTGGTGCACCGGGTGAAGCCGACCATGCTCATCGGCGCGTCGGCTGCTTCAGGCAGTTTCACTGAAGCGATCGTCAAGGAGATGGCGGCTCACACGGAGCGGCCTATCATCTTCGCTCTCTCCGATCCCCGGACGAGATCCGAAGCGAACCCGGCGGACTTGATCGCCTGGACCGAAGGGAGAGCACTGATCGCCACCGGCAGCCCGTTCGCCCCTGTCACGTACAAGGGGGTGACTTTCGTCATCGCCCAGGTGAACAACGCCATGCTCTACCCGGGCCTGGCCCTCGGAGCCATCGTTTCGCGAGCTAGCCGGATCAGCGACGGTATGTTCGCGGCGGCCGCAAACGCCGTATCCAGCCTGGTGACGGTCCGACAGCCCGGATCTTCGTTGCTTCCACATGTGGACGACCTGCGCAGCGTGTCACTGACAGTCGGTGTGGCCGTCGCCGAGACAGCCGCTGCGGAAGGACTGGCTGGGATCAAGTTTGACGACATTGTTCAACAGGTCCAGGACGCAATGTGGCAACCGGAATACCGCCGGATCCTGGCGTCGTGACAAAGGCGATTGAAGGGAGAAATAGAACATGAAGCTGCTATTCTGGCTTGGGTTGGTGGTGCTGGTTTTCGGCCTCGCCTCATTCGTGATCGCGATTCCGAGCACTGAGAGGCAAGGCATCAAGGCCGGCGGTCTATCCGTGGGCGTTGAGACGCAGAGTTCGGAGAAGGTTTCGCCAGTCATCAGCGGGGTGATGCTGCTGGTTGGCGCCGGTCTGATGATCGCTGGGAAACGGTGAGTCTGATGCTCGGGAGATTGCTGTCAGCACTGTTAATTGCGGGTTTCGCTCTTGCAACCGCGCCGGCTGTCGAGTTCGCCGGTGACGGCCAAGGCGGCAGAGGCAAACAGGCCAAGGCTGGCGGGAAGAGCGCGTCCGGCCGCGCGGCTGCACCGGTCTTCGGCTCTCGCGACCGTGACATCATCAGTGGCTATTACAGAGCCCGGCGCTCCACTCTCCCTCCTGGGCTGGCGAAGCGCAACGGTCAACTGCCGCCCGGCCTTGAGCGGCAACTCGAGCGAAATGGTACGCTTCCACCAGGGCTACAGAAGCGCATCGAAGTCTTCCCAAAGGAGTTGAGCCGGCAACTGCCGCCCTTGCCTTACGGCTATGTCCGTGGCTTGATTGGCGGTTCCGCTGTTGTGGTTAACCAGCAGACAGGCGCGATCGTGGACGTCATCCAAAACCTACTCATCCATCCAGGCAAGTAGTCCTGTCACTTGCAGAGAGGCAAGCCGGTAGGAGGTTCATTCAGAAAGAAGGTTGCTGTGGTTCGGACACGAGCGCGGAGCCAACTGGGCAACGTCGCGAAGGCGTTCGCCTTCGCCGTCTTTCTGTCTATGACGCCAGGGGGCGGCGCCCAACTCCCGGAACAGCCGCCGAGCAGCACTGAGGACTCAGAATCACTCCGATTCACTGTGAACATTGATCTGGTGTTGTTGCACGCCACGGTGCGGGATCGGGAGGGGCTCTTCGTGTCCGACCTGCGAGAGCAGGATTTTCAGGTCTACGAAGACGGTGTGCGGCAACGTATTCGCGTTTTCAAGCGCGAAGATACTCCAGTCACGGTCGGGCTGGTGATCGACCATAGCGGCAGTATGCGCCCGAAACTGAACGACGTGATCACAGCCGCCCGGACTTTCGCTCAGGCCAGCAATCCGGACGACGAGATGTTCATCGTCAACTTCAACGAGTTCGTGACCCTGGGTTTGCCCATCGCGACCCCATTCACGAATGATCCCAATGAACTCGAGCGCGCAATCTCCAAGACCCCTGCCGACGGCCAGACGGCCTTGTACGACGCCATCGGAGAGGCCCTAAACAGTTTGCAGCGGGGGCGCCGGGAGAAGAAGGTACTGATCGTCCTCAGCGATGGCGGTGACAACGCAAGCGTGCGCACCATGGATCAGGTCCTGAAAATGGCCGGACAATCGAGCGCAATCATCTACACCGTAGGCACCTTCGATGTCGAGGATGAAGACGCCAATCCGCGAGTGCTCAAACGCCTCGCGCGGACAACCGGCGGCGAGGCCTTTTTCCCGGCACACCACGAAGCGGTCGTGGAGATTTGCGGGCGCATCGCTCACGACATCCGCAATCAGTACATCCTCGGATACGTCTCCACCAACCCGGCGCGGAACGGCACTTACCGGGCGATGCGGGTTGTGGCCAAAGCGCCGCGCCACGGCAAACTCAGTGTGCGCACCCGCGCCGGCTACATCGCTGGTGGCGACTCGGCGCCGGCTACAGGCGGCGGGGCCAGATGAAGCTCCTAGTTGCAAGAGAGACTGTGAGACGTCTCCTGCGTTGGGCGCAGTGGATTCTCCTGGCCTCCTCCGTCTTGGCGCTGAGCTATTGTGGGGTGGTCCTGGTGGATACCTGGATCTTTCAGAAGCAGGCGAGCGCCGAATTCGAACGGCAGTTGGATGTTGAACGCGCGGCTCGCGACGACGCATCACGGAGCGCGAAATCCGGCGCAGTTGTGGCCCCGCCCGCGATAGCTCCGGACGGCCTGATTGGCCGCATTGAGATCGAGCGCATAGGACTATCCGCGGTCATCTTCGAAGGAATCGACAAAGCCACTCTGCGGCACGCTGTCGGCCATATCCCCAGCACGGCGCTGCCCGGACATCCGGGCAACACGGGCCTTTCCGCGCATCGCGACTCCTTCTTCCGGCCGTTACGGAACATCCAGCGGAGCGACATCATCACTGTCACCACATTGCGCGGTGCATTCCGATACCGCGTCGTGTCTACCCGAGTGGTGGCGCCAACAGAGGTTTCGGTGCTGGATCCGAGCAAAACAGAAGTCCTGACCCTGGTCACCTGCCATCCCTTCTACTTCGTTGGCTCCGCGCCCAACCGGTTCATTGTCCGCGCCGAAAGGATTGCAGATCGCTCATGAAGGAAACTTCGAAAGTCCGCAAAATCGCCTTTTTGGGCGACCACTTGCCACGCAAGTGCGGCATCGCCACATTTACGTCGGACCTCCTGGCCGCGGTGGCCGACGCGTATCCAAAGAGCCGGTGTCTTGCGGTGTCGGTCAACGACGTCGAGGGCGGCTACGAGTACCCGGAAGTAGTTCGCTTCGAGATTGATGAGCAGGATCTATCGTCCTATCTGCGCGCCGCGGACTTCCTGAACATCAGCGACGTCGATATCGTCTGCCTGCAACACGAGTTCGGCATCTTCGGCGGACCCGCCGGCGGTCACATTCTGGCTCTCCTCCGCGAATTGAAAATGCCCGTTGTCACCACGCTGC
>JACZJQ010000094.1 GCA_014860455.1 Bryobacteraceae bacterium | reverse complement strand
CGGCGGTGGGGGCGGCGTGGCTGGCGTATGGGAGGCCGGGCGCGGCGGAGTGGTTGACGGTATGGGTGGCGGAGATGGCACTGGCTTTTGCGATCGGCGCGACTGCCATGGTGAACAAGGCCAGGCGGGAGGGGTTGCCGTTGTCGGCGGGGGCGTCGAGGAAGTTCATGGCGAGCTTTCCGCCGGCGCTGCTGGCAGGGGCTGTGCTGACGTGGCCGCTGTTCCATGCCGGGCAGTTGGATGTGCTGGCGTCGGTGTGGCTGTTGCTGTATGGGGTGGCGGTGATTGCGGGCGGGGTGTTTTCGGTGCGGATCGTGCCGGCGATGGGGGCGGCGTTCATGGTGTTGGGGCTGGGACCGCTGATCGGGCCGCAAGTGGGGCGGGACATTTATCTTGGCGCGGGATTCGGGGGATTGCATATCGTTTTCGGTTGGCTGATCTACAGGAGGTACGGTGGCTGAGGCATTGAGGAAGAAGACGCCGGAACGCGGGCTGGAACCTGTGAGGAAAGACCTGCCGGAACTGGAGCGGCTGATCCACGAGAAGACGCGATTGGGGATCGTGAGCGCGCTGGCGGCATCGTCGCCGCTGGCGTTTGGGGAGTTGAAAGAGATCCTGGGGGTGTCGGACGGCAACCTGAGCGTGCATTCGCGGAAGCTGGAAGACGCCGGTTACGTGGCTTGCGTGAAGAGGTTTGAAGGGCGGGTGCCGAAGACGGAGTTCAGTTTGACGGCCGAGGGGCGTAAGGCGTTTTCGAAGTATCTGGACCATATGGAAGCGCTCGTGAAAGCGATGCGCGGGAAGGCGTGACGGCATGGGACTGCATGTGGCGATCATCATGGACGGCAACGGGCGCTGGGCGACGGCGCGGCGGATGCCGAGGATAGCTGGTCACAGGGCGGGTGCGGCGACGGTGAGGCGGGTGATCGAAGAGGCGCCGGCGATGGGGATTGGGACGCTGACGCTGTATGCGTTTTCGTCGGACAACTGGAAGCGGCCGGTGGAAGAGGTGACGGGGCTGTTCATGTTGCTGGGGGAATTTCTTGAGCGCGAGACGAGGGCGCTGGTAGAGAAGGGGGTGCGATTCAGCGCAATCGGTAGGCGAGACCGGTTGGACGCGCGGCTGGTGAGGATGATCGAAGAGACAGAGGCGGCGACGGTGGGCTGCGGAACGCTGCACTTGCGGGTGGCGATTGATTACTCGTCGCGGGATGCGCTGCTGGCGGCGGCGCGGGACGGGGCGTCGACGCGGGAAGAGGTATCGGCGTTGCTGGGGGGCGCGCCGGATGTGGATGTGCTGATCCGGACGGGCGGGGAGAAGAGGCTGAGCGATTTCCTGTTGTGGGAGAGCGCGTACGCGGAGTTGTTCTTCACGGCGACGGCGTGGCCGGATTTTTCGAATGGAGAGCTGGGCCGGATACTGGAGGAGTTTCGATCGCGAGACCGGCGGTTTGGGGCCGCGCCTGCTGTCGCCGCCTTCGCGTTGCGATAGAATCGGCGCAATATGCAACGCCGATCGTTTCTAGCCAGTTCAGCCATTGCCGGTTCAGCGGGCATGGCGGTTTCCGCATCGCAGGCGAGCGCGGGGCCGCCCGCAATCATTGAATTCCGATACTTCCGATGCCGGAACACGACGGATAACCAGAGGGCGCGGTTGACGGAATGGTTGTCGAGGTCGATGGCTCCGGCGATGGCGCGGGTGGGGATGGGGCCGGTGGGGTTGTTCAGCGCGTCGATCGGTGTGGGAACGCCTTTCATCCTGCGGGTGTTGAGCCACGCGTCGATGGCGGCGTTTGAACAGGCACATGAGAAGATGATGGCCGACGAGCAGTACCGCAAGGCGACCGAGGCGTTTCTGACGGGGCCGGGACGGCCGTATGAGCGGATGGAAGTGCAACTGTTGCGGGGGTTCAAGGGGTTTCCGGGGATCGAGATTCCGCCGAAGAGGGATGGGTCGCGGCTGTTTGAGCTGCGGTGTTATGAGTCGAACACGCCGATGTCGCTGGCCAAGAAGATCGGGATGTTCGAGAACGGCGAAATCGATTTGTTCCGCAAGTACGGCATGGCGCCGGTGATGTTCGGCGAGACGATTGTGGGTCCGAAGATGCCGAACCTGACCTATATGGTGGCGCACGATTCGCTGACCGCGCGCGAGGCGAACTGGCGGGCGTTTGGCGGCAGTCCGGAATGGAAGAAGATGGCGGCGACGCCGGGGTTGAGCGACGGCGAAGTGGTGTCGAACATCAGCACGACGTTGTTGACGCCGATCGCGGGTTCGCAGATCAGGTAAGCGCGGGGCGGCGATGTTCGATCCAAAGGAGCATCCGCACAGGCGGTATAACCCGCTCACGCGCGAGTGGGTGCTGGTGTCGCCGCACCGGACCAAGCGGCCGTGGCAGGGGCAGGTGGAGGAGACGCCGGCGGAGACGCGGCCGGCGTATGATCCGGGGTGTTATCTGTGTCCGGGCAACCGCAGGGCGGGGGGCGCGGAGAACCCGGAGTACACATCGACCTACGTCTTCCAGAACGACTTCGCGGCGCTGTTGCCGGGGTGCCCTGAGGCTGCGCCTGCGGAGGATGCGTTCTTCCGGATCGAGCCGGTGACGGGAATTTGCAGGGTGATCTGTTTCTCACCGCGGCATGATCTGACGCTGGCTGAGATGAGCGTGGCCGAGATCCGGCCCGTCGTCGATTGCTGGGCGCAGCAGACGGCGGAGCTGAATTCGACGCCGGGGATTGGCTATGTGCAGATCTTCGAGAACCGGGGCGAGATGATGGGGTGCAGCAATCCGCATCCGCATTGCCAGATCTGGGCGTCGTCGGTGGTTCCGAACGAAGTGGCGAAGGAAGACGCGGCGCAGGCTGAGTATTTCCACGCCCATGGGCGGACGCTGCTGGGGGATTATTTGGAGCGGGAGATGGCCGCGGGCGAGCGCATGGTGGCGGTGAACGAAGGGTTCGCGGCGCTGGTCCCGTATTGGGCTGTGTGGCCGTATGAGGTGATGATCGTGAGCCGGCGGGCGGCGGCGGGGTTGGATGCATTGAGCGACGGGGAGCGGGACGGGCTGGCGGCGATTCTGAAGACAGTGACGACGCGGTACGACAACCTGTTCCGGGTGTCGTTCCCGTATTCGTTTGGTTTTCACCAGCGGCCGGCGCTGGCGGGCGGGGAGGGGTGGCATCTGCATGGCCATTTCTATCCGCCGCTGCTGCGGTCGGCGACGGTGAGGAAATTTCTGGTCGGCTACGAGATGCTGGCCATGCCGCAGAGAGACATCACGGCCGAAGCGGCCGCGGCGCGTCTGCGGGAGTTGTCTGAAACACAGTACCGTCACCTTGGGAGGTGGTCATGATCCGAATTGCCCTGTTGGCGCTGTTTGCGATTCTGTCCATTGCCGCACAGCCGGCCTTTCATTTGAACGATGGCGACCGCGTCGTCTTCTATGGCGACAGCATCACCGATCAGCGGCTGTACACGACGTTTGTCGAGACATACGTAAGGACGCGTTTCCCGAATATGAAGGTGAAGTTCACGCATTCGGGCTGGGGCGGCGATCGCGTCAGCGGCGGCGGCGGCGGGTTGGTTGAGACGCGGATCTATCGCGACGTGGCGCCGTACAGGCCGACGGTAGTGACGATCATGCTGGGCATGAACGATGCGCGGTATAGGACGTTTGACGAGGATCTGTTCAAGGCGTATGCGGGCGGGTATCAGAAGCTGGTGGGGCTGATCCGGGCCGTGGCGCCGGGGGTGAGGATCACGGCGATCAAGCCGTCGCCTTATGACGAGGTGACGCGGGCGGGGACGGTGTCGGGTGGGTACAACACGGTGTTGTTGAAGTATGGGGACTTTCTGGCTGAGCTGGCGGCGAACGAGCGGCTGACGCTCGCTGACCTGAATGGGCCGGTTGTGACGATGCTCAAAAAGGCGAACGCGACGAACGCTGCCGATGCGCAGAGGATTATCCCCGACACGGTGCATCCGGGGGCGGCGGGACATTTGATCATGGCGGGGGCGTTGTTGAAGGACTGGAAGGCTCCGGCGCTGGTGTCGGCGGTAACGATCAGTTCGGCGGACGGGCGGCAGGCGAAGGCGGAGGGGACGAAGATCGAGAAGCTGAGTTTTAAGGGTCCGATGGCGGGTGGGGCGGTGTCGGGCTATGAGTGGACGCAGACCGACGAGGCGCTGCCGATGCCGGTGAATTTTGAAGATCCGGTGATGGCGCTGGCGGTGAAGAGTTCGGATTTCATGGAGACGCTGAACCGGCAGATGCTGAAGATTACGAACCTGAGGCCGGGGCAATACGCGCTGCGGATTGACGGGCAGCAGGTGGGCGTGTTCACGGAGAAGGCGTTTGCGGCAGGTTTGGAGTTGGCGTCGCTGCCGACGCCGATGGCACGGCAGGCGGCCGAGGTTCATCAGTGGACGCTGAAGCGGACGGGGATCCACAATGTGCGGTGGCGGACGCTGGAAGTGCCGCTGGCCGACGATGGCCTCGAGGAGGCCGCGGCGGCGATGAATGCGCTGGACGAGCTGGATTCAGAGCTCGAAGAGCGGCAGATAGAAGCGGCGCAACCGCTGTCGAGGCGGTATGAAGTGACGGCGGTGACGGCTGCGGCTGCGGCTGTGCCGCAGGGATTCACGCCGATCTTCAACGGGAAAGACCTGACGGGCTGGCACATCAGCAAGACGAACCACCATGGGACGACGCCGGATTGGAAGGTGGTGGACGGGGTGTTGACGGGTTCGCAGCAGCCAGCGGGCAAGGGCGGGATCCTGCTGACCGACAAGCGGTACAAGAACTTCGAGGTGTATGCGGAGATCAACCCGGATTGGGGGTGCGACGGCGGGCTGTTCCTGAGGTCGAGCGAGAAGGGCGAGGCGTATCAGGTGCTGCTGGATTACCGAGAGGGGGGTACGTTGTTCGGCATCTATGGGGAGAGGCTGCAGGGCGTGCCGACGCATTCGATCAAAGATTGGGAGAAGTATTACAGGAAGGGCGAATGGAACGCGGTGCGTGTGAGGGTGCAGGGCGACATGCCGCGGATCACGGTCTGGGTGAACGGCGAGCAGGTGACGTCGTGGGTGGATACGGCGAACCATGCGGCGGGCAACGCGGTGGACGGGATGATCGCGGTGCAGGTGCATGGGGGGAACAAGATCTGGAAGGTAGGCGGGCAGCACAGGTTCCGCAACATCGCGGTGAGGGAGCTGCCATAGAACGAACGGGATCGAGGGGGAAACATGATCGACCGCCGGAAGTTTCTGGCGTCGGCAGCGGCAATGCCGGGCTACTTCGCCGCGCCGCGGGACCGCAGGAATGTGTTGTTCATCTCGATCGACGATTTGAACGACTGGATAGGATGCCTGGGCGGGCACCCGGACGTAAAGACGCCGAATCTGGACCGGCTGGCGGGGCGGGGGGTGTTGTTCACCAACGCGCACTGCGCGGCGCCGCTGTGCAATCCGAGCAGGGCGTCGCTGATGACGGGGGTGCTGCCGTCGGCGTCGGGGGTGTATCAGAACAACCAGCCGATGCGACGGTCGCGGGTGCTGGCCGATGCGGTGACGCTGCCGCAGCATTTGAGGACGCATGGCTACAGCATGACGGGGGGCGGGAAGATCTATCACGGGGCGTTTCCGGATCCGCCGAGCTGGGACGAGTACTTTCCGTCGCAACAGCAGAATCAGCCGCTGAATCCGGAGCCGCCGAAGCTGCCGGCGAACGGGATTCCGAATACGGCGCATTTCGACTGGTCGGGGCTGGACGCGCGGGTGGAGGAAATGGGGGATTACAAGACGGCGGAGTGGGTGAGGGCGCGTCTGGCGAAGCGTCATGACAGGCCGTTTTTCCTGGGGTGCGGGATCTACAAGCCGCATCTGCCGTGGTATGTGCCGAGGCGGTTTTTCGAGATGTATCCGGCGGACAAGGTGACGCTGCCGGAGGTGAAGGCGGACGACCTGGATGATGTTCCGGAGGCCGGGCGGCGGATGGCAAAGCCGGATGGCGACCACGCCAAGGTGATCAAGCACGGACAGTGGCGCAAGGCGGTGCAGGGGTACCTGGCGTCGATCACGTTCGCCGATGAGATGGTGGGGCGGGTGCTGGACGGGTTGGAGGACGGGCCGAATGCGGGGGATACGTCTGTGGTGCTGTGGAGTGACCATGGATGGCATCTGGGCGAGAAGCTGCACTGGCGGAAGTTTTCACTGTGGGAGGAGGCGACGCACAACGTGTTGATGGTGGCGTCGCCGTGGGCGGGCAAGGCGGGGACGAGGTGTGACAGGACGGTGTCGCTATCGGATATCTATCCGACGGTGACTGATCTGTGCGGTGTGCCGGCGAAGGGGGGAGTGGCGGGGAGGAGCCTGTTGCCGCTGATGAGGAATCCGAAGGCGGAGTGGCGTCATGCGGCGTTGACGACGTATGGGCGGGGCAACCATTCGGTGAGGACGGAGCGGTGGCGCTACATCCGGTATGCGGGGGGAGCGGAGGAGTTGTACGACCGGATGGCGGACGCGATGGAGTGGAGGAATCTGGCGGGGAAGGAGGGGTATGAGGAGGTGAAGGCGGAGCTGCGGCGGGCGTTGCCGGCGGCGGACGAGGCGCCGAGTCCGGTGGGGAAGGTAGCGCCGGGGATCCACGATTAGAG
>JACZJQ010000093.1 GCA_014860455.1 Bryobacteraceae bacterium | reverse complement strand
CCCACATGCCGCGCGGATATCCCTCTATCCCCCGGCGATCCTCGCACCCCCGCTTGAACCCCTTGGTGCCGGATTGTATGGCCCACGTTGGCGCAAGACGTGCCGAGGGAGTCGCTTGGCGCCGCTTGATAGCCCCCGTCCTTGAAGCGTGGCACCGATTCGATTACAATCCGGATAATGTAGTCAATTTAACCAACAGAAGGAGGAGACCATGTCTGTACCAACTTCGGCATTGGAGTTTGACGAAACCAGGCTCAACGCTTTCATGGAGAAGGCGGTGATGGATATGGGCGCGGCGATGCACGCCACGCTTGTGGTTGTGGGCGACAAACTGGGGCTTTTCAAGGCGATGGCGGGCGCCGGATGGATGACGCCGGCGGAGTTGGCGGCCCGGACTTCCACGGCTGAGCGCTACGTGAGAGAGTGGCTCAACGCCAACGCCGCCAGCGGATATGTCGAGTACGATGCCGAAACGAAGCGGTATCAGCTTCCGGCCGAACAGGCCTTTGCGCTGACAGTGCAGGATCTGCCGGGGGCCTTCCACATCATCTCTTCGTGTTTCAAGGATGAGCCGAAGATCACGCAGGCCTTTCGCACCGGCGATGGTGTCGGCTGGCACGAACACGACGCGAATCTGTTTTTCGGCACCGAGCGGTTCTTCCGGCCAAACTACGCCAACAATTTGATCAACGGCTGGCTCCCAGCCCTGGATGGCGTCGAGGCGAAACTAAAGCGCGGAGCCTCGGTGGCCGACGTCGGCTGTGGCCACGGCGCTTCCACCATCCTGATGGCCGAGGCATATCCTAAATCGCGATTCTATGGATTCGACTACCACAGCGGCTCAATCGAATACGCGCGCCACGTGGCGGGCCGCGATGGACTCCAGGACCAGATCACCTTTGAAGTGGCCAGTTCGAAGAGCTACCCAGCCAACGGCGGCTTCGATCTGGTCACCTTCTTCGATTGCCTTCACGATATGGGCGATCCGGTCGGCGCGGCCCGTCACGTCCTGTCGACACTGAAGCCCGATGGTACGTGGATGATCGTCGAGCCATTCGCCAACGATCATCCGGAGCAGAATCACAATCCCATCGGCCGGATCTACTACTCCGCTTCCACGATGATCTGCACCCCCGCCTCGCTCGCCCAGGAAGTTGGCGCGGCGCTTGGCGCCCAGGCTGGAGAGAAGCGCATCCGGGACATGGTGACAGCGGCCGGCTTCACCCGGTTCCGCCGGGCGGCCGAAACGCCGTTCAATCTCGTCTTTGAAGCCCGGCCCTGATTGGGCGGCAAGGATGGGCCTACCCACCCGTCTGCCTCCGGCCTATCGCGCAACATAATATCGACATCAACCTGGCAGAATCACTGATGGGCCGGGTTGATGTCGAGCATGACTGCAAACGAATCAGCTAAGTCCGGTAGCTGCCGTTGATGTCGATGTAGCCCTTGGTCAAATCGCAGGTCCAGAAGCGGGCCTGGCCCAATCCACCGCCGGCGATGTGGAACTTCATGCCGATGTCGCGGCCGTGGAGGGCTTCGATCAGGGCGGATTCGTCGTACTGGGCGGCAAGTCCTTTCCGGCAGACCTTCACGCCCTGCAACCAGATGTCCACCATGGCGGGATCGAAGATCGCGCCGGAGGCTCCCGCGGCGGAGAGAATGCGGCCCCAGTTCGGATCGCCGCCGGCGATGGCGGTTTTCACCAACGGCGAGTTGGCGATGGCACGGGCAATGCGGGCCGCGGTTTCATTGTCCCTGGCGCCGGCGACTTCGATTTCTACCAGTTTCTGAGCGCCTTCGCCATCGGCGGCGATCTGGCGTGCGAGCGATTCGCAGACCTCGGCGAGGGCCTCCTCGAAGACGGCCCGGTTGGCCTGAGTGACGCGCTTGCCCGAGGCGCCGTTGGCCATGACGAGCAGCGTGTCGTTGGTGCTCATGTCGCCATCGACACTGAGGCGGTTGTAACTGCGCTCCACCGCTCGCTTGAGCATGACGCGCAAAGACGCGGCGGTGACGGCGGCGTCAGTCATCACGAACGCCAGGGTCGTCGCCATGTTCGGGTGGATCATGCCGGAACCCTTCGTCATGCCTGCGATGCGGATGCCTGCTACTTCCGTCATGGCCGTTTTGCGGACCAGATCGGTGGTCATGATGGCGTCGGCGGCTGCGTCAAATTGGCCTGCATCCAGACCCTGAAGCAGTTCAGGGACGGCCTCGACCACCTTGTTAGCTTCCATTTCGACGCCGATGACGCCGGTCGATGCCGGGAAAACGTGCGAGGCGGGACACTTCAGTTCCCTGGCCAGAGCCTTGGTGGTGGCAAGGGCCACTTTGTCGCCGGTGCGGGTGGCGCAGTTGGCATTGCCGGCGTTGATGAGCACGGCGCGGACGACGCCGCCGGAGGCTTCGAGATTGTTCCGCGCCAAACGGACCGGGGCGGCTTGAACCAGATTGGTGGTAAAGACCGCGGCCGCATTGGCCGGCGGATCTGAGACGATCAGGGCCAGGTCGGCCTTGGTGACTTTTCGGATCCCGGCATACAAAGCCGAGTAGCGATAACCCAACGGCAGCTTCAATTGATTACTCCCCGAGCCGGTCCTCGCCCGCGATGCGCGCACCATTGATGAAGGCCTCCGCCGTCACGCGCTTGCGGCCCTCCTGCTGGACCTCGATCAATTCTAACGCGCTTCCAACTCCGCAGGATGCAAATAAACGCCTGTGGAGGGCCGCCAATTTGCCGGGAGGGCCCGGGACTTCCACCTCAGCGGGCCGGCACTTCCAGATGTTGAGCCGCTCGCCGCGGAAAGCAGTCCAGGCGCCGGGCCAAGGCAGGAATCCACGGGAACGGTTGTGGATTTCGGCAGCCGGGCGCGACCAGTCGATCAGCCCGTCTTCCTTCTTGAGGATCGGGGCCAGAGTGGCGTGGCCGTGGTCCTGCGGAACAGCCTTGGCGATGCCCGCCTCCACCCGTTTGAGGACATCCACCATCAAGCTCGCGCCCATGGCGGCGAGGCGCGGGGCGAGGTCGAGGGAAGTCTCTTCGGAGCCGATTTCGGTTGTGGCGATGTCGAAGACCGGGCCGGTGTCCAGGCCGGCTTCGATCTGCATGATGGCTACGCCGGTTGATGTCTCCCCGTTGGCGACGGCCCACTGAATGGGCGCCGCGCCGCGGTATTTGGGCAACAGGGACGCGTGGACGTTGAAGATGCCGTATTTCGGGAGGTCGATGATCGACTGGGGGATGATCTGGCCGTAACCGACCACAACCATGGCGTCGGCGCCGGTGGCAGCGAGTTCGTCGAGGCAAGTGCGGATCTTAAGAGGTTGGCGAACTTCACGGCCCAGGCGCAGGGCGCATTCCTTCACCGGCGGAAAGGCCAATTGCTGGCCTCGGCCTTTCGGCCGGTCGGGTTGGGTGTAGACGGCGGCGACGGTGTGTCCCGCCTCGACCAGGGCTTCCAGAGACGGTACGGCAAACTCAGGCGTACCGAGGAAGACCAGTTTCATCGCGCTCAGTCCCACTCGCCGGATTGTTGCAGTTTGCGGATCTTGCGGCGGATCATGTCGCGTTTGAGGGGGCTCAAGTGCTTCAGAAAGAGGACGCCGTTCAGGTGGTCGTTTTCATGCTGGATCGCCCGGGCGAGCAACTCCTCGCCTTCGAGCTCAATCGTCTCGCCGGCGGCGTCTTTGGCCTTGACCTTGACGCGCATGGCGCGCTTGACGTCTTCGCGGAAGCCGGGGATCGAGAGACAGCCTTCCTCTCCCACTTGACGGCCCTCGAGTTTTACCAGTTCCGGGTTCACCAGGACGATCTTGGCTTCCGGATCCTCGCCGGCCGAGGGATCGATCACGGTAAGGCGCTTGGAAACGCCAACCTGAGGGGCAGCGAGGCCGACGCCTTTGTTGGCGTACATGGTCTCGAACATGTTGTCGACCAGTTGCTTCAACTCGTCGCTGCCGAACTCGGTCACGGGGTCACAGGGCGTCTCCAACACAGGATCGCCGTACTTGCGGATCTTCAATACCATCAGTAGTCCCTAATCTGTTGGATGTAGCCGTCGAAATTTCGTCGCGACTCAGTGAGAGAGTCGCCACCGAATTTTTCGGCCATGGCGCGCGCCAGCACCAGCGCCACCATCGCCTCGCCCACTACGCCGGCAGCCGGGACGACGGCCACGTCGCTGCGCTCGTATGCAGCCTGCGACGGGTCCCGCGTATCCAGGTCTACCGAGCCGAGCGGCCGGCGCAAAGTCGAAATCGGTTTCAGCAGACCTTTCACCACCAACTCCTCGCCGTTGGTGATGCCGCCTTCCAGGCCGCCGGCCTTGTTTGCGCCTCGGTGGAAAGCGCGTTCGGATTTGTCGTAAGAAATCTCGTCCTGGACCTTGGAGCCCCAGTTCCAGGCGGCTTCGTCGGCGTCGCCGATGATGACGCCCTTGACGGCCTGGATGGAGAGGATGGCCTGGGCGAGTTGGCCGTCGAGGCGGGTATCCCAGGCGATGTGGGAGCCGAGGCCGGGCGGAAGGCCCTTGGCCCGGACCTCGAAGATGCCGCCGACGGTGTCGCCTGTCTTGTAGGCCTCGTCGACGACGGCCTTCATGCGGATTTCGGCGGCGGGGTCGACGCAGCCGAGCAGGATTTCGTCGCGGAGGCTGAGTTCGGCAATCTCATCCCAGGTTGCCGGGCGCTCCAACCGGGCCGTGCCCACCTGGATGACGTGGCTGAGAACTTCGATGCCGAAACAGGCGAGGTACTGCTTGGCCAGGGCGCCGATGGCGACGCGGGCGGCAGTCTCGCGGGCGCTGGCGCGTTCAAGGATGTAGCGGGCTTCGGGGAGGTTGAACTTCAGGCAGCCGGCGAGATCGGCGTGGCCGGGACGGGGCCGGGTGAGTTTCTTTTTCTTATCTTCACTGTCCGGTTGATTTTCGACGGGGAGGACTTCGGTCCAGTTCTTCCAGTCGCTGTTGCGGACGATGACGGCGATGGGCGCGCCGATGGTTTGAGAGTGACGGACACCAGTGACGATTTCGGCGGTGTCGGTCTCGATCTTCATCCTGCCGCCGCGGCCGAAGCCCTGCTGGCGGCGCCAGAGTTCGCGATTGACCGTGGCGAGATCGACCGGGACTCCCGCGGGCAGACCGGTCAACGTGGCCACAAGACACTCGCCATGCGACTCGCCGGCGGTTTCGAAACGTAACATGGGATTGAACTTCCATCGTATCGAAGCCTCGGAACAATGGGCAAGCCGGGCGTGATCAAACGTAACTACTAAGGCTCGTCTGGACCCTCGGGAGGTTCGGGGTCTTCGGGGGCTTCAGGGTTTTCGGGATCCTCGGGGGATTCGGGATCTTCAGGCTCCGGCTCGACGGGTTCGACGACGGGAGGAGGTTCCGCAAGCGTGACCAAACGAACTCCCGACTGGCTGGATTGCTCCAGGATGCGGACGATGACTGCAGGGTCGCCTTCGAGGATTTCCGGCATCTGGAAGCGGATTTCGTAGAGGCCGGGAAAACCGGGCATGATGCCGGCATAGGCGATCCACTCGCCCGTCAGTTCGACGTCGCCGACGATGAGCGACAGTTGATCGCGCAACTGGATTTCGGCTTCCCGGCGAGGCAGTTCGCGGTAACCAAGCGTCGGGACGGTCTGGCCGAGTCCTGAAACGTAGAGGCGGATCCACTCGCCAGGCTGGGCTGGGCGGGCACGGTCGACCCATTCGAAGGTGTCTTCGTGGCGGGCCAAGGCGATGCCTTCTTCCAATGTGTAGATAGCCGGGGCGGCTTCGACGACGTCCAATTCCACAACCGGGCCTGCGCGGCCGTTCATGACCAAACGAACTTCGGCCTTTCCTGGCAACAGGTTAGCTGGAATCAGGAAGTTGACCTGCTCGGGCGAGACCATCTCGATTGGAGCGGCAAGGCCGTTCACCGAGACCATGACGCCGGTACCGGAGAGCAGGAGAGGGAGGGTGTTGACGGTTTCGTCATCATTTGACCGGGCGACGGTGACCCAGGCGAGCTCTTTGCCGAAGATGGCCATGAGCGAATTGGGCGCGACGGGACCTGGCAAAAGACTGGCGAGTTGGACGACGCCGGCCTCGGAGTAGGAAGGCACTCCGGTGGGCGGATCAAAGGCCACCAATGGCAGGCAGGCCAACGCCCAGGCCAGCACGCTCCGGGATAGGCGGAACATGATGATCTGCTGGCAGCATATGCGGAAAGGGAGGCGCATGTATATACCCCTTCGCGAGTCAAGGGGTATACAGTTCGTCTCGCAACGCTAGCGCTTTGCGGGCGGTAGTGGCCAGGGGCAAGGAATCGAGCGCATCGATGGCGATCCAGCGGTGGCCTCGGCCGGCACGGGAGAGCTTGGCGGTAAAGACTTCGATTGTGTAGTCGTGGCGGGTGATGGAGTGTTTGAATTCGCCGAGGCGGACGCCGCGGACAGCGTGTGGCAGGTCGCGTTCCTCGGGCAGTTCCCAGAAACCCTGGAGGCGGCTTTCGTGGGCGCCGCGCTGTCTCATAAGGACGAAGCGTTTTCCGGCGGACTGGCGTTCCACGAGGAGAAGGGTGATCTGGAGTTTGACAGGTTCGCGTTTACGGCCTTTGATGGGCAGTTCCTGTTCACGGCCGAGAGCGCGGGCCTGGCAGTGGTCGCGCCAGGGGCAGAGGAGGCACTGGGGAGTCTTGGGCAGGCAGACGGTGGCGCCGAGTTCCATCATGGCCTGGTTGAAGTCACCGGGCCGGGCGGGGTCGAGCAGGCGCTGGGCCTCTTCCTTCAGGCGGACGCGGACCGACTGGGCCTGAACGTCGCGGGTTTCGGCGGTAAAACGCGACAGAACTCGGATGACGTTGCCGTCGAGCACGGCATGGGCGAGGCCGAAGGCGATACTGGCGACGGCGGCGGCGGTGTAGTCGCCGACACCGGGCAGCGAGGCGATCTCCTCGTAAGTCTGTGGAAACACGCCGCGGGCGGCGATTTCGGTAGCCGCGCGCTGGAGATTGCGGGCGCGGGCGTAGTAGCCGAGTCCGCTCCATAAGGCGAGGGCTTCGGCTTCGGGGGCGGCAGCGAGGGCGGCGGGTGTGGGGTAGCGATCAAGGAAGCGTTCGTAGTAGGGGATGACGACGGAGACGCGGGTCTGCTGGAGCATGACTTCGCTGAGCAGGATGCGCCAGGGGTCGCGCGTGCGGCGCCATGGCAGGTCGCGACGGGCGGACTGGAACCAGTCCATGAGCAAACGCCGGGCGTCGCGGGGGTGGATCATAGGGGGATTGGTACAATCTTAATGGATTCGCCTGTCCTGTCCGTTCATCCCAAACCAGTGGCCCCGAAAGACGATTTTCTGACGATCCGCGGAGCGCGGGTCCACAACCTGAAAAACATCTCGCTCGACCTGCCGCACGAAAAACTGACGGTGGTGACGGGATTGTCTGGATCGGGCAAATCGTCGCTGGTGTTTGACACGATCTATGCCGAGGGGCAGCGGAGGTACGTGGAGTCGTTGTCGGCGTATGCGCGGCAGTTCCTGGAGCGGATGGAGAAGCCGGATGTGGATGAAATCCTGGGGCTTTCGCCGCCAGTCGCCATCCGGCAGAAGAACACGACCCGGAATCCGCGTTCCACAGTAGCGACGTCCACAGAGGTCTACGACTACCTGAGGCTGCTCTATGCGAGGGCCGGAGATACGTATTGTCCTGGATGTGGCGAGCGGGTGGAGCGGGACACGGTGGACCCCGTCGCCCGGCGAGTGATGGAGCAGGCGGACGGCTCGCGGTGGTATGCGCTGTTTCCGGTGAAGACGACGCACGAGGGCAATACGACGGAGTTGCGCGACCATCTGTTCGACCTGCGGAAGAGGGGATTCGGGCGACTGTATCAGGACGGGCGGGTGTTTGAGTTCTCGACGCCAGAGTCGTTGCTCGATGTCGATTTTTCGCGGCCGGTTCACGTGCTTGCGGACCGCTTCGTCGTCCGCGAGGGCGAGCGGCAGCGGATTGTGGACACCACCGAGGTCTGTTACCGCGAGGCCGGCGAGGTGGTTTTCGAGCAGGCGGGCGAGGCCGAGCCTGTGCGGCTGCGGTTTTCGGAGCGATTTGCCTGCAAGAAGTGCGACATCGAGTTTCTGACGCCGGAGCCGTCGCTGTTCAGCTTCAACAATCCGTATGGGGCGTGCCCGAACTGCCAGGGCTTCGGCAATACGGTGGACTACGACATGGGGCTGATTGTGCCAGACCCGTCGAAGTCAATCGATGGCGGGGCTGTGGATCCGTGGACGAAGCCGCAGTATGAATGGGGCCTGCATGAGTTCGCCGCGCGGAGCAAGGGCAAGGTGCGGCTGGATGTGGCGTACGAGAAGCTGGACGCCGCGGAACGGCAGGCGGTGAAGCAGGCGGTGAGGCGGTTCTTCGCGGAGGTCGAGAAGAAGAAGTACAAGGTCCATGTGCGGGTGTTTATCGCCCGGTACAGGGGGTATACGGAGTGCCCGGCGTGCCTGGGCGCCCGTCTGCGGCCCGAGGCGTTGAACGTGAGGATAGGCGGGCGGACGATTGGTGAAGTGAGCGCGATGAACATCGCCGAGGCAGGCGCGTTTTTCGACAGTCTGGACATGGCGCCGGAGCAGGCGGCGATCGCGCAGAAGGTGCTGGTGGAGATCCGCCAGCGGCTGAAGTTCCTGAACGATGTCGGGTTGTCGTATCTGACGCTGGACCGGCTGTCGGCGACGCTTTCGGGCGGCGAAGCGCAGCGAATTCAATTGGCGACATGTCTGGGGTCGAGGCTGGTGGGGGCTTGTTATGTGCTGGACGAACCGTCGATCGGGTTGCATCCAAGGGACACGGGGCGGCTGATCGGCATCTTGAAAGAGCTGCGGGATCTTGGGAACACGATCCTCGTGGTGGAGCACGACGCCGACGTGATGCGGGCCGCCGACCACATCGTTGACATTGGGCCGGGCGCGGGCGAGGCGGGCGGGCACGTGACGTTCACCGGGACGATGAAGCAGTTGTTGGGCAACGGGGGCAAGAGGAGCGGGTCGCTGACGGCAAGGTATCTGAAAGGCGAGTTGAAAACGTCGCTGAAGTCGCACAGGCGGGAGGTGAACCGAAAGCGGGTGTTGGAGTTTAGCGGCTGCAGGGCGCATAACCTGAAGGGCATCGACGTCAAGGTGCCGCTGGACATGCTGACGGTGGTGACGGGTGTGTCGGGGTCTGGCAAGTCGACGCTGGTGCACGAGGTGATCCACAAGACGCTTGAGGGCCGTTACCAACGGGATCTATCGAAAGCCGGCGCAGCGGTGCATGACGAACCAGCAACTTGCAGGCAGGTGCAGGGCGCAGGGATGATCCATGACCTGGTGCTGGTGGATCAGTCGCCGATCGGGCGGACGCCGAGGTCGAACCCAGTGACGTACTCGAAGGCGTTCGACGTGATCCGCGACCTGTTTGCATCGACACAGGAGGCGGACAGGCGGGGTCTGACTGCCGGGCATTTTTCTTTCAACATCGCCGGCGGGCGGTGTGAGACGTGCCAGGGAGACGGCACGGTGACGGTGGAGATGCAGTTCCTGGCGGATGTTGAATTGATCTGCGAGGAGTGCCGGGGGACGCGGTACAAGCCGTCGATTCTGGAGATCCGGTACAAGGGACTGAACATCCACGAGGTGTTGAACCTGACGGTGCGCGAAGCGTTGTCGTTCTTCGCTGGACAAACGAAACTGATCTCGCGGTTGCAGCCGCTGGCGGATGTGGGGCTGGGGTATCTGCGGCTGGGGCAATCGGCGACAACGCTATCGGGCGGCGAGGCGCAGAGGTTGAAACTGGCGAGCCACCTTTCGCAATCGAGCAACAAGGGTGTGCTGTATTTGTTTGACGAACCGACGACAGGGCTGCATTTCGACGACATTGCGAAGCTGCTGGACGCGTTCGAGAGGCTGATCCATAACGGGGCGAGTTTGCTGGTGATCGAGCACAATCTCGAAGTGATCCGTCATGCGGACTATGTGATCGACCTGGGGCCGGAAGGCGGCGCCGCGGGAGGGCGGGTGGTGGCGGCAGGCACGCCGGAAGAGGTGGCCGAGTGCGAGGAGTCGTACACGGGGCGGCACTTGAAGGAGTTGATGGTTCAAAGCGCTTGATTTACGCGGCTCTCGGGCCTCAGCCTCTACAATGGTAGGGTGACGTTTCCGAGTGTTGAGCATCAGTTTGAGTACCTGAAAAAGGGCTTTGCGGAGATCATCCGGGAGGAGGATCTGAAGGAGCGGCTGGAGGAGTCGTACAAGACCGGCCGGCCGATGCGGGTGAAGACCGGATTTGACCCGACGGCGCCGGATCTGCATCTCGGCCATACCGTCCTGATCCGCAAGATGAAGCACTTTCAGGACATGGGCCACACGGTGATCTTCCTGATTGGCGACATGACGGGACTGATCGGTGACCCGTCGGGGCGCAACATCACGCGGCCGCCGATGACGCGGGCCGAGATCGACGCCAACGCCGAGACATACAAGGAACAGGTGTTCAAGATCCTGGACCCGGAGAAGACCGAGGTCCGGTTCAACAGCGAGTGGCTGGAGCCGCTGCGCTGGGAGGACATGATCCGGCTGGCGTCGCGCTACACCGTTGCCCGAATTCTCGAACGCGACGACTTCTCGAAGCGTCTTCGCGAAGGAACGCCGATTTCGATGCACGAGATTATGTACCCGTTGGGCCAGGGCTACGATTCGGTGGCCCTTGAGTGCGACATCGAACTCGGCGGCACGGACCAGAAGTTCAACCTGCTGGTGGGGCGCGACTTGCAGCGCGACTACGGCCAGAAGCCGCAGATCGTCGCCACGGTGCCGATTCTCGAAGGCCTGGACGGCGTGGAGAAGATGTCGAAGTCGAAGGGCAACTATGTCGGCATCCACGAAGCGCCGGAAGTGATGGTGAAGAAGCTGATGTCGATCAGCGACGACATGATGTGGCGGTATTGGGAGTTGCTGACCGATTTGACGTTGGGTGACATCCGGGCCCTGAAGGATTCGGGCCGGAACCCGCGCGACATCAAACTGGAATTGTGTGAGCGGATCGCGTCGGACTATCACGGAGCCGTTGCCGGCAAAGCGGCGCGTGAGGCGTGGCTGCGGGATGTGAGCCAGGGACAGATTCCGGAGAATCTGGAGACCACCGTGGCGGCCGACCCGCGGCTGGGTAAGGTGCTGGCGGTGAGCGGTTTGGCGGCATCGGGGACGGAAGCCGACCGGTTGGTGAAGTCGAACGCAGTGGAGATTTTCCGCGAGGAGGATAAGGGGAAGGTGGAGGTGCAGGGTCCGGGGCAGAGGCTGGAGACGGGGACATACTTCGTTCGAGCCGGCAAGAGGTGGAAGCGCGTCGTTATTGAGTAATCCGCGGTGCTGTCATTTGGCGACACTCTACGGCTTAGCAGGGATGCCCTGGGCAGCCATCGCTTGCGTGCTGTCCTGACGGTGCTGGGGTTGACGATGGGCGTGGCGACGCTGATCACGGTGATCACGATCGTGCAGGGCGCGAATGTATATGTGGAGACGAAAGTGGCCAACCTGGGCGCGGACGTCTTCCAGATCTCTCGGATGCCGTTTGCGGTGACCGACTACCAACTGATCCTGAAGGCGCTTAAGAACAAGCGGATCGAGATGGACGACTACACGGCGATCGAGGAACTGTGTGCGGAGTGCTCGATCACGGGGGCGTCGGGGTCGATGACGGCGCGGGCGCGGCTGGGCGACGAAGAGTTGACCGATGTCAACATCCAGGGGCAGACGCCGTCGATGGCGGAGATCGACACGCGGACGATTGAGTTGGGGCGGTATTTCGGCGAGATCGAGGACCAGCACTCGGCGCGGGTATGCGTGATCGGAGCGACGCTTCGGGACAGGTTTTTCGGGGAGGCGGATCCGCTCGGCAGCACGATCAAACTAGCCAACAGAGAGTTCACAGTGATTGGCGTGGTGGAACGCGGCGGGGCGGTGCTGGGCCAGGACACCGACAACTTCGCGTTAATTCCGTTGAACACATTTCTGAAACTGCGCGGTTCGCGCTACAGCCTGACGCTGAACGTGAAGGTGCCAAACGACAAGGATGGATTTGAGAGGGCGCAGGACCGGGCGAAGCAGATCATGCGGGCGCGGCGGCATCTGGGTCCGCGGCAGGACGATGATTTCTTCTTCGGCACGAAGGACAGCTACATCCAGTTGTGGGGGCAGATCAGCGGCGCGTTTTTTGCGGTGTTTATCATGGTGAGTTCGATTTCGGCGCTGGTGGGCGGGATTGTGATTATGAACGTGATGCTTGTTAGCGTGACGGAGCGGACCAAGGAGATCGGCATCCGGCGGGCGGTGGGGGCGCGGGGGGACGACATATTGAAACAGTTCCTGGTGGAAAGCGTGTTGCAGTGCCTTGCCGGGGGGGCGCTGGGTATCGCGCTGGGGTTCCTTTGCGCGGAGATGCTGAACCGGTTCACGTCGTTCCCGGCGTCGGTGGAGGCGCGGGTGGCGGTGCTGGGTCTGGGGCTGAGTTCGGCGATCGGGCTGTTCTTCGGGATCTATCCGGCGAGCCGGGCGGCGAAGCTGGATCCGGTGGAGGCGCTCCGGTCGGAGTGAGACGCCGATGACATGGGCGGAGTTTGGCGAAAACCTGAAGGTCTCGATGGACACGCTGCGGGCGCACAAAGTGCGCAGCGGATTGACGCTGCTGGGGGTCGTGATTGGTGTGACGAGCGTGATTGCGGTGGCGGCGATCATCGACGGGTTGAACAAGTTTGTCGCCGACAAGGTGGAGCAGATGGGGTCGCGGTCATTCTATGTGACGCGATTTCCGGCGGGGACAGATCCGATGCGGATGCCGGAGAAGATCCGGCTGAGGAAGTTTCTGCAATACGACGACGGGCGGAAGATCAGGGAGATGTCGCCGGCGGTGGATCAATTGACGGTGATGGGGACGCGGGCGACGTTTTTTGGGCAGTCGTCCGAGATCCGGTACCAGGGCAAGCGGGTGGAGAATTTGATTCTGCGCGGGGCGGAGCCGTCGTATATCGACGTGATTCCGATGTTTGTTGTGGAGCGGGGAAGGTATTACTCGGAAGCGGAAGAGGCGCGGGCGGCGGCGGTGACTGTCATCGGGACTGAGGTGGCGGAATCGCTGTTCGGGCCGGCGGACCCAGTGGGCAAGACGGTGTACATCAACGGGACGGCCTATGAGGTGATCGGGGTGTTTGCGCAGGAACCGGGGCTGCTGGGCGGGCCGGGTGTGGATCAGTTTGCGATGGTGCCGCTGTCGAAGTTCCGCAAGCACAATCCGGATGTGAAAGAACTGGTTATCGGGTTCACTGTAAGAAAAGATGTAGACACCGCGGCGGGGCAGGCGCAGGTGGAAGAAGCGTTGCGGAAGATCCGCAAAGTCCCGCCGAACAAGGAGAACGACTTCGAGCTGATCTCGTCGGACTTCCTGAGCAACCTGTGGAGCCAGTTGACCGGCGCCATCGTGATTCTGACGTCGGTGATCAGTTCGATCGGGCTGCTGGTGGGCGGAATTGGGGTGATGAATATCATGCTGATTTCGGTGACCGAGCGGACGCGCGAGATCGGCGTCAGGAAGGCGATTGGGGCGCGGGGGAGCGACATCCGGGTGCAGTTCCTGCTGGAAGCGGTGACGCTGACCGTGGCAGGAGGGCTGATTGGGATCTGTTTGGGGGCGGGGATTGCGTGGGCGGTGCGGTCGACGATGCCGTCGATTCCGGCCACGGTGTCGGTGTTCTGGATGGCGATGGGGACGGGGC
>JACZJQ010000092.1 GCA_014860455.1 Bryobacteraceae bacterium | reverse complement strand
CGTCCGGCTGCGCGACATCAGCACGCTAAAGATAGATCAGTTCTGGCTAAGTTTTCACATAGGGAGCAACACGATTCGCCAGAACCTGAAGTGGTACGACAACTTAGTCGTTTCCAGATCGTACATTGGGCCGATGAGTTCCGTAGCGGGTGTTTCTCCCACGCCTCCGACGAATCTTCAGTCGACTGTGCGATGAGGAGTCCTACCCTCAACACTATGCGCCAACACTAGAGTGAACGCATTCGGGATCGTCCAGGAAGAGTCGATTCATCAACTCGAGGGTAAGAACCTTGTGAATCTCGTTGGTGTAATTGCGTCGGCCGGCAAGATGCCCTTCGACCAGTTCCTCCACACGTTTTTTGTTGAGGTACGGTCTCGACAAGCTGCGTGGATCCAACAGGACCTCTCGGACGAATTGAGCCAACGAGTCTCGATACCAGACTCGGAAGTGAAACGGCTTGTGCCGGCCGAGGAAGAGCCTCTCGATTCGCAGTGCGGATAGAGAATGGTCTAGAGCGGCGAGCCAGTGCGGCATCCCCATGTCGTATGCGTACTCCGCCTTGAAGAGCAACTCGAGACGCACGCGAGAGGCAAATTCTCTGACGCGCCCTTGTCGTCCGCCCAGCCCCCGATCCGTGGGGATTTGGCTGAGCGCTTCGTTGCCGCTGGCAATCAGCCGGAGAGACGCTTCGTTGCTGGCCAACGCGGATGCTGGGGCCCGGAAAACAGTGCGCACGATGTCGTTGTCCAGAAAAGGCGATCTGAGAGAAAGCTGTGATTCCTCCAAGGCTACGATGCCATAGTTATACCAAGGACCTTGCTTGAACACGGCGAATGACGTCGGATGGCCGTGAAGCAGCGCCGCGTAAGTCTGTTCGGTCTGCCTGATGTGCTGGTGTAAGTCGTCGCAGAACAACGTTTCGGTGCGTTCCTCCGGCTTGAACGCCCGGACCCCGCGTAGCACCTCGCCCCCGAAGTTGCCCGTGATCCGGACAGGGGCAATTGCGCGGGCTCTCTCGTTCAGATAGATGTCCGGCGCTCTGCCTACGTCAGCACCACCTTCGCCAACATAGACCGCGCGAACAGCGTAGTGAGGCGCTCGGGAGAGAAACTCCTCTCCCACCCTGATGGTCTGGTGCGATTGACCACAGACGCTGGCCACCGCTCGTGCAACTACAACGTCTTGGATATCCCTCAAACTGCTGCCGAATGTATAGCAAGGGAGAGACTTCGGCGCCGCTTTCGCGCAGGCCATTATCATACGAGTGTCCAGTCCACCAGTCAGAGACATGGCAACTTGCTCGTGGCCCGAGAAGTACTTCGGCAGGTTCAGAATGAACGCTTCCTGAAACGCCCGGTGGTAGGACTCTATGTCGAGTGGTTCCTGCTCCTCCCACTCCCGTGGGTCAAAATATCGGCCGCGCTTGACGAGAGCCCCGTTTTCGAATTCCCATGCCGACGCGGGGGGCATGACCTCAATGCCTTCGAACAGGGTCCGATTTTCAAGCGCAGAGCCGCAAGCGATGAACTCTCCGAGGCTCTTCGCGCTGAGGCGCTTCAGCCTAGGCTGAACTGCCACGATGGCCTTCGCTTCAGCAGAGAAGTAGAACGCGTCACCATCGTCGTGGTACTGAAGCCTGTGGATGCCGTACCGGTCATTGAAGAGGAGCACGCGACCTCGACGGCTGTCAACGACAAGCCCATGGAAGCGGCCATTCAGCCCCTTGGGAAATGACGGATCTTCCTCATACCAGCGCACGAGATAGGAAGGGCGGCCTTTGCTGGACTCCTGACCAGTTTGCTTCAGTCGCCGTGCGACCCCAGGGTCCGGAAAGTCCTCACCCGAGAACACCAGGGTTACACCACCGGTTTCGCTACACACGGGCATGCTGGAGAAGGGCGAGCCCGATCGACTGGTCCAGCCCACGTAAACCCCCAGCGACTCATCGGTCCAGGTCCCGCTTGTGTAGAAAGCTTCATGACTCATCGCTGAGACCATCCGGCTGAGCAGGCGGCGGGCCTGATCGCCCGGGGCTTTTGAGATGAGACCTACAATACCTGGCATTCGACACCTACTAGCTTCAGTCGTGTGCGCTCTTTCGGAGGACGGCAATCTTCGAGTAATGTGCTCGTATCCCAACGGCCACCTTGAGCATCTCGGGCGGGATGATGCCCGCCACGCCATGATGCAGTCCAAACTTGAGAACAACGCTCCCCTTCACTGTCAAAGGAACGTAGTATCTCGGAACTGGAATCGCCTGAAACCCATTCCTCCTCTTGAAGTGTGTCAACGTGCTGTTCGGGTCACGATACACGAACTGTCCGTACGTTAGATACGCCATTCCTCGCAATTCCGAAAGTTCGACGGCTTTGGCAATTAGTGCATTGTTCGGTTTTTTGTCGAAGTGCCGCTGAGCGCTGAATATCAGAGTCATAGTCGCGGTCGACTCCACATCTGTCATTTTCAAAAAGCCGATCAGTTCATTTTCATAGTAGGCGCCAATGAAAGTACTTCTTTCCAAATAGGATGCCAACTCACTTTTGACGACGTCTACATCTTCCCGGTAGTGCCAGAACCGTTTACCCTGGCGGGAGGGCGATTCGTCGTAGATTTTACGGACCGCATCTACAAAGGTGTCATCATATTGGACAATCCTAGTTTCTACTCCGAGCTTTGTCGCTCGCTTGACTGCTCGCCTCGTGCCATCCTCAACTTGCGTTTTGAGCCAGTTCGAATACGTGGTTATTGGAATCGCAGCGATGTCCTCCCATTCCACTGGGTACGAGTATCTTCGCACTGTGTCGGGCAGTCGTTGGGTAAACGTCAGCAGGTCTGCTCCGAGGGGACCGCTCTTCAGTTCGGAAACGAATGAAGCGGGATCCAGAATCGTGGGCCCTGCTACGAGTTCCTCGTCCTTGATTGTCGCAATCTTAAACAGTGAGCCCCTGGTGACAACAACGCGGTCGCCAATCGCCCTTGACGGCGCTCCTACAGGCCGGCCCTTAACCCGGACTCTTGTGGTGTTATCGTCCATACTCTAACGCAGTTAGGGTTCAAGACTCTCCCTTGAACCGCAGCTCAACTCACAGGGCCTTCCCTCACTTCCGCACAAACCAATAACATTGTTCTTCCTCAGCTTGTTCGGACTGTGGTCTCTTCTTAGCCCGAGGGAGGCCTACTTGTTGCGAGATTGCGCGCTCTGCAGAGAGAATCAGTTGACGCGGTACGTCGAGAGCGCCAAAAAGGAACAGCAGCCATACAAACTGAGTTTTGAAAGCGGCTTCGGTGACATTGTAAAACATTAGGATACACCAAAGCGCCACATTAAATGGGCCGAATCCGGACGTTACCCAGTTCCTCCAGATCACTTGGAAGCTGCTGACCAAAAACCAACCCAATAAACACAGTCCGATCATTCCCAAGTTCAGATAGACCTCCAGGTAGCCGTTGTGTGCTTGGTTGAGTCCATTGCCGGCCCTACTCCACGCCTCCAGCAGGCGGGGCCCCAGCCAGAAACTCTCATAGCCGGTGCCAACCAGCGGGTTAGTACCCATGCTTAACACAACGCGCCAGATATGGTCTCTGCCGGTGAGGCTGGGATCTCGACCCACTAGGCGGGCGATCACGGCAGTTACGTCAATTCCAAGAACCGTTTCGGTAAACACGTATGCAAGAACGATAGTGGGAACGGCAACTTTTAAAATCGTTGGGTATTTCTCTACCACCTTTGTCTGTGACGCAAGAATGATGACAGACCCTATCACCAGACAAATGCTCGATGTCTTGCTATTGGCGATACTCAGTAGCCACAGCGTCATGAGCATTAATGTACAGTTGAGCAGGATGATACGACTACGCTCCCGTGTCTTCGGCCCGCGTATCTGCTTCAGAGTGTCCCAGAGGAAAAAGAGGCCACTGATCATGCACAGCACGCCCAGCATGTTCTTACTTGTGGTCGCTCCCGAGTACAAAGCCGTTCCCGCCCAACGATCATACACCCTTCCGAGTTGAGGGTAATACTTGATGAGTACAATTGAAAGAGGAATGAGCAGAAAACAAAGACGTCGAACTACAACTCTGATGGCTTCCGTCGGGAATGGTTCAGTCAGCACCATGAGAATCATAAGATAGTTTCCCATATCTCGAAACCATCTCTTCAGGGAGATAAGCGTGAAGTCTGACCACACTGCGCTTACTAAGGCGAAGCTCAGAAACATTGCGAAGGCTACGTTGCGCGTGAAGAATAGATCCCATCGGAATGAGCGGGCAGTAAGTACTCCCAGTGCAAAAATCATGAGCCCCATGTACACTGCACGGTCCACGGGACTACCTTCCTCCAACCGGCTCGCAACGCTGCTGACCTCTCCGCCCAGCCACTGCGACGGTTGGCGAGATCCAATGATGAACAACCAGGTTATCGGGACCCACAGCCAGCCGGACGTCCGCTCTACTCTGGGATCAAACCAAAAGAGAACCACCAAGAGAATCAAGTACAGCCCTATTGCTACAGATGGGGGCATTTGTTTACCGATCTCGCTCGCGAAGTTCCTTTCGAATGCGCATCGAACTGCTGAATGTCCATGCGGAGGAATTGACGTCTGCGGTTGGCATGTTCAATCGAGTGCATCACTGCATAGAGGTCAGCGAAGTATGCGCTCAAGCTTCCTTGTTCTCAACTTCGAAGCCCGCAGGCTCACAGGACTGCACGACGGGCTGGAGGAGCGGAACTTCAGACGAAGAAGACTGTCCAGAGGAAAGCTGACTGAAGATCTCGTCCATAATTCGAGAGGTGAGCAGGATTTCGCGGCTCGAGATGGGTGCCGGCCCTCCGGATAGAATGGACGCGTGGAAAGCGCTTATCAACTCGCGCATTCCGTGCCCCTCCTGAAAATCGTTCCGGAGGAACAACTTTGTGTTGTGGGCAAGGTTCCCCATATACTGCTTCGCAATGCTGTACGGCGGGATGAACTTTTCCAAGTAGCTCTTGTACCGCGCCCCACGAAGTTTGATCAGCGTCTGCTGATTCTCGTCAATGCAGATAGCGTTCTTGGGGCCAAAGACCCGCAGGTGATGGAGCGTCGGCCGCATCTGCGACGAAAACGTGAAATAGGCTGTCATGCTGCCGTCGTGAATGATAGTTCGAAGCTCGTCGATAATCCTGTGTTCGCCAACGCTCCTCAACGCCTGGCTGGTAAAACCCGTGGTGATTACTGTCGGCCGATCAGACCCAAGGAATTCCGCAATTTTGCCAATACCGTGACTGATGGTGTTCTGGAGCAGCCCGCCCGGCAATCCGCGCACCCAGTGATGCGGATCCCCCAGGAGTGCCTTTGCGTAGGCCGGGTCGCCAAGATCGTAGCAATAGTAGCTTTCGATGTGGATGGGCGGTCCCCCAAGATAACCAGACTGGATAAGCGCCCTCATCCGCCGCGCCACGTGGCTGCATTGGGCGTATTGCCCCACGGTCACCTTGAGCCGCCGGCCGTCAGCGAAAGCGATCAGTTCTTCAGCGTCGCGGTGATTCACCGTAAAGGGCTTCTCGACATATACATGGCATCCCGCCTGAAGACACTGCAATGCAATCGAGTGGTGCGTCTGCGGCGGCGTAGTGATGTGCACCACGTCGGGTCGCGCGTCCTTGAGCATGTGCTCAAGATCGATATAGTGTGCTCGTACTCCGAACCGCTCCCGGAGTTGGACCGCCATCAACTCTTCCCGGTCGCACACTCCGACGAGTTCGCAGTTCGGAAGCGCCGCGAGATGGTCCGCGTGTTGATCGGCGATCTTCCCACATCCAACGATGGCGACTCTCAGCATGAAGGCCTGCCTCGATTCACAGATTCAAAGTAGCGCCTTGCCGCCTCTGTGAAAGATACGGGCGGAGACCACCCTGCGAGTTGCTTGAGCTTGCGGTTGCTGTAGGCATTGCCTTTCCAATACGTCGCGCAACGGCGTCGATTGAACGCTGGCGGCAACTGGCCCTTTGACCAGGTCGAGTACCTCTCCCAAAGCCAGCAGAAACCATAGAAGACCCAGTAAGGAACATACAGCGATCTGATTGGTTTTGCGTTCCGTTTGTACTGGCTCAGGAATCTCCGGCTGGTCGGCAGATCGTCGTCCACTACATTGAATACTTGGCCTGCGGTGCCTTTGGCGAGCCCGGCAAGCACGATGGCCTCCGCGCAGTTGTCTACGTATGTGAGCGGAATTCTGTTGCTCCCCCCAAGGTGGAGGAAGAACCCGAATGTGTCAATTCCTACCCGCGCAGTCAGTTGGCTCGCACCTGGCCCATACACCGCTCCAGGCCGAAGGATGACATAGGGGATGTTGTGGTTCCGTGCGTATTGCAGCACGAGCTCATCCTGTTTCAGCTTGGCATACATGTACGGCTCGCCCCGCTCCAGCGGGTGGTCTTCGAGGGCACAGGTCTCGTCCAGGATCTTTCGCCTTGGCAGCTTCCAATTGGAGTAAACCGAGAACGAGCTGACGTTCACAAACCTCTGAACGGTGCCCGCCGCTACAACCGCATCAAGCAGGTTCCTCGTGGTCACTACGGAGTTCAGAAAGCAGCCGGCGTAGGTCTTCTCGATTCCAGCAGCAAGATGAATGACGGCGGCGGCCCCATGTGTTGCCTTCAGGCAGTCTTCCGGCGACAGCAGGTTCCCTGCAAGGACCTCAGTCGATTGGGCATCGGCCGCGGACAAGATCTTCCTCAACCGCTCCAGGTTACCTGAGGGGCGCACGAAGCAACGCAGGTTTGTGTACCCCTGCCTCAGCAACACTTCCACGACGCGGGATCCTATGAATCCGTTCGCTCCTGTAATCAGGATCGTTGCGTCTCGATCTAAGGTCGAGTCAGTTCTTGAGGTCTGATTTGTCATTGTCTCGTCGCCGCCTGAACCACTCCACAGCCTCCCCCGCCGAGGTCACCCAGCCGCCTTGCGCCTCCAGATATCTCACCAACTCCCCATAAAAATCCCCCCACTGCCTCTCTGGCGCCAAACTGCGATCGTGCCAGTTCACTGTGACACAACCACCGAACCGGACCACTTGAGCCACCACGGTCTCCACCCGTTTCCAGGCCTCGGCCACCGTCAGGTTCAGATGGCTGGGGTAGAACAACGCCGTATCCATGACAATTAGGGGCAATTCCAGCAGACGTCTGCCCCCCAGTGGCCGGTATACCTGTGCCGTCCCGGCGCGAAACCCCACGGTTCCGTTGTAGCCCACCGTGGAATCGTAATCGAATCCCGCTTCGTCCAGCAGCGCGGTTGAATCAGGTCCAAAGTAGAGCCAGTGCATCCGCACGCCGTTGATCTCCGCAGTTGCAACGCGCTCCACTTCGGTGCGTTCCTGTTCCGCCGCCTTCACATCACACCACGCATCGAGACCATGCAGCCCGATCTCGCACCCGCGCTCCCGAAGCTCGCGAACTTCTACTTCAATGTCGGCGACTCCGTAACCTGAAGCACGATAGAAGGGCGCCGCTGCCCCACACAGCGCTCCGGGCCGCCCCGCGAATGGGATCACGAAGAAGGTCGACGGCCTCCCGCTTTCCATATCGGTATAGTTGACAAACCCACGCCAGATGTCTCGCCCCCACCCCATCGCAACCGTGGGCCAACATAGCGCGGCCCCCCAATTCCGCAGCATTTGAGAGAACTTCAGCCGCCCGGTCGCCCACCGTTGGACAGAACCCACCGTCGCTCGCCCCAGAAATCCCGCCGCCGTACGGTCCAAGCCATGTAGCCGCAACGACGGGTGATCCACATCGTGCGTCAGTGCCGCGATGAACCGGTATCCCGCGGGAGCCGAACGAACCTCATTGAATTCCACCCCGCTCGCCGCCATCCATCTGCGCAGGAGATCAATGTGCAGTTCCAGTGTGGGAATCGCGGCCCACTCCGCCGGCTGGCCCGTACTCAGTAGCGTTCGGATTTCACCGAACAGCTCGTAGCCGAGCCGAACCTCAGTGCTTCCGCCCTTCCGAACCACGTAGCCGATCGCCCCGCCCTCAGCCGCGGCCAACGGCACAGCCTCCGGCTCTTGCCTACCTGCTAAATCGATGACCGCGTAAGGACCATACAACGGAAACGGATCGGCCCCCACCAGCATGCTCCCGTTCTGCTCAGGCGGTTGCGATTGGACCGGCAAGTCTCGGTCCGCCAGAATTCGCCGGCTGCCATAACGCACCACAAGGCGCGCCTTAAGATCTCCTCCATGCCCGGTTGTATCCAGCACTACGTCATAAGCCGAGCCTTCGCGGTAGTTCTCCCAACTCGTCTTGAACAGCTCGAAGAACTCCGCAGCCACCTGCACTCCGGCCGCGTCCGCGATCACCCCGATCATGACTTACCGGCCCAGCAGTGCCCCGGCCAGATTCACCAGCACCTCCCGCTCGCGCGTCCACGTGTGCTCCTGCAGCACCTCCTGCCCGGCCTCCGCGCTCCGCGCCGCCTCCTCTGGATTCCTGTATACCCGTTCCATTTGCGCGGCCAGGTCCTCCGCGTTGCTCGGTTCAAAGTAGATGAGACCGTCGGGAGGAAAATAGTCGGTAATTCCCTGCGTCCGCGGCGCGATCACTGGCTTGCCCACCGCCAGATACTCGAACAGCCGCGTTGGCGTATTGATGTCGGTGAACGCGTTACGCTGGTTCGGGATCACACCTACGTCGCAGGCTGCGATCTCCCCCGGCAATTCCTCGAGCCGCCGCGGGCCCAGGTGATGGACGCAATCTTCGAGACCCAACCGGCGCGCCTCGGCCAAAACCTGGTCCAGATAAGGCGTCGTGCGGCCAAAGACTCGCAACTCCGCCCCGGGAATCCGCTCTCGCGCCAATCCCAGCGCGACGACCGCCAATTCCAGCCCGTTCCGCTCCACCAGCGAACCGTGATACATCATCACGAACTTCCCGTCGTTGCGTGCCGCGCCGCGCGCCCCTTGCGCTGGAAGGTACGGGAAGATCCTTTCATCGGGCGAATTCATCACCACAGTGATCTTCTCCGCCGGGCAACTCCTTGCGCTGAAGATCTTACGGCAGGCCTCGTTCACCGTAACCACGGCGTCGGCATAGCGTAAGCTGAGTCGCTCGAGCCATGTAATAATCCGAACGGCCGCGCTCCCGGGGGGTACGCCGTAAATCGTGGTCATCAACTCTGGCATCGGATCGTGCTGATCCAGAATCACTTTTGCGCCCAGCAGCCTGGGCACCAGCGCGCTGAACACCAGCACGTCCGGCATGTTGTGGACATGCACCAGGTGATAGCGCCCGCGCACCAACCTCATCGTCATCCGCAGCGCGGCCAGCAGCAGAAACACCGTGTAGTTGAAGGCGTACCGCAGCTTGCCTCCGCGCGTGTGCTCCATCGGAACCCGGTAGACGGTCAGCCCCCCGTTGATCTCCTTGCGCTGCGGATTGCCCTCGGCAAGGCAGATCAGATCCACGACCAACCCTTCCCCTAGTAACGCCTCCACCGCGCGCCGCGGGCGGGGATCCCCCGGATACGCCGAAAACGTCACCATCGCCGCGCGTTTGCCCTGGAATCGGCCGCCCACCGTCAGCCCTCCATCCTGCACGCGCGCCGGCGCTGGCCGCGACTCTGGAACGGTCTTCATTTCAGTCCTCGCCGTCGTCGCCCGCCGCCTACTTCGTGCTGCCCGCCCCCATCGTCTGCTCCGCCTCGCGCTCGGCCTTGAGCCGGTTCGAGCTTTGAATCATCTCAAGCAACTCCGACTTCTTGAACCCCTTCAGAATCTCAATATTCGGCATCACGCAGTGTCCGCCGATCACCCCCGGAAAGAACTTCACCCGCGGCAGATAGCCGATCTCCTCGTAGATCGAAACCACCTCGTCGTAGTTCGCGCCGCTCTGATCGCAATACCTCTCCAGTTCCTGCGCCCAGGCGATCAGCAGCCCGAAATAGGTCGTTTCTGTTAACTTGGCCAGTTCCGACGCTTCCGGCGTCGACAGCACCTTCGTCTTCATCCCTGCCGACTGGAAATGTTCCTCCGCCTTCCTCCCCGTCTCCGGATCCAGCGCGCCGATGAACTTCGTGTAGAACAGCAACTCGTCCAGCATTCTAACGTGCTTGCCGCGGATCGGACTGTTCACCACCGCGGTTCCCGTCACCTCCGCGATCTTCCGCGTGGTGCCGATGGATACCGTGCTGTTGATCACTGTCAACTCGGGCCGGAAAAGACCGATATAGCGGGCTGTTTCACCAACAAAGTCGTCGATCTGGAACGGATAGCAGACATGCAACACGTCCACGCCAGTAACCGTTTCAACCGGCGACAGGTCCACTCCAAACACATGATGATGCCGTCCCAGCAAATCGTGGAGCGGCTTACCGATTTCGCCCAGTCCTGCAACCACCACCTTCTGTTTGTTCGTCATAGTCGAATCTCCTCCGAATTGGAAAAAAGAAATGAGATGGACAGATCAGCCCGCGGCTGAATCGCCCGCAAGGGCCTGCTCCACAGCGTCACACAGAGCGTGCCCGATCAATATGTGGCACTCTTGAATCCGCGGAGTCTCTGTGGACGGCACCATGATGTGCGCATCCGCCAGACCTCGCAGTCGCCCTCCGCTCGCTCCAGTCAGCGCCACGGTGAACAGTCCAATCTCTTTCGCCGCCACAATGGCCCGGACCACGCTCTCTGAATTGCCTGAAGTGCTTATCCCGACGGCCACATCTCCCGGCACAGCTAAACCAACCAGTTGACGGGCGAATACCTGCTCGTAGCCGTAATCGTTGCCGATCGCGGTCACTGCCGAACTGTTCGCGTTCAGCGCGGCTGCCGGTAGCGGCGGGCGCTCGATCAAGTAACGGCCCAGGAATTCCGCGGCCAGGTGCTGCGCGTCCGCCGCACTGCCCCCATTGCCGAAGAAGAGCGCCTTGCGTCCAGATCGGTATGCCCGCACCAGCGCCTCGGCCGCCGCGGCGATGCCGGGCAGGCATTCCGCCAGCAGTCGCTCGTGAACCGCGATGCTGGCCTCGAGGTTGGCCCGGATCAGGTCCCTCAAACCGCCGCTCCCGCCCTGACATGCTGCCGCCACCAATCCAGCATGTCCCCGATCGTGGTCTGCAGGGCGATCTCGGGCTGCCACCCGGTATACTGCCGGAACTTGCTGGTATCGCCGGCGATCACCGGTTCATCGCAGTCCCGCATCAAAGCGCGCTGCGGTTCCACCTCGAACTCCACCCGCACCATCCCCCGAATCGCATCGATCAACTCCTGAACAGAGTAAACCGCGTTCGACCCGACATTATATACTTCCCCCGGCTCGCAGCGTTCAGCCGCCAGCCACAGCGCCCGCACCATGTCCCGCACGTCGATGATCGCCCGCCGGCTCCCTAGATTGCCCACCTCCAGCGAGGGCCGCTGAGCTCCCGTCTCTATCTGGACAGCGCGCTTGGTCAAGTCCGAGCAGACGTCACCCAACTTGCCGGGTCCTGTTGTGTTGAAAATCCGGATGCGGACCGACGGCAGCGCATAGTTCGCAAAATACTGGTAAGCCAGTAGATCCTGCGCCACTTTGCTGACCCCGTAGGGATGCAGCGGCCTCAAAGGGTGGTCCTCCCGCACCGGCAGGTTCTCCGCCGCCACAGGCCCGTACTCGGCGCTCGAACACGCCACCACCACCATCGGCGCCAGTCCGGCCGCACGCAGACACTCGTAGAGATTGATGGTCCCGCCGGCGTTCACGTCCATCGTCTCGCGCGGATGCGTGAGCGAAACAGTGGGGTAGCTCTGCGCGGCCAGATGGAAGACACGTTCGGGGCGAAACTTCTCGATCAACGCCTGCAGACGTCTCTTATCGCAGATGTCGCAATGCTCGTACTCACCCGTCCGCCAAGGCTGAACCAGCTCCGAAATCCCCATGCCCAGCACTGCAGCGCCGGCTTCGGCGGCATGCCGCGCCAGGAACCCGCCAATGAACCCCGCCGCTCCTGTGATCAGTACTCTCATTTGCTGCCACGCTCGTCGAGTGAACTACCGTTCGGCCGAGCCGCCGCCTGTGCCGGACTCTCCCGCCACCACACAGGAGCACCCTTGGGCGATTGCCCGCCGTAGACCGAGTCGCGCTCTTTCCGCAGCACCTGGTCGAACTGCTTTTCCGGTTCGTAAACCACCACCTGGCTCCCCTTCGAGGAAAAGGCGATGGGTACGCAAAGTAGCTTGTTCAACCGCACGCGCAACTCCTCGCGCCGTTCCGGCGGTACGAAGAACAGCATGAACCCGCCGCCGCCCGCCCCAAGCAGCTTTCCTCCCAACGCGCCAGCGCTCCGGCCCGCTTCGTAGATCTCATCAATCAGGGGGTTCGAAATCTTGTCCGTGAGCGTGCGCTTCACTTGCCAGGCTTCATGCAGGAGCTTTCCGAAATCCCCGATCGGACGATTGCTTCCCGCCACAATCGATTCGGCCTCCCCCACCATTTCCTTCATGAGCTGCAACTCCCGCTGCCGTTCCGGCGTCAGGCGAATCTGCTCGGTCGCCACCTCGGAAGCCGTCCGGGAAAACCCCGTGAAGAACAGCGCCAGGTGGTCCTGTAACTCGTTCAGCCGCTGCGCCGGGGCCAGAACCCGCCGCACATCAATGGCGCCATCGGTTCGAAAGTCGATCCGGTTGAAACCGCCGTAAGCCGCGCTCACTTGGTCCTGCGAACCGACTGCCTCGGAAATCAGGTCCTGCTCCACATGGATGGCATCTGCGGCCAGCGAGTGCTTGTCCCGCATTCGCTGCTGCAACCCGTACAGTCCCAGCAGCAGGCCGACCGTGAAAGCGGAACTGGTGCCGAGCCCCGTCCTCGCCGGCAGATCGGCGACGTGGACGATCTCGACACCCTCCTCAATCTGCATGAACTGCAGGCAAGCCCGCACCGACGGGTGCTGGATTGACCAGTTCTGCTCAACGTTTTCCACTTTCGAGTACGAAATCCGGCTGTGATACTCGAAAAACGGCGGCAAATAGCGGCACGTGATGTAGCAGCTCTTGTCGATCGTCGTCGCCAGGACGGCCCCCCCGTGCTCCCGGTACCATACCGGGTAGTCCGTGCCGCCCCCGAAGAACGAGATCCGCAGAGGTGTACTCGTGATGATCATGCAGAAGCTCCTGGATGTCCTGGGCGTCCCCCTCAGGCCGGGGATCCCGCGCCGGCCGACGCCGCCGCGAAGGTCTTCACACCGGCCGCTACCCGCTCCTGCTGCTCGGCTGTCAGCCCTGGGAACATGGGCAGCGACACGATTTCCCGCGCCACTCGCTCCGTCACAGGGAAGTCGCCCTCGGCGTAGCCAAACTCGCGATACGCGTCCTGCAGGTGCAGAGGGATCGGATAATGGATGCCCGTTCCGATGCCGCTCGCGCCCAAGTGCTTCATCAACTGGTCCCGTTCCGCGATCCGGATCACGTAAAGATGGTAGACCGCCCGCGCCCACTCCGGCTCCACCGGAAGAGTGACCGCCGGTCCGGCGTCGGACAGCAATTCACGGTACCGCCGCGCCGCCTCCTGACGTCCCGCCGTCCACTCCGGAAGCCGCCGGAGCTTGACGCGCAGAATGCCGGCTTGGATCGAGTCCAGCCGCCCATTGTAGCCTTCCACCTGGTGGTAGTACTTCTGCCGCTGCCCATGATCGCGGATCATCCGCATCTTCTGGGCCAGTTCCTCGTCGTCGGTCGTGATGGCACCCGCTTCGCCGCAGGCGCCCAGGTTCTTTCCAGGATAGAAGCTGAATGCCGCTGCCCTGCCCATCGACCCGGCTGTGCGCCAGCGGTTCTCCTTGCGCGAGAAATACTGCGCGCCATGCGCCTGGCAGGAATCCTCGAATACCTGCAGCCCAAACTCCCCGGCCACTTCCAGAATCGGATCCATGTCCGCCGTCTGGCCGTAGAGATGCACCGGCACTATCGCCGATACCCGCAGGCCCGTCCGTTGATCGATCAGACGCCCGGAATTCTCCTGGCACTTTTCTTCGAGATACCGGCGAAGCCCCGCCGGGTCTATGTTGTAGGTCGCCTCGTCAATGTCGACGAACACCGGACGCGCGCCGCTTTGTGAGATTGCCTCCGTCGTTGCGATGAAGGTGTGCGGCACTGTGACCACAGCGTCGCCAGGGCCAATTCCGGCGGCCATGAACGCAAACCGTAACGCATCCGTCCCGCTGCCCACCCCAACGCAGTGCTTAGCCTGACAGTACTCGGCGAACTCCGCCTCGAAACCACTCACCGAGGGCCCGCCAATAAAGCCGGCCGTCGCCAGTGCCCCCTCGAATACCTTCACCAGCTCATCCCTCAATTCCATATGAGGGGTCACCAAATCAAGAAACGGAATATTGTCCATACCGCTCACTCCTCGTCTCCTTGAACCTGATTCACTTTTCTGAACACCCGCGCCGGATTTCCGGCCACAATCGTGTCGGCCGGCACGTCCCGCGTCACCACACTCCCAGCCCCGACAATCGCGTTCTCCCCGATCGTCACCTTCGCCAGGATCGTCGCCCCCGACCCGATTGACGCACCCTTCTTCACCAGCGTCCGCTCCACTTTCCAGTCCGCCTCCGTCTGCAGACCCCCGCCCGCCGCCGTCGACCTCGGGTAAATGTCATTGATGAACGCCACCCCGTGGCCGACGAACACGTTGTCCTCGATCGTCACACCCTCACACACGAATGTGTGGCTCGAGATCTTGCACCGGCTGCCAATCTTCGCGTTCTTCTGGATTTCGACGAAAGTACCCAGCTTCGTCTCGTCCCCAATCTCGCAGCCGTACAGATTTACGAATTGCGCAAGCTTCACGTTCTGCCCGAGCTTGACGTCGGCAGCGATGCACCTGAAGTCGCTCATGCGTACACTACCTCCCCGCGGCGCTTCAAGGAACCCTCCGCGGCCTCCAGCATCTTCACTACGCGGAGACCCGCCAGTCCGTCGTTGAAGGGTCTCTCCCCCTTCTCGATGCACTCGGCGAAGTAGCCCAATTCCAACTTCAGCGCCTCGGTCGCTTCCACTTTCGGCGACCACATGTCGCCCGAGCGGTAACTGACCAGCGCCTCATAGACGTTCTCCGTCGTCTGGAGCTTCACTCCCCGGTCGTAGATCTTGAGCTTCTCATCGGCCTCAAGGTCATTCCAGACCAGCATCTTCTTCTCGCCGCCGAGCAGCGTCGTCCTCACCTTGACCGGCGAGAGCCAGTTCACGTTCAGGTGTGCGATCACGTTGTTCGGGAAGTAGATCGTCATGAACGCCACGTCGGCGTGCCCGTTCAGATGGCCGGCGCCGGTCGCCACCACCGCCTCCGCCTCCATGCCGATCACGTAGTCCATAATCGCCAGGTCGTGCGGCGCCAGGTCCCACAGCACGTTAACGTCGTGCTGAAACAGGCCCAGGTTCACCCGCATCGAATCGTAATAATAAAGCTGGCCCAGCGCGTCCTCGTCGACCAGTTGCTTGATTTTCCTCACCGCCCCTGTGAACAAGAAGGTGTGGTCCACCATGATGGTGAGTCCCTTACGCTCCGCCAGTTCCACCAGCCGCTCGCCCTGTTCCGCAGTCGAGGTAAACGGCTTCTCAACGAAAACGTGCTTGCCGTTGTTCAGCGCCTGTTCGGCGAGATCGTAGTGAGTCCACACCGGTGTGATCACCGCCACCGCGTCGATCTCCGGCGAGTTCAACACCTCCGCCTCATCCTGCGTCACCGTGACACCCGGATAGGCCTGTTTTGCCCGCGCCAGTGCCGACTCCCGCCTGTCGCAAACAGTAACCACCTTTGCACAGCCAAGGCTGTTCAAATTCCTCACGATATTGGGTCCCCAATACCCGTACCCGATCACGCCTACTCGTATCATCGCTTCCTCCTATTCGCGATTGCTAACAAGCACCCAAACCACCGAGAACCGCCCTTGGCGTTCTTAGAATGATTTTGATGTCCAGCCATGGGGTCCAACTGCACACATACTTCAGATCCAATCGGACCATCTCGTCGAAGGTGACCCGGCTCCTGCCGGTCACCTGCCAGAGGCCCGTAATGCCCGGCTTCACCGACATAAGCCTCCGACGGTGCCATGGGCTATACTTCTCGACCTCGTATGGAATCGGAGGCCGTGGGCCGACTATTGACATATGCCCCAGCAGCACGTTGAAGAACTGGGGCAGCTCGTCCACGCTGCTTCGCCTCAAGAACTGTCCGATCGGCGTCAGCCGCGGATCCTTCACGATCTTGTAGATCCCCGGCTGCTCGCCTTCCGCCCGTCCGGCGATGAACTTCGTCACATACTCCTTGTGGATGTTCTCGTCGTTTTGGCACCGCATCGACCGGAACTTCAGAACATGAAACGTCTTGCCGTGCTGGCCAACCCGCCGTTGCCTGAACAACACCGGCCCCTTCGAAGTCAGCTTCACCGCGAGCGCCGCACCCAGCATGATCGGGGAAAATACCCCGATCGCCGCCAGACTCCCCAGAATGTCCACAACCCGCTTGGCTGCCACGTAGCTCTGCTTCGGCTTGTCCTCTGGCAGCGTGTCCGGGAATACTCCGGGCCCTGGCGGCCGATCGCCGCCCCGGTCCACCCAGTCCTCCGGGTAAACGTGGATCGACAACTTCACCGTGTGGATCTGCTCGATGCTCAGGCACGCCGCCAGTGCCGAGCAGACCTTTTTCAGCAGCGCATCCGCCAGGATCTTCCCGTCCGCATCACCGATTTCGGTGAAGATCACGCCAATGACCGAGTTTGGATGATGCCAGCCGATCTGGTCAGTCTCGCGTATCACGTCCGCGAGTTCATCCACCACCCGCTTCAGCCCTGGAGTATCCTCCTGGTCGGTCAACAGCGAGGTGAGGTCCAACAACATCAGAACAAAGCGGCTGCTCGACCTCTCACAGCGCCTCTGTTCAATATAAAGCGATCGAAGAAACCGATCATTCGGTTGAAGCTCGAGTCGCTGTACCCGCTTTTGCTGCGTCTTCCCTAATCGCCGGGAACCGGGGCTGATTGGGACCGTTATAGGGTTGTTTGCCATTACGCCACTCCTCCCGTACGCGCCGTCCGCGGCGCGCACCAGTAACGTCATCGATTGTGAGTACTTGTCCGCCACACTCTCCCTGACTGCCCGCCGTGCGGGAAGTCGTGGGTTTGTCTGGTGGATGGGCCTGAGCCTCTACAGGTCCTAAATGAGAGGGGCGCACTGGCTGCCGGCGAGTTCAAGGCAAGCTACCGCCCTTTCGGTCCCACGAGGCTGGTGTCTCCGAGGCACCAATGAATGCAGGACCCACCAATTGTAAGCGAAAGCCT
>JACZJQ010000001.1 GCA_014860455.1 Bryobacteraceae bacterium | reverse complement strand
TGTCAGCACCATCCCGACCGGCGTGGATCTGGAAAAGAACTACCCCCAACCCGACCACCCGCCCGGCGCCGAACTGGTTTTTGTCGGCTCGCTCGACTGGGGCCCGAACCTCGACGGACTGCGCTGGTTCGCCGCCGAGGCGCTGCCTGCCATCCAACAGGCTCATCCCGGCTGCCGCCTGGCCATTGTGGGCAAAAACCCTGGCGCCGAGGTGGAGGCCATCGGCAGACTGGCGCCCGGAATCAGCATCCACGGCAATGTCCCCGACGTGCGGCCTTACCTCTGGGGCGCCAAAGCGGCCATCGTACCTCTCCACGCCGGTGGCGGCACCAGGTTGAAGATCTACGAAGCCATGGGCGCCGGCGTCGCCCAGGTCTCCACCACAATCGGCGCCGAAGGCCTGGAGGTTCGTGACGGCGTTGACATCATGCTGGCCGACACGGCGGACGCCTTCGCCCAGGCCTGCCTTCGCCTGCTGGGCGAGGATGATTTCCGCCGCCGGATGGCGGACGAAGCCGCGCGGATGGTCAGCGCGAAGTTCGGTATGGATCGGGTGGCCGAGGTCTTCGAACAGATTCTTGAACAGGCGCGCCGATAGGCCGCAACACCGCCAAAGATGCAGTTGAATCGCCTTCCATTACTGACCACCGCAGGCAAGGCCGCCCTCACCGGACTCATCGCCGCGGCGCTGGCCTGGGTCTGGATCGCCCTCACCGTTCATTACACCTATCAAGGTCAATGGACCGCCATGTTTACGACCGGCCGTGGCTTCCATGCGCCGCCCGATGCGCTGAAGGGCGAGAACATCTATCTATTCCCCGGAACCGGCTACGACGGCCAGATGTATCACTACATCGCGCATGATCCTTTCAACCTCCGCGGGTTTCAACGGTCGATGGACGATCCGCGGATGCGTTACCGCCGCATCCTCGTTCCCCTGGCGGCGTGGACCCTGGCCCTCGGCCAGGACGCGTGGATCGACGCCGCCTACTTCGGCGTGATCCTCGTCTTCGTCTTTCTTGGCGTCTACTGGCTGGCCATGCTGGCCTCCACTCACAACCGCCCGCCCGCCCTCGGCTTGCTGTTTCTCATCAGCCCCGCCGCCATCGTCTCCATCGACCGAATGACGGTCGACGTCGCCGCTGCCGCCTTCGCCCTCGCCGCGCTCTATTACTTCGACACGCGGCGCCCGGCCAGGCTCTGGCTGTCGATTGCCGCCGCCTGCCTCTCCCGTGAAACCGCCGCCATCGTGCCGCTTGCTCTGATGGCCTACAGCCTCTGGCGCGACCGCGGTTACCGCCAACCCGTTTTCATGGCTTCGGCCTTGCTCCCCGCCGCAATCTGGAACCTCTTTGCCGCCAGTTTCACTCCGGCTTCGGCGGCCCAGGCCGGCACGTTCATCCCGTTTCGCTACTTCGTCGGCCTGATTCTGGATCCATACGATTACAAACTGCCGCAACTTTTGCAACTCATCGCCCGCACCGGCGACTACCTCTGCCTGGCCGGACTCGCCCTGTCGGTTTGGTATGCCCTGTCGCGCCGGCGGACTCTCAGATCCTCGCCCGCGGGCTGGGCGATTCTGGCATGGGTCGTCTTTTTTGCTTTCGTCGGCCACGCCCCGATGTGGAACGAGCCCTACAACTATGGGCGGATCTTCACCCCGCTGCTTCTGCTGGTCGCCGCCGGCGGCTTCGCGCGGATGGACCGCCTTGCCATGCTTCCATTGCTGCTGTGCGTCCCGCGGCTTCTGTTTCAACTCGGGCCGCAGATCTCGGCCGTCGCCCGTGGCCTGCTGCAAGGCCAAGGCTGAACCAGGTCCGCCCGCACCCAGATCCGGCGGCGAACGCCGGGAACTTGTGCTACTCTATAAATGTCTTTGCTAGCATTTGACCTTTTTCAGTTAGTGCCCTCTGGCCGCCGCTTCCCTGATCCTCACTTGGTTCCGGTATCCCCGCGCAGTCCGACGAAGACAATTTAAATTCAGATAGGAACAGACCATGACAAATATCTTTGTCGGCAACCTCAGCTTTCAGACCAGCCAGGACGAACTCCAGTCGGCTTTCGCAAACTACGGCGCCGTCGAGCGCGTCAGCATCGTGACGGACAAGTTCTCGGGCCAGAGCCGCGGCTTCGGTTTCGTTGAAATGACCGACGCCAGCGAGGCGGAAGCCGCCATCGCAGCCCTGAACGGCGCCGAAATGAACGGCCGCGCACTCAACGTGAATGAAGCCCGTCCGCGCCCGCAGGGCGGCGGATTCAGCGATCGCGGCGGCAGCCGTGGCGGCGGCGGTCGCGGTGGCTACGGCAACGGCGGCGGCAACCGCTGGTAAGTTTTCAGCATCCAATAGGAAGCAGCCTAAGCCGGCTCCTTGCAAAGGGCCGGCTTTGGCATGAAATCGCACCAACCACTCCACCAAACACCTCCCCCCGCACGAAACGAACTGAATGAACCATTTCTCCGAGCTTCCCTTGTGCGCCAGGCTGGCTGACAACCTGGCGAAAAACAAATTCACCCAACCCACCCCCGTCCAGTCCGGCGCCATGCCGCCAGCCCTCGCAGGGCGCGACGTGGTCGCCACGGCCCAGACCGGCACCGGCAAGACCCTGGCCTTCGTCGTCCCGATGATCGAGCGGTTGCTCGCCCAGGGCGCCACCAACGGCGTCTCGGCTGTCGTGCTGTCGCCGACCCGCGAACTGGCAATGCAGACCAGCGAGACCTTCCGCATCATGGCCGAAGGCACTGGATTGCGGGCGTCGGTGGTGGTTGGAGGCTTGAGCGAGAATCCCCAACTGCAGGCCATCCGTCGCGGCGCCCAGGTCCTGATCGCCACGCCCGGCCGCCTCTGCGATTTCCTCGAACGCAAACTCGTCAGACTTGACGGAGTGAAGGTTCTTGTCCTCGATGAGGGCGACCGCATGCTCGACATGGGCTTCCAGCCCGATATCGAACGCATCGCCTCGGCTCTGCCCACTGAGCGCCAAACCATGTTCTTCTCGGCGACGATCGAACACGAAGCCGCCAAGCTGATCTCAAAGTACCTGCGCGATCCCGAACGCATTGAAGTCGGCAGCACCACCAGCCCCGTCGATACCGTCGACCTGCACCACTACGAGATGGAGCAGCACGAAAAGCTGTCCGTGCTCGAGTTGCTGCTCAGCCGCGGCCGTGGCGCGTTCCTGGTCTTTGCCCGTACCCGCAGCCGCGCCGATAAGCTGGCCCGCCAGTTGACCGACGGCGGCGTCAAAGCCGTCCGCATCCACGGCGACCGCACCCAGGCCCAGCGCAGCCAGGCGCTGAAGATGTTCCAGCAGGGCCATTGCCGCGTCATGGTGGCCACCGATGTCGCCGCCCGCGGCATCCATGTGGACGGCATCGAGCATGTCGTCAACTTCGACCTGCCGATGGCGCCCGAAGACTTCATCCACCGCGTCGGACGGACCGGCCGCGCCGGCGCCCACGGCGTCGCATCCACCTTCAGCACCCGCAACGAGCGCGGCGAAATCCGCCGCATCGAACGCACCCTGAAGACCCGCCTCACCCCCAAACACGCCGAGCGGACCCCCAAGGCCGCTGCCTCCGAACCTGAAGTCCTGCCCGTCGCAGCCGAAACCGCCGAACCGCGCGTCGAAGCCAAGCCGGTGCTCAGAATCGACGTCCGCAAGCCCTTCGCCGCGAAGCCGAAATTCGACAGGCGTCCGGACAACGGTCCCGGCCGGTTCGACAAGGGACCTCGCCGCGAACAGGAACGTCAGGCCCCCGCCGGTGGACCTAAATGGGAATACATGACCGGCCCCCAGGCGTTCCGCGAACAGCCTGAGCCGGAAGACGAACGGCGCGAGTTCAGGCCCAAGGGCCCGAAAACGGCCTTCTCCCCGCGTCCCCAGGCGGCGTTCGCCCCTCGTCCGCAGGCCTCATCCGCCCCACGACGTGACGACGGCCCGCGCAGCCGCGATTCAAAGCCTTTTGCCAAGGCCGGCTTCAAGCCGGAGCGTGAATCCGAACCCCGCCGCGGGTTCGAGCCCAAGGGCGAATTCAAGCCCCGCTGGGAATCCAGGCCGGATCGGGAATCCGGACCTCGCCGCGGTTTCGAACCCAAGGGCGAATTCAAGCCTCGTTGGAAATCCAGGCCGGAACGTGAATCCGGACCCCGCCGCGACTTCGAGCCCAAGGGCGAATTCAAGCCCCGCTGGGAATCCAAGCCCCGTTGGGAATCCAAACCAACGTCGGGACCCAGGCCGCAGCGGGATTCATCTCCCGCCGGCGCTTCCAAGCCGCGCTTTGACGCCAAGCCCAAGTGGCAGGCCAAGCCCGGCCGTGACGAGCGCCCCGCGCAGAGGTCCGACAGCCCCACCGTCGGCAGCTACACGCCGAAGTGGGCCGCCAAACAGGAAGGCCGCCAGTCGATGGACACCCGTCCCTCGCAGCGTCCCGCTGAACGCCAGCAGGAGTCCAGGCCCGTACGCAAGACCCGTCAGGATCCGCCCTGGGCAAACGGCCCCGGCGCCGGTCCCGCCAAAGGCCCCCAAGGCCGCATCTGGAAGAGCAAGTCCGAAGCCTCGGCTGCCAAATCCGCCCCGAAACCGGCCGGCAGGAAGAAAGTCATCCTCAAACCGGCTCCTCGCCGCAGCCAGGGCGAAGCCGTCTTCCCGTGGCAGGGTTCCGGCATGACCACGCTGAAGCGCCGCGCATAGACCTCACAACCGGAAACCAAACAGCAACGGCGGGAAGGGTTCGACGCCCACTCCCGCCGTTGTTTTTTTGACACTGCTCCTGGCGGCCAATCAGCCGGTCATCTTCTGGCCCATCGAGATGGCGTTCACTGTGAGCAGCAGATCGCGCAGAGTCTCGTCGTCGCCGGTGGCGCGCCAGTGTTTGAGCAGGCTCACCTGGTGATCGTGGATCAGCATCAACGCGTTATGGCGCAGTTCTATCGCCTTCACCAGCCGCGGACGCCGGCCCTCGGCCGTGCCGCCGAGCAAGGCGCCGACCGATTCCCTCGCCCGCTCATACTCCGTCTCAATCGCCTCCATCACCCGTCCGCGCAGATCCTCATCCCCTGCCAGCGCCGCATACATCGACATCACCTCGCGGTTCGCCATCAGCAGGCTGGCCTCCACGTTATGCAGGATATAGACCAGGAACGGCCACGTTTTCACCTGCGACACCAGTTCCTCCCAACGGCCGGGCTCGCTGGTCCGCAGCGTATCCAGCGCCGCCCCCACCCCATACCACCCCGGCAGGTGGAACCGCGCCTGGCTCCACGAAAACACCCACGGAATGGCCCTCAGGTCTTGGAGCGTCGCCTTGCCAGTCCGCCTCGGCGGCCGCGATCCGATGCGCGCATGTTCGATGGCGTCGATCGGCGTCGCCTGCCGGAAGAAATCGACGAATCCGTCTGACTCCACCAACTCCCGATACGCCCTGTACGACGTATTCACCACCCCGGACCAGACCTTCTCAAGCACATGCCCCGTGTACGGCGAACGCGAGTGGATTAACGACGTCCTGGTAACACCGGCCAGCAGACGCTCAAGATGGAATGTCGCCGTCAACTTGTTGGCATACTTCTGAGCGATAACCTCGCCCTGCTCGGTCACTCTCATCCCGCCCATCTGCGACCCGGCGGGCAGGGCGTCGAGAAACACATGCGTCGGCCCGGCCCCGCGTCCGATCGTCCCGCCGCGGCCGTGAAAGAAGTCCACCCGCACGCCATGCCGCCTCGCCGCCTCGGCCAACCGCCGCTGCGCCTGCAGCAGTCCCCAGTTCGAGGCCAGGATGCCGCCGTCTTTGTTCGAATCGCTGTAGCCCAGCATCACCACCACGCGCGGCTGTTTGAGGCCATCGCGCTTCCGCAGGTAGCCGATCGAACGCTGAGTGACCGGGTGGGAGAGCCAGGCGTCAAGGATGCCGTCGCAGTGGTCAAGGTCGGCGATCGTCTCAAACAGCGGAGACACGGCCAGTTCACAATATGGACCTTCCCCGCCGTCTACCAGCAGTCCCGCCTCGCGCGCGAAGAGGTAAACGGCCAGCAGGTCGGGCGCCGATCGCGTCATCGAGACGATCACATTGCCGATCCCCGCCGGGCCGCGCGTGTCGAGGTGGGTCCGAAGCTTGCGGAACAGTTCGACAAGGTTGCGCGCCTCGTCGGGCAGTTCCATCCGCGGACCCGTAAACGGCCGCAGCGAGGCCAGTTCGCGGTCGAGAAACTCCATCTTCTCCGCCGGAGTCCATGAAGCGTAACCGGAGGCGGGCGATCCTGATGCAGCCAGCAGTCCTTCAATGGCGCGGTCGAAGTAGGCGCTGTTCTGGCGGATGTCGAGAGTGGCAAGGTGGAAACCAAAGGCCCGCACCTGGGCCGAGAACGGCCTCACGTCGAGGTCGGCCACCGTTGACGCGCCCACCTGTCGCAACGTCGCTTCGAGAACATTCAGGTCCTCAAGCAATTCCTCCGGCGACCGGTAAGGGCACTGCCCGCTTCCCGCCGCCGTGGCCTGTAAACGGATGGCCATCAGGTTCAACAACTGACGCCACGGTTCGCCCGGATTGCGCCCGATGGCGGGTCCCGCCTCGGACCCTAGGGCCGCGGACAGCGTGTTGATCCGCTCGACAAGTTGCGGCGGCGCTTCCGGATCAGCGGCGAGACTGAGCTTCGACCCCAGCGTCCGCAGTCCTTCGCGATGCATCGTCACGGCCGCATCGTGCAACGTCTCCAGCGTCTTGGCCGTGATCCCGGGCGTGACGAACGGGTGGCCGTCACGGTCGCCACCCACCCAACTGCCAAAGCTGAGGCTCGGCAGCTTCGGCGGCTCGGTCGGAAACGTGGACGACCATGCGTACTGGAAACGCAAGTCGAGCAGTTCAACCGCTTCCGGAAACACGTTACGCAGATAGTGCAGGCTGTTGCGGACCTCGCTATCCACATCCGGCCGTTCCAGATAGATCTCGCCCGTCCGCCACAGCCGTTCGAGCGCCGCCCGCAACCGGCGGTTGAACAGCGCCAGTTCCAGATCGGTGAAGTTCGCCTTGTCGCGCTCGACGAGTAGCAGATAAATGGACCGGTGATGCTCGAGCACCGTGGCCCGCTTAGCCTCCGTCGGATGCGCCGTCAGGACAGGCTCCACCCGCACCGCCGGCAGAAACGCCCGGATATCGTCTTCGCAAAATCCGCGCTGGCGCAGTTCGTTCAGGTAGTACAGCCACAATCCTGGCTCAGACTCTCCCCGCCGCGGATCCTCCGCCCGCCGCCGCGTCTGGTTCGCCGTGTTCTCTTCCACGATGTCCAGCAACTGGAAGACGATCGACAGCGCCTGCAATCGCCTGTCATTGATCCCCGTCTGTAGCGGCAGTCCGTCAAAACAGCTTTCGATGAACGCGGCCGTATCGTGGTCCGATTCGGCATGCAGCACGTCGGCAAACGCCCGCCGCATGAACTGGAAGTCGGTCACCCACTTGCGGAAACCCTCGTTCAGGAGTTGGGCTGCGCTGTTCATGTATTGTATTGTCGCCCACCCCGGACGCCCTACCTCCCGGCTGCCGCGCCAATTCCATGCTACCTTTGCATGGAATGAGGGCTCGTCTGGAGATCACGGGGGAGACAGGGTCCACCCGCATCATCGAACTCGATCGCGACACCTACACCCTGGGCCGCTCCCCCGATAACGACATCACCTACCCCGCTGACACCCGCCTGTCACGCCGGCATCTGCTGATCCAGTTCCACGGCGGCGCCTGGGTGGCCACCGACCAGGGCAGCAAGAACGGGACCCTGGTGAACGGCAAACCGCTCACCACCGCCTGGGCACTCCATCCCGGCGACCGTATCCAGGCAGGCCAACTCACGCTGACCTACCTCGAAGCGTCGCCTGTACAACCTGCCTTCCTCGACGATGCCGAAACCTCCGTCCCTGCCGGCCGTACCATCGCCATTAAACTCGATGCACTGATGGGCGCGCATGGAGCCGACCTCCCGGCGTTCGGCCGCGAACACGATGCCAGCCGCCGCATGCAGGCCCTCATCGAAGCCGGCCGCGAACTGGCCGGCCACAAGCCGCTCGACGAACTCTTCCCGCTCATCCTGAGACTCGCGGCCAAGGCCGTCGGCGCCTCGCGCGGCATGGTCATCACGCGCTCGCACGGCGAACTCGTGCCTCGCGCCGTGATGGGTGCCGGACTGAAGGTCAGCCGCGCGGTCACTGAACAGGTGCTCGGCGAACGGACGTCGATGCTCGTCCGCGACACCAGCGCCGAAAACGCCCTCGCCGCCAGCATGACCATCGTCGCCCAGCGCGTAAAAAGCCTCATCGCAGCGCCCCTGCAGACCAAGGATGACGTCATCGGCCTCATCTACCTCGATTCGCCCGGCATCGTGCGCGACTTCACCCCCGAGGATCTTAATCTGATCACCGTGATGGCCAACATCGCCGCCGTGCGCCTGGAACACGCCCGATTGGCGGAAATCGAACAGGCCGAGCGCATCATGGCCCGTGATCTCGAACAGGCAGCCGAAATCCAGCGCAGCCTCCTGCCCGCAGATGCGCCGGCGCTCGGCGATTTCGAGATCGCCGCCCACACCATCCCCTGCCGCTCGGTCGGCGGCGATTATTACGACTACGCCTGGGCCCCCGACGGCCGCTTCGCCTTTGTCGTCGCCGACGCCTCCGGCAAGGGACTGCCTGCGTCGCTGCTGGTCTCCTGCCTCCAGGCCCGCCTGCTCACCCTCATCGAGGACCCCATGCCCTTGGGCGAAATGGCCCGCCGGCTGAACCGCGGCCTCACCGCCAAATGCCCCGGCAACCGCTTCGTCACCGTCTTCATGGCCCTGCTCGACCTGAAGACCGGCGAGATCGAATATTCAAACGCCGGCCACAACCCGCCACTTCTCATGCGCGCTTCCGGCGAGGTGGAGACTCTGGAAACCGGCGGCCCGGTGATGGGCCTCATCGGCATCGCGCCATATTCATCGGCTCGCATCCAGATGAATCCCGGCGACATGTTGCTGGCCTTCAGCGACGGCGTCACAGAAGCCATGAACGCCTCCGACGAGGAATTCGGCGACGACCGTCTGCTCCAGTACGCCACCCACGCCCGCGCCTGGCCCGCCGAAACCATCGTCAAAACTCTCTGCGACGGCGTCGACCGCTTCGCCGGAGGCGCCCCCCAGGCCGACGACATCACCGTCCTCGCCCTCCGCCGCAACAGTGTGGCGTGTTGACGAGCCGCGCGCGCAAGCAAGCGGTTTTCCGCCTTGCCTACGCAGTCCGCCAGCCACACGCAGGGGAAGGGGTTTAAAAGGAAACCGCCGCTGGAAAAGGCGGTTCGCCGGCTTTGGGCCGCCCGCTGGCGATATGGAATCCGGGGCGGCCCCTCGGCCGAGTGGGGCTACTTGTTCTTGAGGGTTCGGAGGTAGGCGATCAGGTCAGGCACCTGTTCCGCTGTGATCTTCGATTTGTGCTGGGTCTCCGGCAATCCGTTCATCGCCGCCGGCATCTTTCGCTTCCCGTTCAGAATGACGTTCTTCAGTTCGTCATCAGACTTGGACTGAACGTACTGCATATTCAGCCTCGGGATTCGGACCTTGTAGAACCGGTCCATGACCGGGTTGCCTTCGCCCGCCGCTCCGTGGCAGGTGATGCAGCTGTTGTTGAAAAGGGCCTTGCCGTTCTCCGAGGCAAAACTAAGGGGAGAGCACATCGCGAGGACCGCGATGAGCGGGATCGATCCAAAGTGTTTCAAAAATCCTCCGACTACTTGGGGGATGTAATCCCAGTGTGCACTGAGTCTAGCAGGGTCGGCGAACTAAGTCACACAAATTCGTAAAGATACTTACGACACACCCGGCGGCCGGCCTGTTCGCGGTCTTCCCCTCTTCGGCCTGACCCGAGCCGCGTGAAACCACGTCCAGCGCCTATGCTATCTTTGGTCAAATCCAACCGGAGGACGCCCGCCGCCCGATGCATGAAGTCGTCACCGAACTGATCATCGACGCTCCAGCCCAGCGCGTCTGGACCGTGCTGACCAGCTTTGCCGAGCACCCCGCCTGGAACCCCTTCGTCCGCAGAATCGAAGGCCAAGCCGTCACCGGCAACAAGCTCAACGTCTCCATCCAGCCGCCCGGCGGCCGGGGCATGACCTTCTCGCCCGTCGTCCTCAAAGCCGACCCCAACCGCGAACTCCGCTGGCTCGGCCGTTTCCTTCTACCCGGCATCTTCGATGGCGAACACTACTTCATCATCGAGCCGGTTTCGGAATCCCGCGTCCGTTTCATCCACGGCGAAAGGTTCAAAGGCATCCTCGTCGCGCTGATGAAATCGAGCCTCGATGGCGGCACACGCGCCGGATTTGAAGCCATGAACCAGGCCCTCAAAGCCCGCGCCGAGAGCGCTCAATAGCCCGCGCCCCTTCCACCCACCCTCCGGCCCGGCAGCCCCGGTACCTGGACTGAAACGCTCCACCAGACCGGCAACCGGCGCGCCGACCCGACCTGCGCCACCGTCCCGGCGAAGCTCGAAAAATGACCTCCACCGGCTGTCAACCCTGTCTGGATTCCTCCGTCAGGAATGGCATGGAGGTAGCTCAATCATGAAGTTGTTGACAGCCACACTGCTCGCCGCCGCGGCCCTCACCGCTTCTAGCGTCACCGCCGATGCGGCCACTCTCGCCGGGCGCCAGCGCAATCAGGTGAACCGGACTTGCGCCGGCATTACCAGCGGACAGATCAACCGCGATGAGGCGCGCTCCCTGGCCAACGGTCAGCGCAACATCCACAAGCGGATCGTCAGAGACCGCATCGACGGCCGCGGGTTCACCGCCCGTGAGCGCGCCCATGCCGGTCGCGCGCTCGACCGCCAGAGCCGCCGCATCGCCGCCGCCCGCCACAACGGCCGATAGGCTCCAAAGTTGGCGCCGGCTCGAGGCGCCCCCGATCCGGGACGGCTCCGCCGCCGTCCCGGAACTCCTCACATCATCCTGCCGAATGCGCCACTGCTTGCCGCCCATCGCGCACTGCCTTGTTGAGTCGCACCGCGGCCAACTCCAGAGCCCCCTCCCGC
>JACZJQ010000091.1 GCA_014860455.1 Bryobacteraceae bacterium | reverse complement strand
GGCGGCCGCGCCAACTTGAGCTGGGACAACAAATGGACGTCGGCCGTGAAGTCCTACCCCGACCGCTACGAACTCGAGATCTCCATCCCGTTCACCAGCATTCGCTACAAAAAGGGCATCCAGCGCTGGGGCGTTAACTTCAGTCGCCTCGACCTCAAGACAACCGAAAAGTCGTCCTGGACCCCGGTCCCGCGCCAGTTCCCAACGGCCTCGCTTGCGATGACCGGCGTCCTGCTGTGGGATGAACCGCCGCCTTCGCCCGGACCCAACATCTCGCTCATCCCCTACGTCCTCGGCGGCGCCACACGCGACCACGTCGGCGATGCCTCCTCCACGAGCAAGGAGGCCGGCATGGATGCCAAGATCGCCATCGGCTCCGCGCTCAACCTCGACCTCACCGTCAACCCCGACTTCTCCCAGGTTGACGTCGATCAGCAGGTAACCAATCTCGACCGCTTCGAACTCTTCTTCCCCGAGCGCCGCCAGTTCTTCCTCGAAAACGGCGACCAGTTCGCCAACTTCGGCTACTCGACCATCCGGCCATTCTTCAGCCGCCGCATCGGGCTCGGCGGCGTACCCATCCGCTTTGGAGCGCGCCTCAGCGGCAAACTCAATAAGGACTGGCGCCTTGGCGTCATGGACATGCAAACCGGCCCGGCCGAAGAACTCGGAACGCCGCCGCAGAACTTCGCCGTCTTCGCGCTCCAGCGCCGCGTCTTCGCCCGCTCGAACATCGGCATGCTGCTGGTCAACAAGGAGTCCCCCGCCTACCGGTGGCGATCGGGGCCGCAGTCGCCCGCCTCCTACGACCGCAACTTCGGCGCCGAATACAACCTCGCTTCGGCGAACAACCACTGGACCGGCAAGGCGCTTTACTTGAAATCGGTCTCGTCCAACGGCCAGGGCGGCGGATCGGCATTCGCCGGCAACCTCCAGTACTTCACCCGCCGCTGGCTGATCAACGGCCAGGTGGAAAGCGTCGGCGAGCGCTACAGCGCCGAGGTCGGCTATGTGCCTCGCCGCGGATACCGCCGGGGGCTCGGGACCACCGGCTACACGTTCCTGCCCGCGGGCGGACCGGTCTTGAGCCACGGCCCGTCCATCACCAGCAGCAACTTCTTTGACATCCACGGCCGCGTGGCCGACTACGACCAGACCGCCGCCTACACCGTCACCTTCCGCGACCAGAGCGTCTTCACCACCAGCGCGGTCGCGGCCTACGTGCGGCTGCTCCAGCCCTTCGACCCCACCAACACCGGCAAAGCCAAGCTCGAAACCGGCACCATCCACCGCGCCAACTACTGGACCACGAAATACGCCTCCAAACAGCAGAGCGTCTTCCGCTACGGCTTCCAGACCACCCACGGCGGCTATTATGCGGAGGGCACCCGGACGAATCTCACCGGCACCCTGGGTTACCGTTTTCAGCCCTATGTCAGCCTGTCCGGCGAGGCCAGCTATACCGACATCCGCCTTCGCGAACCCTGGGGCCGCAACACGTTCTGGCTCATCGGCCCGCGCTTCGACGTCACCCTGACCAACACGCTCTACTTCACCACGTTCGTCCAATACAACGAACAACAGAAGAACATGAACGTGAATACGCGCGTGCAGTGGCGCTACAAACCCGCCTCCGACATCTTCCTCGTTTGGACCGACAATTACATGCCGAACTACCTTCAGCCGGTCCAAAGCATCCCCGGCCATTTCAGCGTCCGCAACCGCGCCGTCGTCCTCAAATGGACCTACTGGTGGAACCTGTAGTCCATTTACACCAGCGCGCTGTCTTTTCAACGCCTCGCAGACAAGGAATTCAACCTGAGGAAGTGGGATCGGCCGAATCAGCCGCGAATCCTGAGTTTGCTGCCGTCCACGACGACAAGCTTGCCCGTGATGTCCACGCCCTCTAACCGCGACAAAGTCCAGCGTAGGGCCACAGCAATGGCGGAATCGGTGGAAGGATGCAACCGGAAACGGATGACGCCCGGGGTACCTTCGGTAGGGAACCGGATTAAGTTCGCGAAGTCGCCATCGAGAGTGATGACGACTCTCCCCTCTGCCACGGCGGCATCTCGGACCTTTGAATCGGCGGAACCGCCCAGTCCCGCTTCGGCAACCGATTGGCAATCATATCCCAAAGCGCGCAATGTCTGCGCGTGAATGATCGACAGATTCTCGTCGAGCAGGTACTTCACGCCTGGGCCAGAATCACTTCATCGGCCGCCAGTGCAGCGGCATATGCAAGGCAAGCGCGGAGGTCGTCCACGGACAGCTGTGGATACGCCCTCAGGAGATGGTCGAACGACTCTCCAGCCGCCATCTTCTCAAGCAGAAGATAGACGGGGATTCGCGTGCCTTTCACGCAGGGCTTCCCCATCATGACATCCGGCCTGGATTCAATCCGTTCAGGGAACCTCATACTGCGACTCTACCATGCCGGCGCTTCGCATCATCCATGGCACATCGCTCCAAACAGCATCCGAAACTCACCCGCCCGGCTCCTGGCGACATCCCGCATTCACATTACGCTCAGGCATGCACCGTCGAGCAGACGGTCGAGGATCTTGGCAGTTGCCTCGTCGACGTCGGAGTAGGTGGCTGTTTCTCCGAACTTGCCCAGGCTTCGCCATCGCTGGCCATCCGACGCTTGTCCTCGGGCGTCGACGATCGTTAAGCCATCATTCTCGTACCTAATTTCCTCGTACTTAACTGACTTCCAAACGTCGAAGTAGAGCGGCTCAGCACCTCCCCACAATGGTCCCCATCCGTGCTGGACTCCCTTCCGGCCATTCTTGGTCTTGATTGAGTAGTATTGGGTCGTATAGTCAACATCATGGCCTTTGTCGCTAACATCCACCCCAGGCACCTTTGGAAATACAAAGGAAGTGGACAATCCTGCGTTACGACGATGCTGCCCTGATCCAGAACATGCCGGAAAGCGCCGCTCTCCTTGTGTCTTGCGCAGTGTGATGCGAAAGGCAGGTGACTCCTCGGCCCTGTTTGACCCGCCCTCACCTAAAGCCCCGCGGCGCATCGTGATGCGAACAGCCGCCTCTTCCGTCCGAATCATCCGGCTCTCGTACCCACCCTTCCGCACAACAAGGACGGGCGCTCGGGTCTCCATCTGAAACTTGCCATCCAATTGTGTGGAAGGAACATTGCGAAAATCGTTTGAGTAGAAGATCTCTGCGCCGACTACCGGGGCACCTTCTTCATCGACAACCACCGCCTTGACCTGCCTCGCACTGGGAAGCAAAAACTCCTCAACAGGCTGGCCCTGTGCCCAAGCGGCACATAGGATGATCCCGAGAGTAAGCTTCCACATCTGTGGACATAATAGCTCCAAAATTACGGCTTTTCTAGGCCGACTTCGTCTCCGCTTGCGAGGAGGAACTGCAAGATCGGGCACAAACCGAGGCTACCGACACACGGATCGAGGTCCCGGCCGTGTCAGTTCTTAGTCCTGCCCGGCGACGAGGTCTGATGCTGTGCGCGCCGCTGAATCGGCGGTTCAGCCCGCCACCGGCTCCAGTTCGCGCTTATACTTGCAGCCCTTGTTCGGGCATTCGGCGAAGTGGCCGCTCTTGAGGACTTTGTCCACAAGGTAGTCGTGGCCGCATTCCGGACACTTCTCGTTGATCGGCTTGGCCCAGGCGACGAAGTCGCACTCGGGGTAGCGGGTGCAGCCGTAGAACGTCTTGCCGCGTTTGGACCGGCGCGCCGACAGCTCCGCCAGCCCGCACTTCGGGCAGGTGACGCCGATCGTCTGGTGCTTGATGTAGCGGCACGTGGGATAGTTCGAACACGCGGTGAACTCGCCAAAGCGGCCCTGCTTGGTCACCAGATTGTGATCGCATTGCGGGCACTTTTCGTCCAGAATCACGTCCGGCTTTTTCTCGGCCTGGCCCAACTGGCGCGTGGTCTTGCAGTCCGGGTAGCCCGAACACGCAAAGAACGTGCCGAACCGCCCCTTCTTGAGCACCATCGGACGGCCGCAGTTCACGCAATATTCGTCGGCGCCCTCCTCTGACAGCTCCACGCCGGCTTCGCCGCCTTCGCCCGGCGCCTTGGGCAGCTCGCGCGTGCCGGTGCATTCCGGGTAGCCTGTACAGGCCAGGAACTTGCCGTGCTTGCCCCACTTGATCACCATGGGCTTGCCGCACTTCTGGCACTTTTCGTCGGTGGGCTCTTCCATGCGCTTGATGTCGCGCATCGAGCGTTCGGCCTCGGCGATGTCCTTGCTCAGGCGCTCATAGAACTCGGTCAGGGCCTCGATCCAGTCGAGTTTGCCTTCCTCGATCTCGTCGAGTTCCTCTTCCATGCGCGCCGTGTAGCGGACGTCGAAGATGTCGTCGAAACTCTCAACCAGCAGCTCGGTGACAATCTCGCCCAGTTCGGTCGGCAGGAACTTGCCGCCGGGCTTGGTGACGTATTCGCGCTCCTGGATCGTCGAGAGAATCGCGGCGTAGGTCGAAGGACGGCCGACGCCGTCGGATTCGAGTTCCTTCACCAGCGTGGCTTCGGTGAACCGCGGCGGCGGCTCAGTGAAGTGCTGCTCGGGCTGGACGGACTTGAACTTCAGCTTTTCGCCCTGTTCGACCTGCGGCAGGCGGTTTTTCAGTTCGTCGTCGTCGGAGTCCTTCTGATCCTTGCCTTCCTCATAGACGGCCAGGAAGCCGTCGAATTTCGGCACGGAACCGGTGGCCCGCAGCAGATAGTTCGACCCATCGCTGCCAGGCGCATCCACTTCGATCGTCGTCTGGTCGAAAACCGCCGAGGTCATCTGCGAGGCGACAAATCGCATCCAGATGAGGCGGTAGAGCTTCAGTTCGTCCTCGCCCAGGTATTTGGCCACCAGTTCGGGCGCGCGCATGGCCGAGGTGGGCCGGATGGCTTCGTGGGCGTCCTGGGCGGCTTTCTTGGTCTTGTAATAGTTGGGCGAGGCGGGCAGGTATTGGTCGCCGTAACGGTCTTTGATCAGCGCGCGGACATCGGCCAGGGCGTCTTCGGAGACGCGCGTCGAGTCGGTACGCATATAAGTAATGAGGCCGACCGAGCCTTCCTTACCGAGCTCGACGCCTTCATAGAGGCGCTGGGCGATGATCATGCTCCGCTTGACCGAGAATTTCAGCTTGCGGGCGGCTTCCTGCTGGAGCGTGGAGGTGATGAACGGCGGGACGGCGTGGCGACGCTTTTCCTTGGTGACCACCGAACGGACGGTGTAGGTGGACCCGTCCAGCGCGGCGACAATGGCGTCGGCCGAAGCCTGGTCCGGAATCTCGATGTTCTTCTCATTCCGCTTCGCCAGTTCGGTCTTGAGCACCGGCGCCTTTTTGGCGTTCAGGTGGACATCGATGGACCAGTATTCTTCTCGCTTGAAGCGGCGGATCTCGTTCTCGCGGTCCACGATGAGGCGCAGGGCGACTGTTTGGACGCGCCCGGCTGACAATCCGCGCCGGACCTTATCCCAGAGCAGCGGCGAGATCTTGTAGCCCACCAGGCGGTCGAGGATGCGGCGGGCCTGCTGGGCGTCCACCAGGTGGGCGTCCACCGGGCGCGGGTGTTCGAACGCCCGCTTCACGGCCGACTGGGTGATCTCGTTGAAGGTGACGCGCAGGATCTTGGTGGCGGAGCCGCGTTTGGGCTGGAGTTCCTCTTGCAGGTGGGCGCAGATGGCCTCGCCTTCGCGGTCAGGGTCAGCCGCGAGGTAGATGGCGTCGGCGTCCTTGGCCGCCTTTTTGAGTTCGTCGATCAGCTTCTTCTTGCCTTCGATGACAACGTAGGTGGGGCGGAAGCCGCGATCGACATCGACGGCAATATCGTTCTTCGGAAGATCCTTGACGTGGCCGAGCGACGCCTTGACCGTAAAGTTCTTGCCCAGATACTTGCCGATCGTTTTGGCCTTGGCGGGCGACTCGACGATAACGAGAGACTTCGACATATTTGCTTTCAGTGGACCAACAATGATGCTTGGGCCTGGACCGGAGACTCACCGGCCCTCGGGGCGGGCATTCACGTCCATACTTTAGCAAATGTTCTTCCGGCGAGTTGCCGGATCTGACCCTGGAGTTCGAGATCGAACAGTGCGGCGATGATCTCGGACGAGGAGTTGTCGGGCAGGAGATCGAGGATTTCGTCCAGGTGAAGCGCGGCGTCAACGGGAATGATTTCAAGCAGTTGCGCGGCCAGACCGGCCATCGGCGACAACGGCTGGGCCATGGTCAAATCGCGCTGGGCGACCAGGCCTTGGCGGGCGGTAATCGGCAGGTTGACGAGCACGTCCTCCGCCGACAACGCCGGTTGAGCGCCCTGTTTGATGAGCGTATTCGGCCCCAGGCTCATCGCGCTGGTGATGTTGCCGGGCACGGCGAACACCTCCCTGCCCTGGTCCAGCGCCAGCCGGGCGGTGATGGCCGAGCCGCTGAACTCCTTCCCCTCGACCACCACGACGCCTGAGCAGAGCCCGGCGACGATGCGGTTGCGGATGGGGAAGTTCTGCGGATAGGCGGGCGAGCCGGGTGGAAACTCGCTCAGCAGTAGACCATGCTCGGCTATGAGCGAGGAAAGCTGTTTATTTTCAGTTGGATAAATGACATCGACGCCACAGCCGAAGACGGCGATGGTGTGCCCGCCAGCTTCGAGAGCGCCTTTGTGGGCCGCGGTATCGACGCCTCGGGCCATGCCGCTCACTACGCAGGCTCCGGCTTGGGCGAACTCGCGGCCGAAGCGGCCGGCGACGGTGAGGCCGTATTGCGTGGGGCGGCGGGTGCCGACTACTGCAATGGAAGTCATCGACAGGCGGGCTATGTCGCCGCGGAAGAACAGGCAGATGGGCGGGTCGAAGATGTGACGGAGCAGTTCGGGATACTGGGCGTCCTGAATGGTCAGCAAGCCGATGGCCTCGTTCTTCATCCGCTCCTGGAGGCGGATGGCCGTGTCGAAAGCGCAGCCACTGGCGATGGCCTGGGCCACGGCGGCCTGGATGCCGCAGCCGCGCAACTCCGAAGCCGAGGCGCGGAACAGGGCGGTGGGCGAGCGGTAGGCTTCGATCAGATCGGCGGACTTGCGGGCGCCGATGCCGGGGGTGAGCACCAGGGCGAGCCAGTGCAGTGAATCGCTGTCGGAGCGAGTTGGGGCGGGCGCGGGCCGCGAAGCGGTCTCCATAATTACTCTGTGCCCGGAGCGGCCAGGAATTCTCACGCCAAATCGAGGCCGGATGTGCGGACGGCGGGGATGGTAACCTAGTGGTTTCGATGTCGGCCGTCTGCAAAAACCGGTAAACCGGCCGGGTGTGGCGTCCGTCTCAAGTTTCATGGTGCAGGTGTGGACGCTCCGAAGGGGATGTCCGCGCGGTCCAGATTGTAGTCGAGGCAGCCAAACATAATGTTGATACCTGGTCTGATCAAGGGCGCGTTGCGCGGAGCAGTGGCGGTTGCGGTGCTATCGGCGCCGGCCGGACTGCTGGCCCAGCAGAAGTACACCATCACGACGTTCGCCGGCACTGGCACAGGCACGTTCTCAGGTGATTCCGCCGGTGCGACGTCGGCGGAGATCAACAGCCCATTCGGTATTGTCGTGGCCAGCACCGGGGTGGTGACCTTTGCCGACCAGGTGAACCACCGCATCCGGCGCATCTCGAGCGGCACCATCACCACCGTCGCCGGCAAGGGCCTGGCCGGCGCCCTGGACAACGAAATCACCGTTGCCACCGAAGCCACGATGACGTTCCCCAGCGGGATCGCGCTGGACTCGTCGGGCAACATCTTCTATTGCGACACCAACAACAGCGCCGTTATTAAGGTTGCCACCGACGGCAAGATCTCGCGGGTCGCCGGCTCCGGCGTCAACGGATACGACACGTCGGACGAGTACGATTCCACTGCCGCTGACGACGAAAACGTGCTGGCCGTGGACGCCTACCTGAACTTCCCGGTCGGCGTGGCCGTTGCCAGCGACGGCACGGTATACATCGCCGACACCAAGAACCACCGCATCCGCAAGGTGAACTCGAAGGGTTTCCTTGAGACTATCGCCGGCACCGGCACGGCAGGCTGGTCCGGCGACGGCGGCAAGGCGACAGAGGCTAAGATCAACAATCCAATGGGGATGTCGTTCGACTCGACGGGCAACCTCTATTTCGCCGACACCTTCAACCACCGCATCCGCAAGATCTCGCCCGACGGCATCATCTCGACCGTCGCCGGACGCGGCGATGCCGGCTTTGCGGGCGATAACGGCCCGGCCGCCAGCGCCCGTCTGTTTTACCCCAAGGGCGTTCAATACGCTTCCGACGGCCAGCTTTACATCGCCGATACCTTCAACAGCAGGATCCGTGTGGTCGCCGCCGACGGGACCATCACAACCATCGCCGGCAACGGCAAGTTCGGTTTCGGCGGCGATGAGGGCGACTCGCGCACCGCTGAATTACGGTTCCCGAACGCGGTGGCGGTGGGCGCCGACGGCAAGGTTTACATCAGCGACAGCCAGAACAACAAGCTGCGGCTGCTGACGCCCGTCTCCCCCGATCCCACCTGGGAACAGCGGCCCGTCATCAGCTTCAACGGCATCTCGACGCCGTCCGATTTCGGCCTTTCCACATCGTTCTCCCCCGGCTCATGGATGGAGATCCGGGGCACCCGCCTGGCTGGGGCTGAACGCGCCTGGCAGCAGGAAGACTTCCGGGACGGCATGGCGCCGACCTCACTGGCCGGAACGCGGGTGGTGGTAGACGGCATCGATGCCTATGTGGCCTACGTCAGCCCCGAAACGGTTCGTGTGCTGCTGCCGGGCTCCATCCTGCCGGGGCAGCGTGAAATCTTCGTGGAAACGGCCTCCGGGCGCAGCGAAGCCTACAAGGTCGACATCGAGGAAAGCCATCATCTGCTGAACACGCCCGCCCAATTTGCCCTCGACGGCCTACAATACGCTTCGGCTGTGCTTGAGGACGGAAAGACGTTCGCCCTGCCTGCGTCCGCGGTCAATGGCGTCGAGAGCCGCCCGGCGCGCGCGGGCGAACTCCTCACCCTCCACGGCATCGGCTTCGGGCCGGTGACGCCGGACGTCGTCTCCGGGCAACTGGTGACGGCTGAGAACTCGCTGATCCGGCGCGTCGAAGTGCTGTTCGGCGAAACGCCCGCCGAGGTCCAGTCCGCCGGACTGGCGAAAGGCGCCGTTGGCATCTATCAGATCGCGGTGGTTGTTCCAGGTGGCATCGAAGGCGCCGCGATCCCGCTGACGGTCAAACTGGACGGCGAACCTGCCCAGCAACAGGCGGTTGTCGCAGTCGCCTCCACGGTTGAAGCGTCGGCATTCCGGACGGAGTCCAAGACCCCACGGTACCGCTGACCGTAAGGCTGAAAGCCGAACGGGCGGGCGCTGGCCACAACCGGCCCGGCATCTGAATCGCATCGATAGAACCATTCACGTGGAGAACCGCCCGGCAGACGATGCCGGGCCTCTTCCTTTCTCCATCGCCGGCCTGGATGGAGAGCAGAACAGCCAGGCCGGACCGCCGCACCCTCACCGCCGTGGCATCACGGGCGCACGAAGACTCTGCGACGCACCGGCGGGCGGCGGGCGCAAGCAGCCGGTTCCCGGCCCTTTTCGGCGGCCTGCCAGCCAGGGCCAAGCCGCACTCGGGCCCATGCGAAAATGGGGGTTCATCGCTTTGGTGGACATCCCATGAGACAGCCGTTCGAATTCTTCGGAGACATTGACCTCGACCTGCTCTTCATCGCCGGGCGGCTCAAAGAGGCCCAACGGCTGGAGGGCGTGCTGGATGCCGCCGGCATCGACTACCTGATCGAAACCGACACCTACCGAGGTGGGTTCATCTTCGTCAGCGAGCGCGTGGGGGCGTTCTTCTACTGCCGGGAGCAAGACACCGAACGGGCTCGCACGGCGATGCGGGCGGGCGGGTTCAAGCCATACACGCTAAAAGAGTAAGGGCGGGAGGCTTCGAGCCATCCGCCCTTCGGATCACCGGATTGCAACGGCCTATTGGGCTTCCCTCGGGTTGACCACCGGGACGTAGAAGTAATTCGAGATCTGGAAGCTCTGGGCGATGTAGACGCTGGTCTTGGGGTTGGACGGGATATCCGTATTCAACTCCAGATGGACCTCATAGACGCCCACCAGACCCTGCACCAACCCGGCGAACAGCACGTTGGCCGTCTTGCCGCCTGCAAGCGAGGAGACGAACTCGGTAACGTCGTTCAGTTCCGGTCCGGCGTAGGGCTGGCCGGTCTGCATGGCTTCGCGGGCTTCGTCGGGGCCGACCAGGCCGAGGCCGGTGGCCAGCACGACGATGGTCTCGCCGGGCACGGCCGGGTTGTCTTCGGTCACCTCGGCGCCAGCTTCGCTGGCGCAGCAAAGCTCAGTATTGAGCGCCGTCATGATCACTGATCCGTCGATGGTGCTGCCGACCGAGCCGTCGGTGGATTTGGCGCTGATCGGCAGTCCGTTGCCGATGGGGCCTGGGATTTTGGCGCGGAGACGGACGCGGGTGAAGGTACCCGAGCCAAAGGCCTCGACCTCGGGATCAGCGGTGTTGATCAGGGCCACCAGACCGTCGCGGACGCTGGCCAGCGTGTCGCCGGCCTGGACGCGGTAGGTGTACTTCCGGTCGCGGATGAAGATGCTGGCCTCGTCGCCGGGCTGGGCGGTACCGTCAACCGAAACCGTGCCGGTGGCGGCGGACGAATAATGGTAGACGACACCCGGAGCAGGCGGGAGCGAAGCGTCGGCGAAGACGCCGGGGTTTTGTGCGATGACGCGCACGGCGACCGGCGTCGAGACCGTCACCCGGCCGTCGGCGCGAACCGTTCTGATGATGGCGCTGGCCGAGGTTGAACCCGTCATCACGACCGGCAACTGGCAGATGACGCGGTCAGGCGCCACCAACACCAGAGGAGCCCGGACGCCATCGAAGAAGACCTCGGTGTTCGCCAGGTTGTATGGAAGCGGCTTGTCGAGACGCTGGACTTCGGAGGTGAAGTCGGCGAGATTGTCGCCGAGGATGGTCACCAGGCCGAACGGAGCAACCCTGGCGGCGTCGTTGCCGCCCTGCAGCGTTGTTCCGGACGTGGTCATCGTGGTCAGGCTGGTGGCGGGGTCGAGCGAAGCGGCGATGCTGACGTTGTTGCCCGAGGGGCCCGAATTGCGGGCCTGGAACATGATGGCGTCGTAGGCGTAGTTGGGCGAGGCGGCCAGCAGCGGATCGCCCTCGCCGGCGTTGATGGCGGCGATGAAGCGGTCGATGATGGCGGTGATGGTGTCGTCCTCCAGCACCGTGACGGTGTATTCCTTCTCGGAATTCTCCACCGAGTTGTCGCCGATCTTGATGGTCAGCTTGTCCTTCTCCTTCAGCGTTCCGGCTACGACAACATATCCCTGGGCATAGACCTCGGGGCTGGCGGCGTTACGGACGGCGGTGAGCGGAAGGTGGTAATCGGCGGGCGTGTAGACCAGGACGCGGTTGTTGAAAGCGTCGGCGACGTAGAGATTTGTTCCGTCCCAGGCCAGAGCGCCGGGCGTACGGAAGGAGTCAGTCGAGGCGACGCGTTCGGGTTCGGCCGAATCAGACGCCTGGTTGATGGAATCGCTTTGCTGGCCCAGCACGACATCGGCGTTGACGCCATTCTCGTTGGGGATCGTGTTGTAGACCAGAACGCGGTCGTTGCCCGAATCCGACACGTAGAGCCTTTGGCCGTCGGAGAGAGCGAATCGGGGCATCGACATCGATCGGCCGCACATCGCGGGGTACGTGGCGTTGCCTTCGTCGTCGGTGCCGGTGGACTCGCAGAGCTGTTCGACGTTATTGCTCAGATACGTCGTCATGTCGGGCTGGCCGACGACCACGTCGGCAGCCTTGGCGTTCTGGGTGGGGATCGTGTTCCAGATCAGGACGCGGCTCAGGCCGAGGTCGGCCACATAGAGCCGTTGGCCGTCGGAGGTCACCGAAACGGGATTGCGCATCGAATCGGCCCTGACGACAGGCACCTGCGCGAGCGAGGTCTGCTGGTCGGAATTGAAGTCCTTCTGGCCGAGGACAAGTTTGGCGTCGGGGTTGTTCTGCGTGACGACGCCGTAGTAAAGCACGCGGCTGTTTTGCGTGTCCGCCACCCAGAGTCCGTCGGCGTCATCGAGCCAGACGCCCTGGGGACCGCGCAGCGTTTTTGCGGTCAACGACCGGGTGGCGGCGTTCTTGGTGAAGTCGGCATGTCCGACGACGAAATCGGCCTGCGCTTCGTTCGAAGTGGGCAGCGAGCGCCAGATGAGGACGCGGTTGTTGTCGGTGTCGGCGACGGCGAGCATGCGGCCGTTGTAGGCCACACCCAGAGGCCGATTCATCGTGGACTGGGTGATGGCGCGAGGGAAATCGACTTTCTCAAAGTCCGGCTGGCCGAGCACGCTGGTGGCCTTGCCGATGCAGGCCGGGCAACGGGTGTCGCTCTGCGGGAACTCGGCATACGGGCTCAGCACCTGGCTGGAAAGGTCGCGGTAAATGAGAACGCGGTTGTTGTTGGGCTGCGCGCCGAGGCGGTTGGAGTCTGCGATCACCAGCGTGTTGGCGCCATAGGCGACTCCGTTGAGCGCTCCGAGCAGAACATCGGACGCGCCGGGGTCTCCTGCGCCAAAAGGCTTCTGACCAATCACGAGCCGGGCCGCCTGGCCGGTGGCGTACTGCTGAGCCGCAGCGGAACCGGAAAAGACCAGGGCGGCGAGCACAATCGGGGCTAACCACTTCTTCTTCGTTGGCATGGAATTAGGCAAACTCCAAGTATATCAACCGGACAGTGCAAACAGGGTGCATCCGGAGCGCTTTCGGCAGCCTGGGAACACACCACTCAATGTGGGCTAGACGCGGCGGTGGGCGATGGGGTTTCGCTCACCAGAGGTAGTCACGGGCCGTCTGGCGGCGGGCGAAGCTGTCGAGCACGTGGACCACGCGGATGCGTTTCAGCTTTGAAGGCGACAACTGGCCGGTTGGGACGTAGAGAATGTTCCTGCCCAGGTGCGCGGCGACGGACTTGAAGATGGTCCGCGGCGGCTTTGCGGCGACATAGACGACGTGGCGTTCGAGCGAGTAGTCCAGGGCTGCGAGCAGCAGGCGTTCGCTGTGCGATTCGGCGAAATCGTAGTCCGGATCCTTCCAGACGTCGTACATGCGGCGCGGGGGCAGGGTCAGCATGAGTCCGCCATATTCGGCGCGGCCAATGCCGGGGCCCACCATGTGGCTGAAAGGCTGGGTGGAATAGAAAGCCATGTCGCTTTCGTTCTGATGCTCGCCGAGCCAGGTGGTGAGGAAGTCGTAGCGGTCGTCGTCGTCCTGGTCGAAGATGATGACCACGGCGCCGGCGTTGCCGGAGAGGCGTTCGTGGCGGCGGACGTAGATCTTGCCCTCAAACCAGTTGCGGATGGTTTCGCGCATGTCTACGCCGTCGAGCATGGAGGTGGTGAACGGCTCGACGCGGGTGAGTTCCTCGCTGACCAGCGATTTCGCCTTCTGCTTGACGAGGCGGCCGAACTCTTCGATCACGAGGTCTTCGGGCGGGTAGCTGCAGATGGCCGAGCCGTCGATCTGGCTGGCCCACTCGCCGGGCGTTTTCTCCTTGGGGCGCGGTTTCAGGCCCCTGGGCATCAGCCGGCGCTTCATCCTCGGCAGGCGGCGGCGGAGTTTCATACGGCGCGTGTTGATCCACATCTCCTCGGCGCTGATACGGGTGGTGGGGATTTCGGCCGATTCCTGCTGCCAGGGCCAGGCGCCGGCCAGGCGCCAGAGTTCCCAGGCATAGTTGTCGTCGACGACGGCGCGGGCGGCGGTGGTGAGGTCGTAGAGGGATGCCACCAGTTGCTGGTCCAAGTGGGCGAGATTGCGGGAGTAGCGGGCCAGGGCGCGGCGGTGCCAGTGGGCGAGGCGGTCGCCGGTCTGGGCTTCGTAGTCCTTTTCGGCTTCCCGGAGCAGGTCGAACTGGATGCGGCGGCGGTCGAGGAAGTTGGCGGCATCGCCCTGGAGCCGGAACCGTTCGTAGCGTTCCTGAAGATAGGGCATCTCGGAGGTGATCTGGGCCAGGCAATCCGGATGCGGGTGGACGAGTTCGGCCTCCTGCGGGGACTTTCGCCGCGCGGGACGCTCCTGCGGCAGTTCCATGGCGTCGAGGACGGCATCGAGCATGTTGAGCGAGACGACGGCCAGGACAGGCTTTTCGGGATCGGAACCTTGCAGGCGCCAGGCCATGGCGGCGGCGTGCGACTCGATTTCATCGTTGCGGGGACGGGGATGGACGCGGTAGGCGTCGATGTAGGCCTGATAGGGGACCGAGCGCAGGGCGTGGGAGTCGGGGTAGGCCTCCTGGAGGTGGGGGCGGTCGATGGAATCGGGTTCGGTGAACAGGGCCTCGGCGCCGATTTCGCGGGCGGTGCGGAGGGCTTCGATGAAGGGATCGGCGGGTTCGACGACGACATAGATAGCGCGGTCGGATTCCGGGTCTTCGGGGTAAACGATGACGGTGAGCCGCGGCAGCCGGGCGATAGCGTCGATGTAGGGCTGGCGGAGCCAGCCGGGCAGTTCGATGGCGACCACGGCGGGACGATCTTCGAGGATGCGGCGGCGGACTTCGAGGGCAAACTCCATGCGTCCGGGGACGACCGGGACATAGGTGATGTGGCCGCGCGTCAGGCTGGAGAAGTCGAAGGCGGAGATGTCATCCGGTCCGTCGGGCATACCTCAACGCCTCCTCGCCTAGGATGTGGCGAACCGAGAAGCCCAGCGCTTCGGGCAGACCGCCGGCAAGCACGGGTTCGACCATCAGCTTCATGGCATAGCGGCCGATGTTGATGCCGTCGCGGACGGTATAGCGTTCCTCGGAGGCGTGGGCCTGCTGGAGGAAGTCGACGATGTAGTCCAGAACGCGCTCGTCGGCGAAGGGCAGGTTTTCGCGCAGGATCATCATCTCTTCGTCGCGTTCGGGGAAGTCGATGAGGATCTGGGGCTGGAGGCGGGAGTGGATGTATTCGGGCAGGTCGAAGGTGGAGGAGTCGTCGTTCATGGTGGCGACGATGCGGAACAGCGGGTGGGCCTTGACCTTGATGCCGGCGACGATGCTTTCGACATAGCGGCGGCCATCGAGAAGTGGGGCGAGGCTGGCCCAGCTCTTTTCCGACATGCGGTTGCCTTCGTCGAGAATGGCGACGCCGCCGCGGAGCATGGCCGAAACCAGCGGGCTGGCAACGTAGCGCAGAGATTGGGGTCCGTCGATGACGGGCTGGACGATGAGGTCTTCGGGGCGGGTGTCGACGGTGGCCTGCATGACGTAGACCTCTCGGCCGAGCCGCTGGGCGGCGGCATAGGCGAGCGTGGTCTTGCCGACGCCGGGCTTGCCGATCAGGCGCGGGTTCATGGGCATGTCGGCTTCGTCGACGACGAGCCATGCGGCTAGCAACTGGCGCATGACCTCTTCCTGGCCTACCCAGCGGACGGGCATCTCGTCCGGGTGGGCGAGATGGAGCGCTACGCCTTCGATTTCGACAACCATACCGTTCATTGTGCTAAAACAGGCGCCAGAATGCCTATTAGAAAATGCGCGGTGTGCGGCGAGGAAAGTACCCAGGAGACGGTGGTCGTGCTGGATGGAGGCGTGGCGCCGGATTTCGACACGCGGCCTGGGGGCGAGGTGCGGGCGACGCTGGAGCGCTGGATTGAGGTGTGTCCAGGGTGCGGGCTGGCCGTGCCGGAGATCGAAGCGGCGGTGGAGGGAGTGGGCGAACTGGTGCGGTCGGAGGAGTTTCCGAGAGGCGAGCATCCGTTCCGGCGGCAGTCGTGGCTACTGGATCAGTTGGGCCAGCATGCCGATGCGGGGTGGTCGGAACTGTATCTGGCGTGGCATTGCGACGACGCGGGGGACAAGGCGGGGGCGACCGCGGCGCGGATGCGGGCGATCACGTGCTGGCAGCACGGCAAGAGCCACGGGCAGAACTTCGGCGACTCGATGGGCGAGGAGTTTGCGCTGGTGGTGGACCTGTGCCGGCGGGCGGGGTTGTTCGACGAGGCGAGGGAAACGGGG
>JACZJQ010000090.1 GCA_014860455.1 Bryobacteraceae bacterium | reverse complement strand
GCATGGCGGGATGGCCGGCCGAGCCGCGTATAATTCAAGTTTGGCGACCTCTCTCACTCATCGCATGCCCGCCTGGCTTCCTGGCGCGAATTTTATCCGCCTTCTCCGAGAACGCCAGTCGTTGCTATATCAACTGGTCCGCCGCGACTTTGAACAGCGCTTCGTGGGTTCGGCGGCGGGCTGGCTCTGGACGATCATCCAGCCCGCCGTACTCCTTTTCTCGTGGGTGTTCGTCTTTCAGTACTGCATGAAGGTGCAGCCACCGCCGGGTTCGGGCGACAGCTATACGATGTATCTGTTCTGCGGCTACCTGCCCTGGCTGCTGTTTCAGGACACGGTCCAGCGCTCGACCATGTCGCTCACCGAGCACGCCGGCCTCATCACCAAGACCGTGTTTCCCAGCGAGATCCTGCCGGTGGCGACGCTGTTGTCGTCGCTCACCAGCCACGCCATCGCCATGACGGTGGCCGTCACCGCCGTGTTCGCCTATCAGCAGCACTTTAGCGTGCTCATCCTGCTGCTGCCGTTCTACACGCTGATGCTCGGCCTGTTTGCGCTCGGCATCAGTTGGATCGCCTCCAGCCTGCAGGTGTATCTGAAGGACACCGCACAGGTCACCATTGTTCTGCTCACCGGCTGGTTCTGGCTCACGCCCATCTTCATCGACGAGACTATGTTCCCCGAAGGAGCCCGCTTCCTGGTTCATATCAATCCCCTGGCCAGCGTTGTCAAAGCCTACCGCAAGCTCATGATGGGCTACGAACTGCCCCCGGCCGGCGAACTGACGTTTCTCGTTGCGGCCTGTGTCGGGATCTTTCTGCTGGGCGGCTTGCTCTTCCGGCACCTGAAGCGGGGGTTCGCCGACGTTCTGTAGGCTGGACAACAAGTTTGACGAGGTACTCAAATGAATGACATCTCCCGCCGCGGCATCCTTGCCGGCGTTGCGGCGCCGCTATTCGCCCAGAAGAAGGACAGCAAGAAGAAAGAGAAGCAGGGCCCTCCGCCCCGTGGCGCCGGCCTGAAGCCCAACATCGTTCTCGTTCTGGCCGACGACCTGGCCGCCTGGATGACCGGCTGCTACGGCAACCAGGAGATCAAAACCCCGAATATCGATTTGCTGGCCCGCTCCGGCGTCCGTTTCCTCAATAGTTTTGTGACATCCCCCATCTGCTCGGCCAGCCGCGCGACGCTGTTCACCGGGCGCACCCCTCGCCAGCACGGCATCCACGACTTCCTCACCGCCAATCCCATCGCCGATCCCCCGCAGGGCCAGAAGGAAGTACCGGCCGCTTTCGCCCGCGAACTGTTCATCAGCGATCTGCTCGCCAAGGCCGGCTACCGCTGCGGTTACTCCGGCAAATGGCACCTCGGCAACGACGCAAAGCCGGGCCATGGCTTCGACTACACGTACACGTTCGAAGGCGGGTCAAGCCGCTATCAGAATCCGGTCATGTTCCTCAACGGCGCCCGCGCCGAAGAGCGGGGCTACCTGCCGGATCTCATCACCCAGAAGGCCTGCGATTACGTCGACCAACAGAAGAAAGGGCAGCCCTTCTTTCTCACCGTCGCCCACTTTAATCCGCACACTCCCTACGACGGCCACCCGCAGAAGTATTACGACATGTATAAGGACTCAAACTTCGATTCCTTCGGCATCCAGCCCGCCGCCTCCAACGCCCTGCGCGAGAAAGAGATGCTCGGCGACACCCGCGCCAACCTCCGCAAATGTGCAGCTTCGGTCACCGCACTCGACGACCAGTTGGGCGTGCTGCGCAAAAAGCTCTTCCAGAAGGGCTTCATCGACGACACGGTGATTGTCTTCACCTCCGATAACGGCTACCTCCTCGGCCGCCACGGCCTGTGGAGCAAAGGCCACGCCTCCGACCCCATCAACATGTACGAAGAGGTCGTCAAAGTCCCCATGATCTGGAGTTGGGCCGGCAAGACCCCTATCGAATCGGTCCGCCCGGAAATGGTCAGCTTCACTGACTTCCTGCCGACGGTCTGCGAGATGGCCGGCATCGAGGTTTCCGAGGATCGACGCCTCTCCGGGACAAGCTATCTTGCGATGGTTTCCAACTCCCCGCTGCCCAAGGGCGAGGTGTGGGAGGACCTCGTCTTCGGCCACTTCCGCAACACCGAGATGGTCCGCGACAACCGATTCAAACTCGTCTTTCGCAACGACGGTGAAGGCCCCAACGAACTCTACGACCTCCGCGCCGACCCCCGCGAAATGACCAACCATTTTGAGAATCAGCAGTTTATCACCGTCCGCCAGCGACTCGCCGCCCGCCTGGCCGAATGGCGCGAGCGGACCACCCCGGCCGGCGCCGCGGCGCAATAACTACCATTTGGGTACTATTAGTACTAAAAGTATGATAACAAGCCGATTACAGCTTCACCGGTACAATCGCCTACCGGCAGAGTGACCCGTGCGTACCATGATCAAGTTCTCTAAGTTTTCCTTTGCATTCTGCAGGCGCGGGACTTAGACTGATTAGAGGTTGGACGTAGGCGGATGCGTCTCACGAGATCCAACCTCCTAGACTTGGAGGAGTCAAATGAAATTGCTTAAGTTGATGGTCCTGACGCTTGGTGTGGCGTCTCTTGCGGCAGCGATGCCGATCGTGGGTCTGTACAGCACGGGAATGAACGTTTCCGGTGGTGTGGACCAGAGCTGGCAACTCGCCGGCGGCACCGCTTATGTGACCCAGGACGGCCAGTTCCCGTTTGGGGCGTGGGTTGCCAACGATGGCAACTCCAGTTGGGTTTCGCCTCAGGCCAGCTACGTCGGTCAGGGCGGTGCGCTGCTCACCGATCCTCTTGGCAGCTATACCTATACCCTGACGTTCGACCTCACAGGCTACGACCCCAGCACGGCCTGGTTCGATTTCAGCATCGCCGGTGACGACAGCGTCACGAGCGTCAACCTCAACAGCACTTCGCTCATCCCCGGAGGCATAGGTGCTTTTGCCGGCGGTGTCATGAATGGCACCTATTCTACGGGTGTTGGAAATGGCTTCGTGGCCGGCCTCAACACGATCACCGTCCAGATCCTCAACCAGGGCGGCACCGAGGGCAGCCCGAGCGGTTTGAGGCTGGAATTTGAGGATTCCGACGTCCAGGCGTCGATGAACTCGGTTCCCGAGCCCGCCACCTTCGCTCTGGTCGGTCTCGCTCTCGCAGTTCTGCCTCTGGTCCGCCGCAAGCGGTAGTCGCTGCAGTCCAGATTCCTCAAGTCCGGGCAACTGTATATTGCAGTTGCCCGGTTTGTATTTGTACGAGCCTCCCTTCCTCTACGCAGCCAGGTCCTGACAGCCGAGGCACTTAATCTGCCGCCGCGCTCTGGATCCTTACATCCCGCTGAACATCGGCCCGCCCCGCCACGCCGGGAATCCATAACCGTGAATGTAGACAATGTCGATGTCGCCGGCCCTCAGCGCCATCCCTTCATCTAGGATCTTCCGCCCTTCCATCCTTAACGCCGAGACGCAGCGCTCGACGATCTCATCGGCCGTGAACGCCCGTTGCTCGATGCCCATCTCCCCGGCATACGCGCGCACCGCCTCCTCGACTTCAGAATCAGGTTCCGCCTTGCGGCCCGCCGCGTAGCTGTACCAGCCCCGCCCGGTCTTCTCGCCCAGCCGCCCGGCGGCGATCAGCCTGTCCTCCACCGTTCCGGCCAGACCGGCGGCGATGCGGACTTCGCGCAGAATGTCCAACCCCGAAAGATCGCCCACCCGGATCGGACCCATCGCCATGCCCCAGCCGGTCAGCGCCTCGTCCACCGCCCACGGCGACGCGCCCTGTTCGACGCACCGGATCGCCGCGTCGCGGTAGGGAGCGAACATGCGGTTGCCGATAAAGCCCGGACAGTTCCCGGCCAGCACCGCCGTCTTGCGCAGTCGCTTGCCAAGTTCCATCGCCGCCGTCAGCACCTCCGGCGACGTCGCCCGCCCACGCACGATCTCCAGCAGTCTCATGATGTGCGCCGGCGAGAAGAAATGAAATCCGCACACCCTTTCGGGACGCGACGTCGCCGTGGCAATCTCGTCGATATCGAGCGTTGATGTGTTGGTGGCCAGAATCGCGCCCGGCCTGGCGACCTCATCGATTTGAGTGAAAACACGCTGCTTCGCCTCGAGGTCCTCAAACACGGCCTCGACGATGATGCCGGCTTCGTCGAAGCCATCGAGCGAAGCTGAGGGATGGATCAAAGCCAGCCGCACCTCCACGTCCGCTTCGCTCAACTTGCCCTTCTTCACACCCGCCTCGTAGGTCTCGCGGATCGCCGCCATCGCTGCATCCAGTGCCGCCTCGGTCTGGTCGCTCAGCCTGACCGGAATCCCTGCGTTGGCGAAACACATGGCGATGCCGCGGCCCATCGTGCCCGCTCCCAGCACTGCCGCTTTCTCAACCGCCGGCAGCGCCTCCACCGCGGCACCCGGGATCTTTCCAACTTCCCGCTCAGCGAAAAACACATGCATCAGCGCCTTGGATTGCGGCCCGTAGAGGCACTGCTCGAACAGCCGCTTCTCTTCGTCCAAACCTTCGGCGAACTCCAGCCGCGACGAAGCTTCGATCGCCTCAATCACCGCCAGCGGCGCCGTCTGGCCGCGCATCCTGCGCGCGGCGCCTTTCCTGGCCGCTTCCACCGCCTCCGGGTCCGCCGCGGGCAGCGCCACGGCGCCGGTCCGCCTCACCTGGCCGAGCGAAGCCGCATAGGCCACGGCCTCGTCCACCAGGTCTTTCTCCACCACCTTGTCGATGATTCCAGCCTCCAGCGCCTCGGCCGCGGTGATGGTGCGGCCGCTCACGCACAGATCCAGCGCCTTGGCGATACCGCACAACCTCGGCAGCCGCTGCGTCCCGCCGGCGCCCGGAATCAGGCCCAGATTCACCTCCGGCTGCCCGACTTTGGCCGAACTAAGCGCGATCCTGTAGTGGCCCGCCATGGCCAGTTCCAGCCCGCCGCCCAGCGCCGTGCCATGTATCGCCATCACCACCGGTTTCGCGCTGGCCTCAATCCGGTTGAACGCCGCGCTCAGCGTGATCGGACCCATCCGCCCAGCCGCCGTCTCGCCCAGTTCGCGGATGTCCGCGCCGGCCACGAACGTCTTGCCCGCGCAGACGACAACAATGGCCTTGACCGGTTCGGCTTCGTTCACCTCTTCGACGATGTCGGCCACCATCTCGGCCAGCCCCGCGGCCAACGCGTTCACCGGCGGACTGTCGATCCCCACTATCGCCACTCCATCCTGACAAAACGTGGTGACTTTGAACGCCATGATGCCCTCCAGTGCCATACTACAAATTTGAAACCCACACCGCTGAACCGCACTGAATTAAACCGCCTCATGACCAGCACGTCGTTCAACGCGACGCTGGGCTTCAAGGTGGTCCGAGTCTGGAAAGACGGCATCACCATGGAGGTCGAGGTCCGCCCGGAGTTGACCAACATCTTCGGCTCGCTGCATGGCGGCGTGACGGCCACTCTCGTCGATGCCGCCGCCGGCGTCGCCCTTTTCGGACAACTCGGAGGCTTGCGCCAGATCACCACCGTCGAACTCAAATTGAACTACTTGAACCCCGCCGGCCATGGCAAAGTCCGCGCCCGCTCACGCATCGTCAAACTCGGCAAGACCCTCGCCGTGATCACAGTCGATGTGCACGATGCGCATAGCCGGGCGGTCGCTACGGCGCTGGTGACCTATATGCTCCTGTAGGATGGGTCAAATCACCCAAAACGGCTGTCGAAGACCACCACAGTTTGGCTCGCTGATTGCTTGCCAAGTCCAACGATCTGTGTATCTTACCTTCGCGTCAAGATAACCTCCGCCCGCACATGGCATAACGATTGCATATGGAACCATGAAGTCCTGTTAGGAGGGGGCTCTCCATGGCTAGAGGCTCCGTGGTTGTCACGACCGAGCGCTGCAAGGGATGCGGGTTCTGTGTAGAATTCTGCCCCACCCATGTCCTCGCGCTCTCTTCCGCTTTTAATAAGAAGGGATACCATCCGCCACACATGGTGGAGCCGGACAAGTGTTCCGGCTGCAACCTGTGCGGCATGTACTGCCCCGATTTCGCCATCTTTGGCTTCAAATCAGCCGAGACCAAGCCGGTGGCTCCGGCCGCGGGCCCGGCAGCCGCGGAAGCAGCAGCAGTGGAGGCGAAGGAAGCCTAATCATGCACGCCGAAAAGGAATCCGTTCTCACCGGCACCCACTTCATCAACGGCGACACCGCCTGTTGTGAAGGGCTGCTCGCGGCCGGGGCCAAGTTTGCCGCCGGCTACCCGATTACTCCGTCCACCGAGGTTGTGGAACGCTTCGCCCAGCGCGCCCCCACCGTCGGCGGGCTGTTCATCCAGATGGAAGACGAACTGGCAGCGTCGATCACGCTGCAGGGCATGGTGTGGGCCGGCCAGAAGTCGTTCACGGTGACCTCCGGGCCGGGCTATTCGCTGATGATGGAGCATATCGGCTACGCGGCGATGACCGAGACGCCGTGCGTGTTTGTCGATGTCCAGCGCGGGGGCCCGTCAACAGGACTGCCGACGCTGCCGGCCCAGGGCGACATGATGCAGGCGCGGTTCGGGTCGCACGGCGACTATTCGACGATCTCGCTGGTGCCGAACTCGCCGCAGGAGTGCTTCGACCTGTCTGTGAAGGCGCTGAACCTGGCCGAGAAGTTCCGTGTTCCGGTGATGTTCATGATGGACGAGTGCGTCGGCCACATGACCGAAAAGGTGGTGATTCCGGAGGCGGAAGAGATCGAAGTCCAGCCGCGGCGCCGCACGTCGAAGAAGCCGGACGAGTACCTTGCATACGAAGTCGGCGAAGACCTGGTGCCTGAGATGGCCCACGCCGGCGAGGGCTACGGGCTTTATGTGACGGGCCTGACGCACGACAAGAAGGGTTACCCGCTGATGAACCCCAAGCAGCAGCGGGAACTGGTGACCCGGCTGTTCGAAAAGATCAGCCGCGCGGCGGATGAATTGACGATCGTCGAGGCCGACGGGGTCGAAGGCGCCGACGTGGTGGTGGTGAGCTACGGCATCACGTCACGCGTGGCCATGCGCGCCGTCCACCTGGCGCGGGAGAAGGGGTTGAAGGTTGGCTCGCTGCGGTTGATCTGCGTGTGGCCGTTCCCGGAGAAGCTGATCCGCGAGCTGGCCCCCAAGGTGAAGGCGCTTATCATGCCGGAACTGAACATGGGGCAGGTGGTGATCGAACTGGAACGCTTCGCCGCCGGCCGGACGAAGGTGATCAGCGTGCCGCATCCGGGGGGCACGGTCCACGACCCGCTGGAGATTCTGGAAGCGATTGAGAGGGGGGCGCAATGAGCACTTTGATCGAGCCCACGGCCTTGACCAACCCGGTCGAGAAGGTCCTACGCAACGACCGCATCCCGACCATCTGGTGTCCCGGGTGTGGGCTGGGCACGACGGTGAATAGTTTCGCCTACGCCCTGATGGCCTCCGGGGCCGACTTGAAGAAGACGGCCATCGTCTCCGGCATCGGCTGCTCGGGCCGGGTGAGCGGCTACGTCGCACTGGATTCGTTCCACACCACGCACGGGCGAGCCATCCCGTTTGCCACGGGGTTGAAACTGGCCAACCCGGAGTTGACCGTGGTGGTCTACTCCGGCGACGGCGATCTGACCTCGATCGGCGGCAACCATCTGATCCACGCCGCCCGGCGCAACATGGACATCCTGGTGGTTTGCGTCAACAACATGATCTACGCCATGACGGGCGGCCAGGCGGCGGCCACCACGCCCGGCGCGGCGACGTCGACGACAACGCCCTATGGCAGCTTCGAGCCGGAATTGAACATCCCGCAGCTTGTTGATGCCGCGGGCGCGTGCTACGTGGCGCGCTGGACGGCGTTCCATGTGAAGCAGCTTGAGAAGTCGATGACCGAGGCGCTGAAGAAGAAGGGCTTCCGGTTCATTGAGGTGCTTTCGCCGTGCCCAACGCTCTACGGCCGTCGGAATGGCTACGCCGACGGGCTGGCGCAGATGAAAGAGTACAAGGAGATGGCGAAGGTCAAGAACGGCGCGCCCACGTATGAAGTGGCGATCACGCACGGCCAGCCGATCATTGTCGGCAAGTTTGTGGACCGCGACCGGCCCGATTATCTGACGCTGATGCGCAGCCAGTTGGGCGCGCATTACCACGAGGTGGCCGAGGTCGGGGTGGGCTGCGGCGACGAGAGCGAAGGCAAGGAGGGCTGCTGCTCATGCTGACCGAACTGCGAATCGCCGGCTTCGGCGGCCAAGGCGTCATTCTGGCCGCCCACATCATCGGCAACGCAATCACGCTGGTGGAGAAGGGCTACGCCACCATGACCCAGAACTACGGGCCTGAGGCCCGTGGCGGCGCCGCCAGCGCGGCGCTGGTTTTGAGCGACGAGCCGGTGCTTTACCCGTATCTGACGCGGCCGGATATCCTGATCGCGATGTCGCTGGAGGCGTATACGCGGTATGGGCCGGAAGTGAAAGAGGGCGGGTTCCTGCTGGTGGAAGAGGACCTGGTGCAACTCGACGCGCTGCCGCAGGTGCCCAAGTGCAAGATCTACGGCATCCCGGCGACGCGGTTCGCCGAGGAACTGGGCAAGAAGATGGTGCTGAACGTGATCATGGTCGGTTTCTTCAGCGCCATCACCAAGGCGGTTTCGCCGGAGGCGTGCCGCGCGGGCGTCGAGCACGAGGTTCCCAAGCGGTTCCTTGACCTCAATGTGAAGGCCTTCAACAAGGGCTATGAGTACGGTCTGGAACTGCTGACGCATCAGGGAGAGCGGACGCATCCGGGCGAAGAGATGATCCCGGGGCTGGAACTCGAAAACCATACGAAGTAACCGTCCGCTGAAAGGTAGACAAGGACGCGAGCCGATACCCGCAACGGCTCGCGTTTTGGCGTTTAAGGAGCCAGCAGGGGGCTGGCGAGACGAGGGGTTCATCGATTGGGAAGCGCGTTGCGGCGGAGGAACCGCCTCGCCCCGATACTGAATGGGTAGGGGGCTTCGGTGCCAAATGCCCCAGACTGAATGAGCACCAGTCATACTCGCCCCCCGGCCCAGCGGACGTGCCTGTAGGAATTGTCGAGGAGTTCAACTGAAGAGGCGGAGGATTCGGTCCGCCATAGGAAAGACCCTTCAGTAGCCGGGAAAGCTGGAATGCGATTAGGAGTCCGTCGCGCCGGCCAAGTCTCAGCGGCTCTTGCGCTTGTAGATGCCGCGCCAGCGCTGGCTCCCGTCGGGATTGAAAGTGCGTGCGTCGGCTGTGTCCAGCCCCTTGGTGATGAACGTCATGAATCCAATGTCGCGGATGTCCACACGGCGAAACGCCAATGCAAGGCGGCCATCCCTAAAATAGCCAGACGCCAGGGCATAGGATTTGCCGCTTGCCTGCAAATCCGCTGCGATGACCTCCGTCGTATTTGAGGCCTGGGTCAGGAGTACACAATGCGCCGGGTTGGCTACCTGGCACCACAAGCCGCTAACGCTCTGAGCCGAGGCCGCGAGGGCGCATGAGAACGTCAGGACCAACAATAGTATTCCGGGTCTTGAAATCATGTCCCAAGTCTACTCGTTACTGTGCTCGAGCAGGAAAGGCCGCTGCGTTCCTCCAACCGTGCGATTTTCAGGGGGATGCGGGAACGCAGACATGGCGGCAGGGGGTCCCTGTCCGACAATTCATGTTCAAATGCGAAAAAAGGTTCGCCTTATGCCGGTGGGGGCCGGGGTGGCGCGGATGCTGGCGTCGCTGGTGAGGTGGCATGCGGCGACGACGGGATACCGGTGTCCGGGGTGCGGGCACGAGTTCATGATCTCTGTGTGGGCCGATTTTGTGAGCCCGCATATTCTGACAACAAAAGACGTGAAGTGCCCGCGGTGCGGGCGGCGGGAGTGGATGGAAGCGCTCGTTCGCGAATCGTCCTGATGTGCTTCTTCTCACGTATCCATTCTTCTTGACCGATCACGTATAAATGAGGTATGCCGATCACCAAGAACCCGGCCGCCGTCGCCCTTGGGCGCAAGGGAGGACTGAAGGGCGGCCCCGCGCGGGCGGCGAGCCTGACTCCCGCGGAACGCAGCGAAAGCGCCCGCAATGCGGTTCAGGCGCGATGGGCTCGGGTGAAGTCGCAACGGAAATCAACTGAAGTCAGCGAAACGGAAACCTCTGACGCCGCCCTGCTCAACCTGCTGGATAAGGTAAAGAGTTCCACTGATCCAGTGGAGATCCGCGGACTCGTCGACCAGATCGAACGGGTGGTCTTTCATAAACAAATGACGGATGCCTAAGCTCCGAAGGCCGCTTTTAGGTACCCCTGGACCGCGGCTGGCGCCCTCGCAGGCATGTGTGCGCTGTTGCACCCACCCAGCGCCCCTCGTCACAGCCCCAGCGAATTTTCTATCTCATTCCCATTCACCCATTTACCGCGCTTCACCCCGTCTCCGCTTGTTCCAGCCCCCAACCCTTTTCTTCGTGGCCGGACGTCTATCTACCCCGGCCTAAGGAGACAACCGATGGAACACAACACGATCGCCCTCACCGGCCCCCGCACTGACGAAGGCAAGGCCATCTCGTCGCGCAACGCTCTCAAGCACGGCCTCTCGGCCATGAAGTTCGAAAACGCCGTCGATCCCCATCTCCGCGCTCAATACCATTCTCTGCGCCAGCAGTACCTCGACGAATTCCAACCCCACGGCGCCATCGAGAACACGCTCGTCGATATGGTGATCCTCGCCGCCTGGCAGCTCTATAAGATCCGCGCCATGGAGACCTTCGCCGAAATCGACCTCGGCGATAGAGACCGCTCCGGCCGCAGCATCCGCCTGGCCCGCTACCGCGGTACCAACGAGCGACTGCTGTTCCGCAGCCTCTCCCAGCTCCGCCAGATCCAGCAGGAACGCGCCCTGCTGGCCGTCGACAAAACAAACGCCGCGCCCGCGCGCCTCGCCCCCGGCGTCCGCATCCAGCCCGTCTGGGCCCGTCTGGATTCGCTCAGCAAGCCGCGCACTATGTCCGCCGGCGCCGGTGCAGCCAGCCCCAAGCGTCACGCGTCCTCACTGCCCCAAACTCCAAAGACGGCGTAGCATCGCCGCCCGCTACCCTTCTCTTCGGCGGCGGAACCCTGAACTTTCAAGCAATGTATGGGTGAAGTGTGCCCATCCATCGACCCGACCCCGCAATCCCCGCAAT
>JACZJQ010000089.1 GCA_014860455.1 Bryobacteraceae bacterium | reverse complement strand
GACATGGGGCGATTAGGGCGGAGGAGAGAACAAGCAGACAGAGCCGCATAACGTGATTTGACACCATTCTCCGGTGATTTGTCGCACGGCTAAGAGGGAATGGCCTGGTCCACCGTCCGAAGGGCGAAGGTCGGCATCAGTTGGACCTTGGCGGCGGGGAGAGGCCGAGAATGGTGAGGATGGAGGGCGCGTGCGCGGATGGCTGACTGGACTGCGGATCCAGAGCAGGGTCGATCTAAAGATAAGATTGAATGCTCTAGTCAACTAGTACACTATATCAATCAAGGAGGGCGACCATGAGACGAGCCCTATTTATCATTGCCTGTTCCCTGGTGGCGAGTGCGGCGCTGGCGCAGCCCTTGCCTCTGCGGAAGGGCGTCAGCGTGCAAATGGCTTCCAGTGTGAACTCGGTGGCCGTACCCGATGCGGACCAACCGGATTCGTTGATCGTTGCGGTGACGAGAAACGGGAGCGTTTACCTCGAAGTGACCAAGGTGACTGCCGAAGAACTGGGCACGAAGCTGAGAGAGGAGCTGGCGGCGAAGCCGGGCAGGCGGGTGTATTTGAAGGTGGATGCAAGGACGGCCTTATCCACAATGGCCGAGGTGCTGAACGCCCTGAGGGCGGCGGGGGTTGTGGCGCCGGTCATTCTGACAAACCAGGAGGCTCCCGTGGGCCCCGGAGGCTATTTGCATCCGTACGGGCAGGAAGTGTGGCTCGGCGAGCCACAGGGTGCGCCCACATCGAAGATTGTGCGGATCGGGCCAGCCGAAGTCGCCGACGAGCAACTGAAGGCCCGAGCGCAGCGCGAGAAGTTGATTGTCCTGCAAATCGAGGGAGTTGCGGAGTGGGGCGGCGTGGTACGCGCGGCCGACATCTGCCGGGGCGCAGGAGCGAAGGTCTACCTGTCGAGCACAGTCAAACAGAAATGAGGTCCATCTAGTTTGTCCTCAACGGCGGCGGAGTGAGGCCGAGGCCGCCGAGGAACGAACGGATGGACTGGAAGATCTTCAAGTTCTCGGCCAGGGTGAAGCCGCCGTGGCGGCCGCCGGGGACGGTGACCAGTTCGGTTTTCACGCCTGCGGCTTTCAGCGCGCTGGTCAACTGGACGCCGTGCGAGTAGGGGACCGTAGGGTCGGCGTCGCCGTGGATGGTGAGGATGGCCGGCAGGCCGGCGCGGACGTAGGTCATGGGCGAGACGCGTTTGGCGATGGCCGCGCGGTCGGGTTGCGAGCCAAGCCAGGTGACGGCGTAGCTCTTCATGTTGGGGCCTTCGAGGAGGTCGGCTACATCGGTGATGCCGTACCAGTTGACGATTGCGGCCACCTGGGGTGCCTCGCCAGCGACGCAGTAGCGGTCGAGGCCGGCGGATTCGGGCAACATGCCGGTGATGAGCGAAAGATGGCCGCCGGCGGAGCCGCCTGTGAGGATGAGCTTCGAGGTGTCGAAGCCATACTCCTTGGCGTGGCTGGCGACCCATTTCAGAGCGCAGCGGCAGTCTTCGACCGCGGCCGGGGCGAGCGAGACCCGGGCCAGGCGGTAGGTGATGTTGACGACGTTGTACCCGGCTTCGAGATAAGGCAGGACGAACAGGCTGGTGGCCCCCTTGGTGCCGTTCACCCAGCCGCCGCCGTGGATGGAGATGACGGTGGGCAGGGGCGTGTCGACGCCGCGGCGGCGGTAGACGTCGAGCTTGGCCTCATAGTTGTTGGCGGTGAGGTAGGTGACGTTGGGGGTGACGGAGTACTGGTTCCAGATGCGGACGGTGTCGAGGCCCTGCGCGAGGGCAGCGGCAGCGAGCACGATAAAGAGGACGGCGATTCGCATAAACATGGGTATGGCTCCTCGGTGGTGAACTTCAGGATACAACGCACTGGCGGCGCCGTCGCCGGCACGAGAGGCTACGCCGCAACTGGAAATGAAGTGGGACTTAGCCGCGCCATTTCAACGTGACGGTCTTGCCGTCCTTTTCAGTGCTGCCGCCGACGGCGTGCAGGGTGAAACTGGCGCCGGTGGGAGTGAAGACGGTTTCGACCCAGCCGACGGGTTCCGAGTCCCGGAAGTTGTAGCCAACCGCCGGGAGGTTGATGAGGTGGATGCCTTCCCAGACCTCGTACTTATAGACATGCGAGTGGCCGTAGACGATGGCCTTGACGGCAGGGGCGGATTTGACGATATCGAACAGGCGGGGGGCGTCGAGCAGGGCGCCGTCGTTGTCGTCAAGCGTGTGATGGACAAACAGGACGGTGGGCTTGCGCTGCTGGGCGAGCCGTTCCTTGAGATACTCGCGCTGGGCCTTGCCGAGGAAGCCCGGCGTGGAGTTGGGCGCGACGAGCGAGTCGAGCGTGATCAGTTCGACCGGCCCGGCGTCGATCGAAAGCATGTGCCGGCCTTTCACCGGCAGGGCGCCCTTCTGCGTCGAGCCGAGGGCTTTCAGGAAGTTGTCGCTGTGGTCGTGGTTGCCGAGGACGAGGGCGAGGGGGAACTTGGCGGCGATGGGTTCGAGCAGTTCAGTGAGGGCTTCGTAGTCGCCGGGGAGGCCGTGCAGGCGAGCGAGATCGCCGCAGATGAGGCCGCCGTCGAGCTTGGCCTGGGCGATCTGGCGGATGACCATGGTGAGGTTGACGACGGGCTTGAAGCCGCGGTATTCCTCGAGCGGATTCTCGGGGATGTGGGTGTCCGAGAACAGCGCCCAGCGGGCTTCGGTGGGGCTGGCCTTGAGAGAAAAACCCAGGGCGGCGGGTGTGGCCAGGAAGGCGCGGCGTGACAGGCCGGTCGGATGGGTCGGAAGCGTCAGAATGGGCATTTCACGCTCAGTCTAGCGCAACGGAAGCGGGCGGCGAATGACGGAATGATGTCAGCCGCGGCGGGTGAGGCGGGCGCCGAGAGCGCCACCGAGGGAACTGACGACGGCGACGAGCAGGAAGTTGAAGATGAGCATGAGGACGACGAAGATGACCAGAACGTTGGGGTCGCGGATCATGTCGAGAGCCTTGCCGGTATTGGCCGAATCGAGACCTGCGGTCTTGAGGTTCTCCTCGAACATGGGCACGAGGCCCTTGCCGGAAAGCAGCAGTCCGGCGGTGAACAAGACGGTGCTGATGACGAAGCTGAAGACGCCGGAGATCCAGCCCATGCGGGCGCCTTCCATGACTGAGAGGGTGCGGCCGCTGCGGCGCGAGAACAGCACGACGGCATAGGCGCCGCCTGCGGCGAGGACAAGGGGCAGCAATTGCACGGTGTGGGCCATGGCGACGAGCATCAGGACCAGTTGGACGATGGATGCTGCGAGGAATCCGACGCGGACTGCGAGAGGAGAGCGGAAGCTGACTTCCTTCAGCACGGCGGCGGCGGCTTCAGCGGCCTGGGCGGCTGCCGAAGGCGGAGCTGGCTCGGGCTGGGCGTCAACGATTCGATCTTCGAGGGCGGGCGAATCTTCTTCAGGCTCGGGCTGCGCGAGGAGCGGGTCGTCGTCGCGGACGGGCCGCCCGCAGCGGTGACAGAAGCGGGCGTCGTCGGCGAGTCTTGCGCCGCAGGTGCATTGGCCTTCCACCATTTCAGTGTCGTGGATTGAGAGAGGGCGGGGCAAGCCATGGACCATGCAAAAAAGTGCCCGGGCGCCTATCCTAGCTCGCCCGGGCCAATCCCAAAGGAAAGGGAGGTTATAGTTCGTTCTGCTTCACGGTGACGCGGGTGCCGCGGGGCCGCGGAGCGGAGGAGGTCTCATCTTCGAGCATAGCGGTGACCGACATCTCCTTGCGGTCGCGGACCAGCGAGATGTTGATCGATTTTCTGCCGTCCTTGCGGGCGGCGCGGATGGCAGTGGTGATGTCGCGAGGAGCCTCGACGGCTTCGCTGTCGATTTTGACGATGACGTCGCCGGCCTTGACGCCGGCCTTCTCGGCTGCGGTTTCCTTGATTACGCTGCGCACGAGGACGCCTTCCTTAACGCCGAAAAACGAGGCGAGTTGCGACTCCTTCAGCGCCTCGGCATCGACGCCGAGCATGGAACTGCGCCAGGACATGGTGGCCTTGGGGATGTCGGGCATGGCGAGTTCCATGCGGCGTTCGAAGTTGGGGATGCTGAATGAGCGGCCTTCGCCGGGCGTGGCGACGAAGACGCCGGTGGATTTGCGGGCGGCGATGGTGGCCGACAGGGTCTGTTGCGAGCCGGCGCGGACGACACCAAGCTGGGCGGTGCGTCCTGCGGGGGTTTCGCGGACCATACGGACGAACTGTTCGGTGCCTTCGACGCGCTGGCCGTTATAGGACTGAACAACATCGCCGACCTTCAAGCCGGCCTTCTCGGCAGGGCTGGACGGGTCGACCTTGGTGACTTCGACGCCGTACTCGCCGGAGAGCTTGAGCACCTTGGCGCGTTCAGCGTCGATTTCGCGCACGCCGACGCCGAGAAAGCTGCCCGATGGGCGAATGGTGAAGACCTCAGGCGGCGCCATGGGCGCGGGCGGCGCCGGCAGCTCCTGCGCGAAGGCCGGCAGCGCGCTGAGTGCGGCGATTGCCAGAACATGTTTGCTGAACATAACTGAACCTCACTTGACTTCAAACACCTGTGACGGCGGCAGCGGGCTAGCGGGCCCGTTTGACAAAGATCGAACCGCGCGAGACCGACAACATGAGCAATGGTCCGCCGCCGTTGAGGTCGCCCTGAGCGAAGGCGGAGCCATATCCGGAGGTGGGCTGGCGGGCCTGGATTTCCGGGAACTCCGAGGCGATGGCGCCGTGCCATCCGGACGATTCATTGAGAGCTTTGACCGTCACTGAAAGATTAGACGGCAGATGCACGGTGACGTCACCCGCACCGGAGGAAAGAAACGACGTTGCAACTGTAGCATTTCGCGTGAAATTGGCAACGACGGGACCGGAAGTGGTGGTGGCGCGGACGGGTCCGGAAACCGACTTGAGGCGGATGCCGCCGCCGGCGGATTCGGCGTGGACGCCGGGCGCCGAACCAATGACGATAGAGCCGCCGCCGTTTTCGGCGGTGACCATGCCGCGGGCGCGTCCAATATCGATGAGGCCGCCGGCGGTGTGGACCGAGACGGTGGAGCCGGCATCCCTGACTTGGATATTGCCGGAGGTGGAGGCGCGTAGGGGCCCCGAGACGCGGCCAACGATGATGTCGCCGCCGGCGGTTTGAAGAGCCGACGCGCCGTCGACGGATTCGACGCGGATTGCGCCGCCGCCGGAAAGCGAACGCAGAGCGCCAGCGATGGCTGAGAAGGTCATCTCGCCGCCGCCGGTACGGGCGCTGACCGGACCGCGGATGTCGCGAATATCGACATTGCCGGCGAGGGTGACAGCTTCGATGGTGGCTTTGATGCCACGAACGGTGAGCGAGCCTTGATCCGAGGCGATGAAGGCCTGGGCGAGCGAGGCGGGCAGCGAGACGCGGAGTTCGCCGGGCATAGGATCCTGGGGCGTGCGGGTGGCCGAGATGATGAGCCAGGCGCCGGCGGATTTCACGGCCAGCTCGGCGGGGACCCCGATCCAGCGGTAGCGGAGCGCGCCGCCGGGTGCGCCCGGCTCGACCGAGATGCGGCCAAAGGCGGCGATGCGGACGCGATTGAGCCCTTCGAGAGAGATAGTGCCTTCAGAGGGCGGCTGTGCAAGGGCGGCGAAGGCAAAGAGCAGAATCCAGGCCGGCGCGACTGATGACGGCCTGGCGCGCATCCTAAAACGTGTCAATCGACGCCTTCATTTCGCTCAGCGCCTTCTGGCTGCGAGAGCGGATGTAGGAGTTCTCCTCGCGCCGCAGCAGTTCCTGAAGCAGGCCGACCACTTCGGGTTCGCGGTTCTGGAGGAGCAGGTCGATCGCCTGGACGCGGACGCCGGGGTTGTCGTCGCGCTGGACCACCTCGGCGAGAGCCTGGAGGGTCTCCGGCTCTCGGGCGTAGGCTTTCAATCCGTCAAGGGCCTTGAGCCGGACGCCGGAGTTCGGATCGTTGCGCAAGGCGTGGAGCAGGACCTGGCGGACCTCGTCGCGCTCGCAATGGTTCTTCAGCAGGTCCATCGTATCGACGCGCAGGCCGGGATCGGAGGGATCGGCGGCGGCCGAAATCAGCATCGAACGGATGCGGTCGTCCTGCAACGAGCCGGTCAACTCGCGCTGCCGGACCTCGTCATAGAGGACTCGGACCTGGCCGGATTCGGCGGCGTTGACCAAACGAACCCTGGCAACAGATGCCGGCTCCGCCGGTCCGGCGAACTGGGCGAAGAGGGAGGTGTCGGGCACGAAGCGGGCGGCAAAGAAGCCGATGGCGAGCATGGCGAAAGCGCCGGCAGGCCTGAGCCACATGGGCGGATGGACGACCCAGCGGCGCCAGAGAGCGGAGAACGCAAAGCGGCGGGCGGGCGAGGATTGCTCGCCGATGCGGACGGCGAGGTCGCGGCGGCAGCGGGCCAGCAGCCCTGGGGGCGGGTTGAGTTCGGCCTGGGCGAGCAGGGATTCCATGGAAACGTAGCCGGCGCGTTCGGACTGGCACCCGGGGCAGGAGGCGACATGAAGTTCGAGCGCCTCTTCCTCTTCGAAGCTGAGTTCGCCGTAGCCGGCAAGCAGCATGAATTGACGGGCTTCTTCGCAGTTCATATCAGGTCTCCCAAGGCAGAGCGCATTTTCTGGGTGGCGCGGAATAGACAGTTTTTGGCGGCTTCCTCGCTGGTGCCGAGGACATCGCCGATGGCGCGCAGGCGCATTCCCTGGTAGTGCCGCATTTCGAAGACCATGCGTTCACGGGCGCTCATGCCGGAGAGGGTGTCCTCGATTTTGCGCTTGATTTCCGTGGACAGCAGCGCGCGCTGGGGGTCGGCATGGGGGCGGTGCTCGGGGGTGGTCTCCAGGCGGTCGATGGGGCCTTCGGGAGTTTCGACCACGGCGGGCTCGGTCTTGCGCACTTTGCGTTTGCGAAGCTGGTCGAGGCAGAGGTTGGTGACGATCCGGTAGAGCCAGGTATGGAAAGAACAATCGAAGCGGAACGAGTTGATGTTCTTATAGACCCGCAGAAAGGCTTCCTGATAGACGTCGTAGGCGTCGTCGGGGGAGCGGAGCAGGTTCATGGCGAGTTTGAGAACGCTCTGGTCGTAGTTGCGGACCAGTCGTTCGAAAGCGTCGTGATCGCCAGCCTGGGCAGCGCGGATGAGAGCGGCCTCATCCACGGCTAGCAGGTCTCCGGCACGGACGCGGGCAGCGCCGGGCTGATCGGCGGCGAAAGTGGCCGAGTGTGAGTTCATACGGCGGGATTCTCGAGCATCCGGATTTGTAGACGGACGAGTGCGGAAAACGGTAGCCGCACGGAAATGGAAGTCCCCGCCTGAGTCCGGTCATCTTGGGTGAAGACGACGGGCGGCGGGGATAAGTTCCCGTTAAGACGGAAGGATCAGCCGGCCAGTTCGACGTCGATCTTGCGGGTTTCGACGTCGAGGGCGACGATCTTGAAACTGCGGATCTGGTTGGGACGGATGCTGTCCTTGCCTGAAGACGAGGACGGGCCGCTCTTCCAGCGCGAAGCCAGCATGGCGGCGAGGTCGGTGACATCGGTTTCCGCCACGGCCTGCTGTTTGGCCGGCGAATCGTCTTTCAGCTTGCAGCGGGCGTGGACGCCTTCGCTGATTTCGATCTTGGCGGTGGCGCCGTGGACTTCGACGACGCGGCCCGAGAGCAGGTCGCCGACGGCATGTTCGGAGATGAAGACGTCGGCCGAGGTCGGTTCGAGCTGTTTCATCGAGAGGCGGATGCGTTTCTTGCCCTTATCGACTTCAACGACGGCTGCCTTGACCACCTGGCCTGCGGTGAGAGCTTCCTTGGGGTGCTGGAGGCGCTTTTCGCGGGTGATATCGCCGATGTGGATCATGCCCTCGATGCCATTGCCCAGATCGACGAAGGCGCCGAAGGCGGCCAGGTTGGTGACGGGGCCTTCGACTGTGGAGCCGACGGCGTATTTCGTCTCGACATCGTCCCAGGGGTTACCGAGAGCCTGTTTGAGGCCAAGCGAGATGCGTTTGTCGGCGTGCTTGATTTCGAGGACGACCACATCCACCTGCTCGCCTGCCTGCAGAACTTCGCTGGCCTTGTGCACCCGCTTGGTCCAGGACATTTCGGAGAGATGAATGAGACCGTCCACGCCAGGCATCAGTTCGACGAAGGCGCCAAAGTCGGCCAGGCGGACGACCTTGCCGGTGACGCGGTCACCGGGTTTGAACGTGTCGACGGCGACCGACCACGGGTCGGGCGTCAATTGCTTCATGCCGAGGCCGATTTTGCGAGTCTGCTTGTTGATCTTGAGGATCTTGACCTCGACGCTCTGGCCTGCGGTGAGGACGCTGGCGGGCTTGTCGATGCGATTCCAGGAGATGTCGGTGACGTGAAGCAGGCCGTCGACACCGGGAGCGAGTTCGACGAAGGCGCCGAAATCAGTGAGCGAGCGGACTCTGCCCTGAAGAACCATGCCTTCCTGGAAGACGCCGAACGCCTCGGCGCGGGCGGCGTGGGCCTGTTCTTCAAGCACCGATCGGCGGTCGATGACGACGTCGGGCCGGTCGGGATTAGAGACGTCCAGTTTGGTGACGCGGCACTCGATGGTCTGGCCGATCAGAGTGGACATCTCGTTCATTTCGCGGATGCCGCTGCGCGAGGCGGGCAGGAAGGCGGGCACGCCGACATCGACGCGCAAGCCGCCCTTCACCAGATCAGTGACGGTGCCGGAGATAACATGTTTCTGGTCGAAGGCGGCTTGAAGGGCGGTGAAGTCCTTGGGCTGCTCGACGTGAATCGTGGAAAGGCTGTAGTAGCCGTCGTCGGTGCGGCCGGTGATGCTGACGTGGATGGTGGCGCCGGGGGTGAGGATCTGCGGCAGGCCAGGGGCGTCGGGGCGGATGATGCCTTCCATCTTGCGGCCGACATCGATGACCACAGCGTCGGGAGTGACCGAGAGGATGGTCCCTTCCAGGATGGCGTCGGGGCGGGCGGCGTGTTCGGCTTCGAACTCGCGCAGAACGTCGCCGAAGGAGGCATCAGCGGCTTCGGCAGCATCCTCGGTTAGGGACGGGGGCTCAGCCGCTGCGGGTTCAG
>JACZJQ010000088.1 GCA_014860455.1 Bryobacteraceae bacterium | reverse complement strand
GAAGCCTACAAGAAGCGCATCGCGCAGCCGGTTCCGGCCCCCGCCAAGCCGCCCCGCTGACCCGGTTCATCCAGACAAGGAAACGGCCCGGCGCTCACCCGTTTTTATGCGCGCCGGGCCGTTCTCCATTTTCGATTCGCGCTTACTGAACGCCCGTCCCCAGACCCTCCCTGAGCGCAGTCTTGTCACTCAGCCATGCCAGCAAGTCACGCCCCGGGATCTTCAGATAAACCAGCGTGCCCTCCGCCGGATCACTGGTCGCGATCAACAGTTCCCACTTGTTCCCCGCCGGCCGCACATACATCGCCACCTCTTCACGGTCCCGCGGCGAACTCACCTGCACCACCGCCGACCAGCCGTCGGAAGCTTCCTTCACCGCGGCCTGGAAGACCTCGGGCCGGTACCGCCCGTTTTCCCGCTCGAATATGGCCAGTTTCATCGCGCTCGCGCCCGCCGGACGGCTCACCTTCACGAAACTGTTCACCAGGAAACCCACGCCCGGCATCCGCGTCCGGCTCATCCCAAGTCTCTGCTCGACGTTCCGCGCCACGTCCTCGAAGTTTGCCGCCGAGGCGGTCCCGGCCATCGCCAGGACCGCCACCATCGCGGCTCTCACCCATGCTCGTCCCATCGCCGCCTACTCCTCCTCTTCTTCCTGCTTGGCCGGCGCCTTGGCCTTGGGCCTTTCCCTGGTCACCACATTCGGCACACCAAATTGCCCGCTCAGCCCGCCCAGATCCTCCGCCGTGATGTTGCCGACAATGTTGACCACCGTCAACTCCCTCGGCTCCGCCGACAGGATCAGCATTCCGCCGTCCTTGTGCATGTAGATCTCGGAAAGCTCTTTCGAACTCCGGTTGGAGATGATGTTGGTCCACTCGGGCGACTTCATCTGTTCCCGGATCTCGGCGAAATCGGCCTCGGTGTAGTCGCCTACCTTCTCAAACTCGTAGCTGCGGACGTAGACGCCGCGCAGCTTGCTTGCCACCTTCTTGACTTCCGCCTCATCCGGCTTCTTGGCGTCCATGAATTTGGTCGCCAGGCCCATCATCTCCGGCCCCAGATTGACGGTGGTCACCTCTTTGGCCTTGCTCGCCAACTTGTCCAGCGCCGGGGGCAGCTTCACCTGCTGTGCCACCATCACGCCCGCCACCGCCAGCAGCGACACCAATAGCTTCGTTCTCATCTCACCTGTACCTCTCTTCCTTGATCAGTCCCTGACTTGCTTACTCTTCACCCCGGTGAATCACCGGCAGCACCCGCTCTTCCACCTCGCGCAGCTTCATGCCCATCACCTGGAATGCCGCCATCAACTCCTGCTTCGCCTGCTCGCCCCTCACCCGCTCCCTCCGGTCCTGCTCGAATCGCACCCCGCCCACCACGGCCACAAGCACCATCGACGCCGCCACCCACCGCATCCGCGCCCAGCCGGACCACACAGGCTTCTGCTTCCGCTGCCGCTCGGCGTTAACCCTCGCCATCACCGCACCGGCAAACCACTCCGGCGCCGGTTCGCGCTTCAAAGCGTCTTTCAATTCCTGCTCAAATCGATCCATATCAGCTCTCCATCACCCTGCCCAGCTTCTCCCGCAACATCCCCACGCCCCGCCTCAAATGGCTCCAGACCGTCCTCACCGGCATCCCCAGCATCCCGGCGATCTCATCCGGGTCCATGTCCTCGGTGTATTTGAGGACCATCACCATCCGCTGCTGCTCGGGCAGCGACGCCACCATCTTCCTGAGCGTCTCGCGCAGGATCGGGTCGCCCATCTTCATCCCGCCCGACGGCTCCGGCAGACCTTCCATCGGGATCTCTTCCTTGTGGCCCTTCTTCCGCCAGGCGTCGATGCAGCGGTTCGACGTAGTCCGCCGCAGCCAGGCCTCCAAATGACCAGGCGACTCGATCCCGTCCAGGTTCTTGAACAGCGCCAGGAAGACGTCCTGGGCAATCTCCTCGGCCAGAGCCCGGTTCCGGAAGAAGTGCCAGGCGATGGAGTACACCATCGACTGGTGTTCGCGCACGATGGCCGCGAAGCCCGCATCCTCGCGGGCCGTTGTCCGCCAGCCGGCGCTCGCCATCACTTCTGCCATCTGTCCGGCTACCATTTTGCCTGCTCTCACAAATGGATACGAACCGGCGGGCCGCTGTTATGCAGATTCTCCCGCTTTTCTTTCCCCGCCCGGTGCCAGTTCGCCATTTGAGACAATTTGAAGCGATGAACCTAGTTGTCCTCGACGGCTACTGCCTGAACCCCGGCGACCTCTCCTGGTCCGCCATAGAAGCGCTCTCCAGCGTCACCATCCACGACCGTACGCCCGCCTCTCTCATCGATGAGCGCATCGCCGGCGCCGAATTGGTGCTGACCAACAAGACGCCTCTGCGACGCGATGTGCTCGAACGCGCCAAGTCATTGAAATACATCGGCGTGCTGGCGACAGGCTACAACATTGTCGATGTAGATGCGGCGAAAGAACTCGGCATCGCCGTCACAAACATACCCCTGTACGGGACGGATTCAGTGGCCCAGTTCGCCATCGCCCTGCTGCTCGAACTCTGCCACCACGTCGGCGCGCATTCGGATTCTGTCCGCCAGGGCGATTGGTATACCTCGGCCGACTGGTCCTACGCCCGCTCGCCGCTCGTCGAACTGGCCGGCAAGACCATGGGCATCATCGGCTTTGGCCGTATCGGCCGCCAGACGGCGAAGATCGCCGACGCCTTGGGCATGAAGATCCTGGCCAACGACGAGGTCGAGTTCAACCCTCCCGCCTATGGCGGATTCAAGTTCGTTTCGCGCGAGCAACTGCTGGCGTCTTCCGACGTTGTCAGCCTCCACTGCCCGCTGTTTCCATCGACGCAGGGGCTGATCCGCGCCGAAACGATCGACACCATGAAACCCTCGGCGCTGCTGGTGAACACCTCGCGCGGGCCGCTGATTGTCGATCAGGACCTGGCCGCCGCACTCAATGCCGGGCGCATCGCCGGCGCGGCGCTGGACGTGTTGTCGGTGGAACCGCCAGCCGAGGCGAATCCGCTCATCACGGCGCGCAACTGCATCGTCACCCCGCACATTGCCTGGGCGACGCGCGAAGCCCGCGCACGGCTCATGGAGATGACGGCGGCGAACCTGAGCGCATTCCTCTCCGGCTCGCCCATCAACCGCGTGGCGTAGGACAGTCCTCCCGGCCTGTCGCGCGGCTATTTGTTCGGCCGGCTCGAATATTTGTTCAACGTCGACAGCAGCGTTGCCGCTGCGGCCGGCGGCTTCACGTGGCCGTCTAGGATTTCGAGCACCGGCTTGCTCCCGCCATACAGCTCCAGGTCGACGTCAGTGTCCCGCCTCAGCGTTGCGCCGTTCAACGCGATGCCGCCGAACAGTCCCCGGGATCGCGACCAGGACAGAATTTCAGCCCGCATCGTGGCATCGGTCTGCGCCTGCGTATCCCGGCCCACCGGCCCTGCCGCGACGCTCGCCTCGCCGCCAAGAGTGAACTTCGACGAGGTCAGCCGCTCCATGCCCTTCTTGTTCATCACCAGCAGGATGATGTCCACTTCGGCCCCGCCGATCTGGAAGCCGAAGCTGCCGCCTTCAATCCTGACGCCCGACGGCGCCGACCAACCAGCCTTCGACGGCAGCCGGCATGTGGCGAACCCCCGGCCGAACTTCGCTCCTACAATGAAGCCGCCCTTCTTCATGCCCGGCACGATCACCGCGCACTCGGCCTTTTCCAGCAGGTGTTGGGGGATGGCATTGTCCCCGGTGGCCATTATTTCGTTCAGGACCACGGCCGTATCCTGCAACCGCTTGTCTTCAGCCTCACCGGCGAAAACCGCCGCGGCCGTCAAAACCAGGCCAGTCAATATACGCATGAGTCAATCCCTCCTCAAGGAATCTTCGAAAGTCCGGTGGCTCGGGAATCCTGACGCGCCGATCACGGCTCCTCACCGACGGCGACAACCCTTGATTCAGTCCGGAACTTTCTGTAGTCCCGCCACCGGACATCCACTTCGGCGCGGTAGGTCTTCAACAACGCCAGCCGCGCATTGATTCTCGTTGTGGCCGCCGACGGCAGCCACACTTCATCGTTGACCCTCGACTGCATGAAGGTCAATGTCGTTCCCTTACCCAGCCTCGCCAGCACCAGCCCGAACGAGACCGTGTCGATCACCTCGGCCTCCACCTTGACCCATTGATGCTCGCGCTCGTCGATCCAGATCACGCCCCGGAACTTCTTCAGGATCCTGGCGTCTTTCAGCCTGGGCCGGTAGCCTGGCTTCGGTTCGGCGCGGATCACCCACACCGGCATCGCATCCAGGACATCGCGCCTGACAAGCTCGAAATCGAACGCCTCGGGGATCTCGCGCAGAAACCGGCGCGATTCCTCCTCGTCCTTCCGCTGTCTCTCGGCCCGCTTCCGGATTTCGCTCTCCGAGAGCCCGTGGTTCTTGCGGATCGCCTTTTCAAACTCCGCGGCCGCCTTCCGGGTCTGCTTTTCGTCCAACGGCTTGTCATCTTCGGCGATCAGTTTGCGATACGGACGTTCGCCGATCATGATCACGTCCCACGTCTTCGATTCGACCCCGGTCACCGCGCCCTTGCCGTCCAGTTTGCGGGTTTCGGCCCGCTGGACATAGGTGTAGTCGCGGGCGCGGGAGTAGTTTGACCAGTCGCGCTCCACTGATTGCCGCACTATGGCGAGCACATCCGGCTCCGTCTGTGCCGGAGCGGGGATGGCTTGCAGCGCGAGCGCTGCGAGGATGAACCGGTGCATGAGTACCTTCACTGAAGACGGGAGCAAGTGCAATCCCGTTCCCCCCGAACCGCTATCAGCAGGCCGGCAGACGGATGAGGAACAGCGCGCCGCCGCTGCTCTGGTTCTGGACTTCAACGCTTCCCAAGTGGCCGCGGACGATCGAATTGACGATCGACAGCCCCAGCCCGCCCTGCGCGCCGCGTGTCGATACTCGTGACCGCAGAACCTTGCCAATAATCTCCTCCGGGATGCCGGGGCCGTTGTCGGCGACCGAAATTGCATATTGGTCGCCTTCGCGCCGTGCCCGTGCAACAACCTTGCCGGCGCCCTTGGTGGCCTGCATGGCGTTCAGGAACAGGTTCATGAAGACGCGCTCCCAGTCCGAAGCTTCTCCAGGCAGCAGGACCTCCGGTTCGGCATCCACGGTCACCTGAAAACGGGCCGAGTGGACCAGTTTCGCCAGGTCGCGTACGAATCCGGCGGCCCATTCCATCGACTCCTGCGCGCAGACAGGCGCCCGAGCCTTGCGGACGATGCTGCCCGTGATGCGGCGGCCGCGCTCAACCGACCGCCGGATGGTGGCGGCAATCTCGTCGCCATCTGGCGCGTCGATCAGTTCCGCCGCTTCCGAAATGGTCTGGAGGACGTTATTGAGATCGTGGACCAGCCCCTCCAGCGTGATGTCCCGATCGGTGTCTGGCGACATATTGCTTTCACCGCTCAACGGCCAATGGTTCGAAGTGTATCCCAGAATTCAGGGAAGGACACGGATGCGGCCTCTGCATTCTCGATGACGATCTCGCCTTCTGCCCGCAACGCGGCCACGGCGCAGGCCATGCCGATGCGGTGGTCGCCGAAGGAATCCACCGTGGCGGCGCGGAAACGCTGGCCGCCGGGAATCCTGAATCCATCGGGGGCTGTTTCGATTTCGACGCCCATGAGGCGCAGATTTGAAGCCATGGTCTCGATACGGTCGGTCTCCTTGATGCGCAGCTCGGCGGCGCCGCGGACCATCAACCCATCCCGGCTCACTGCGCCGAGGATCGACAGAACCGGGATCTCGTCGATGAGCGACGCAGACAGCGCTCCGGCGATTTCGCCGCCCTTCAGATCCGATCCCGTCACCTGCAAGTCGCCCACGGGTTCGCCGTTCCTCATCCCGATGTCAAGCACACGGATCTGGGCTCCAGCGGCGACCAGGAAATCGATCAGCGCCGCGCGTGTAGGATTCAGCCCCACGCCCGCGATCACCAGTTCCGAACCTGGCACAATCGCCCCGGCAACCAGAAAGAACGCCGCCGAACTCAAATCGCCCGGCACCCGCAATTCCCTCGGCTGCAGCTTCGCCTTGCCGCGGACCTTGGCCCAGCCGCGGCCTGTCTCAATCTCCGCGCCGAACTCGCGCAGCGCCACTTCGGTATGGTCGCGCGTGGCGGCGGGCTCTCGGACCATCGTCTCGCCATCCACATGCAGCCCGGCCAGCAGCACGCAGCTTTTCACCTGGGCGCTGGCGACGGGCATCGAGTAGTCGATGGCCTTCAATTCCCCGCCCTGGATCTCGATGGGCGGGAACTTGCCGTCACGGGCCGTGATGCGCGCGCCCATCCCGGCCAGCGGCGTCATAATGCGCTGCATCGGACGTTTGGAAAGCGACTCGTCTCCGATCAGGCGGGACGTAAACCGCTGCCCGGCCAGCAGGCCAGACAACATGCGGATTGTTGATCCGGAATTGCCGGCGTCGAGATCCTGGCCGGGCTGAACATATCCGTTCAAACCGCGGCCCTGGATGCGGACCTCGCGGCCGTCGATTTTCATCTCGACGCCCAGCGTGCGCAGGCAGCCGAGCGTCGAGTGGCAGTCGGCGCCGGAGGAGTAATTCGAGATGACGCTTTCGCCTTCAGCAACCGAGGCGAGCATGGCGTAGCGGTGCGAGATCGACTTGTCGCCCGGCATCTCGACAGCGCCCTTCAGCGGGCCGGACGGGCAGATGGTCTGGTTCATTGGATGGCTAGCACTTCCTGGATTGGGGCCGGAGTCGAGCATCCGCGTTTCCGGCTTCTCGCCCTCCATCAGACCCTTGTCACGAGCATGGGCCGGAAACGGGCGAAAAAAGCCCGCCGGTTTCTGTTGCCCAGTCCTATTAGTGTAACGGTTGGCGCGGTTGGAGCAAGTTGCTTTCCTGCATGGAGGGCGCGGAGAATGGGCGATGAGGACACTGCCCACCCCATGAGAAGACGTGATTGGATCCTGAGTTCAGCGGCGCTGCCCGCTTCCGCCGCCGCGCTTCAGACGGCTGCGCCGAAAAACATCGTCATCGCCTCGGCCAACGGCCTTCAGTCTTGCGCAAAAGCGATGGAGATCATCGAAGGCGGAGGCGACACGCTGGACGCCATCGTCGCAGGCGTCAACATCGTCGAAGAGGATCCAAACGACACCTCGGTTGGCTATGGCGGGCTGCCAAACGAACTAGGAGTCGTCGAACTGGACGCCAGTGTGATGCATGGTCCGACGAACCGCGCCGGCGCCGTCTCGGCGCTGCGCAATATCAAATGCCCGTCGAAAGTGGCCAAGTTGGTATTGGAGCAGACCGATCATGTCATGCTGACCGGCCAGGGCGCGCTCGACTGGGCCAAGCTCATGGGATTCAAGGAAGAGGACCTGCTCACCGAACGGTCGCGGCTGGCCTGGGTGGCCTGGAAACAGTCGCTGCGCGACCGTGAGGGTAACAACAATTGGACCGACGGCCTCGACGCCCCGTCGAAACCTGCACAGAAGGCCGAGGCCCGACTGAAAGAGTTGTTCCCTCAGTTCGACGACGAAACCATCGCCTGGGCAATGCACATGGCCCGGTTCCCCACCACCGGCACCATCAACTGCCTGGCTCTGAACGCCAAGGGCGAGATGTCCGGCACGACGACGACAAGCGGGCTGGCCTGGAAGATTCCCGGCCGCGTGGGCGATTCCCCGATCATCGGTGCCGGGCTGTATGTCGATCAGGAGGTCGGCGCCGCCGGCTCGACGGGCCGCGGCGAAGAGAACATCCGCGTCGCCGGCGCGCACACCATCGTCGAAAACATGCGCCACGGCATGTCGCCCAAAGATGCCTGCCTGGATTGTCTGAAGCGGATCGTGCGTAACTTCAAGGGCGACATGGAGAAGTTGAACCGCTTCGACATCAACTTCTACGCCCTGCGCAAGGACGGCGTTTACGCCGGCGCGGCGCTGTGGAGCGGCCGGCAGAGGCGGGATGGCGGGTTCACTTCACCGAAATTCGCCGTAAACGACGGCGGGGCGTCCAGGTTGGAAGACTGCGTTCCGCTGCTCGAACGGCGGAAGTAGCCGCTCAGGCGAGAATCAACACGGCAACCCGCTCGCTGCGCTCGCGGCCTCTCAGGCGATGAAGTCGCGGTACTTTGCCAGGCTAATGCCCTTGGCGGCGAGCCGGGCGTGGACTTGCGGGTCGGAGAAAACCTGGAAGTCGAGATCACGCGCCACGGCCGAGCCGGTCATCGATCGCAGCTCTTCGTCGAGTTTCGCCGGATGGACGATCAACTGGTGGATGCCGGGCGGCAGGGCTTCAAGTGCGGCGACGTAGCGGTCGCGGCGTTCATTGAGCGTCACGGCCCCGCGAACGGGATCGGGGATCAGCGTGTCGAGCACGAAGAGCTTGTCCTTGGCGAAACGGTCCTGCTGCGACTTCAGGAAGGCGACGATCTCCTTCGATCCCTGCTTCTCGGCCTCGGGCGTCGGCTTCATGATCATGATCGGAACGCCGAATTCTCGCCCTAAGTTGTAGTAGACATTGAAAAAGTCTGGCCGGGCGTAGACGGTGCCCATGTGGGTGTCGAGGTGGGTGAATTTGATCCCCATGCGCTGGGCACGGGCGATCTGGGCGCGCAGTTCGGTCTCGACCTCGGCCGCCGTGGCCTTCATGGCCACCGACATCACGTCCGGCCACATGTATCCCTGCTTGTCGATGAGTCCGGGCACCTTCGATGCGTCGGCAACCGGTGCCCAACGCATCGTTTTCCACTCCGAAGTCAGCGTCATGTGGAGGCCGAGGTCGGCGGTTTGGTTGCGTTGGAACCAGTCGGCAACCTGCGCCACCCAGGCACAGGGCATCATCACCGAGGCAGACGAAACGTGCCCCTTTTCAAGCATTTGCAGACAGGCGACGTTGGTGGAGTGAGATACCCCGACATCGTCCGCATGGATGATCAGGCGGACTTTGGGCGACTGGTTTGCAAATGCGGCTGTGGAGAGTGCGGGAGCGGCGAGAAAAGTACGGCGGGTCATGACACTGAGGATACAGCAGGAGCGGGCCAGGGGGAGGTGGGGGCGGCTC
>JACZJQ010000087.1 GCA_014860455.1 Bryobacteraceae bacterium | reverse complement strand
GGGTAATGGTCATCGAGCAATGAGGAAATCCGAAATCGGAGTTCCTGATCCCATACTACGGCCAAATCCCGCCGCCAGCCGGCGACGCCCGTCACTGTTACACAAAAATTACGTTTGCCGATAGGGACGCTCTCTCCGTTCGCGGCCAGGCAGCGGATGAGCCGTCTCTAGACCTGAGCCACTCGCGGCAACCTGTCGGCGACCGCCGGCAGAGCCGGGAAATCCGTAAACGGCCTGTCCTGATACCAGTAGGCGCACGAGTAGTACATATCCGAACGGTTGTTGGCGTGGCCGTGTTCCATGGTGTGCTTCAGGTAGCGGGTGAACGTCACCGGGTTGTCGCCGTGGAAGCGGTAGCAGCAGTAGCGGCCACCTGTGCGCTCGGGGCTTTGGATCAGGTGCGCACCATATTGGTGATGCGAAAACGCCTTGGCGCCCTCGCGTCCGCCGAAGTTCCAGCTTCCGAGGAAGTAATCCTCCGAACCCGTGCCGATGATGATGGGCTTCGACTCATCATCGATGAAGATCATGTCGTCGCCTTCACCCATCCACCGCTCCGCGTTCTGCACCCAGCCCAGCGTGACGCCCATCAAGTGGCCGCGGCCGCGCGTTTCGCAGTAGACGTAGTTCTCCTTGCCGTCGGGGTTCAGGACGTCGCCGCCGCCGGGTCCGCGGACCGCCCTGGTTGGCGTCTCCTGCCGGTACTGGGCATGGAAGTAGAGGGTGTCCGGCGGCAGGGCGTCCACCGACAGGAAGTCGATGTTCGAATAGAACGCGCCGACGGCCTGTTGCCCCTCATTGGTCACGGTGAACCGCGCCGATTTCCGGTACGGCATGGCGAAGTAGCAGTTCAGCGACTTGCCCGGCGAACAGGCCAGATACTGGCTCTCGTAGATGACGTAATCGGCGAGGTTCAGGCCGAAGAAGTCGCCTACCGGCACTTCGACGCTGGGCTTCGACTCACCGTCCCAGTAGCCGCGCAGCACGATCTCCTTCAAATGCGTCGGGCTCGTGGCCGAGATCGTGAACCAGATGTGTGTGATCACGCCCGGACCTTGCTGGTTGAAGATTTCCTGCGTCGCCCCTGGCTTGATCGGCCAGCGATCGCCGTTGCCGCCGGTGGTGTCGTGCGACGACTGCTTCAACGACTTGTAGCTTTGCGCCCGTGCGTATTCCGGCAGGAATCCAGACCGGCGGCCCATCCCGCCACCGCCTGCCGGAGGCTGTGCCGCCGCGGGTGAAGCGCCCAGGCCGAAAGCCGCCAGCGCGCCGCCGAAAAATCCTCTGCGTTTGAACGTGCTCATGTTGATTCCTCCAATCGTCAAGACAGGCCTAGTGAACGGCCAACTCGTCCTTGGCCGGCAGTTTCGGGAACGGGTTGTGCGGCTCCATTTGATACCAGACGGCCACTGATGCGATGTCGTCCTGCAGGGGCAGGTACTTGCCGTTGTACTTCCAGCCCAGCGCCTGGATGGTCACCTTCAGATCCTGCTCGAAGCGGACCGGGTCGGTCAGGTGCCAGCGGTACAGTCCGAAGCGCTGCTGCGACTGATACAAACCGTCGGGCTTGATCACCTGGGCCAGCCCGGCGTAAGGCGTCGTGAACACCTCGTACTGGCGCTTTTCTTTGTTCTCAAAATTGTAGGAGCCGCAGAAATAATCCTCGGTGCCGGTACCGGCGATGGTGGGGAACTGCTGGTCGCCATCCATGAAGAACTTGATCTCGCCCTCGCCCCACCAGCCATTGCTGTTCACGCCCCAGGCCATGTAGGTGCCGACGTAATGGCCGCGGCCCTTGATGGCGTCGACGATCGTGTAAACCTGCTTGAACGGCAGCGGATTCACGCGGCGGAACTGGGCATGAAAATAGCCGGCGTCGGCGGGCACTTCCGCCAGGGTGTAGTCGATCTGGTAGTAGATCGTCATCGGCTTGTCGTCGATGTTGGTGAGGGTGAGCTTTGCGCCTTTGCGGAACGGCATCGGCCAGTAACTGTTGAACGCGCTGCCCGGATTGACGCAGATGGCGTGGGAGGTGATGGGCGAATATTTGCCCCAGCCCATGGCGAAAAAGTCGCCCACCGGCACCTCGACCGACGGCGTCGGTTCGCCATCCCAATACATGCGCAGGATCGAGAACCGCCAGTTGCCCGTCGGTGTCATCCAGATATGCTGAATGGCGCCCGAACCCTGAATCTCGCCCAGCGTGATGGTCGTGCCCGGCTTGACGACGATATAGGGGTTCACCTTCCATCCCTGTCCAAGTTCTGCGGCGGCATTGGACGCCGAACCCTGGCCCACGGTGGCCATGGCCCCCTTGCCCTTTTCGCCCGTCAGGTTTTCGGGACTGATGGAATAGGTCTTGGCCTTCGAGACGCGGTAAATGGTCTCGAGGCTTGATGTCAGGCCGGTGAAGCCGCCGTCCTGCGCCCAGATAGGCGCGGCGGCAATGAACAACACCAAGGCCAGCGTGATCCCGATCATTCTCTTCATGGACTATGCTCCTTCGTGACAGCGCGGCAGACCCGCGCACACTGGCGCAGACGCTCGCCGGGCGGTTTCAGATCATAAGCAGTCTATCGGAATCGGCGCGGGAGTTCGAGCGTGCCGCCGGGAAATGAAAACGCCGGGCACGTTGAATGCCCGGAGTCTTCTTGCATCGAACTCACCCGCCGCGATCAGTCGCCCGCCAGGTTCACCAGGTCGCTCTTCGGCTTACCCTCGAGCACGGCCTGGGCATCTTCGGCGGTGAACTCTTCCACCTTCTGCGAGATGTTGTACGCGCAGAACTTCGGCCCGCACATCGAGCAGAAATGAGCGTCCTTGAAACCGTCTTCCGGCAGCGTTTCGTCGTGATAGGCGCGGGCGGTCTCAGGGTCAAGGGCCAATTCGAATTGCCGTTTCCAGTCGAAGCGGTAGCGGGCGCGGGAGAGTTCGTCATCCCAGTCGCGCGCGCCCTTGCGTCCGCGGGCGACATCGGCGGCGTGGGCGGCGATCTTGTAGGCGATCAGCCCGGCCTTGACGTCTTCCTTGTTCGGCAGGCCCAGGTGTTCTTTCGGCGTCACGTAACACAGCATCGACGCCCCGTGCCAGCCGATCATCGCCGCGCCGATGGCGCTGGTGATGTGGTCGAATCCGGGGGCGACGTCGGTCACAAGTGGTCCCAGCGTGTAGAACGGCGCTTCGTGGCAAAGCTCGCGTTCGAGGTCCACCTGCATCTTGATCTGGTCCATAGGCACGTGGCCCGGACCCTCGATCATCGTCTGCACGTCATACTCCCAGGCGACCTTCGTCAACTCGCCCAGCGTCTTCAACTCGGCGAACTGCGCCTCGTCGCTGGCGTCGGCCAGCGCGCCCGGCCTGAGTCCGTCGCCCAGCGAGAACGATACGTCGTGCTTCTGGAAGATTTTGCAGATGGCTTCGAAGTTCTCGTACAGGAAGTTCTGCTTGTGGTTCTTCACCATCCACTCGGCCAGAATCGACCCGCCCCGGCTGACGATGCCGCACACCCGGCGCGTCGTCATCGGAATGTACTGCACCAGCACCCCGGCATGGATCGTCATGTAATCCACGCCCTGCTCGGCCTGCTCCTCGATCACCTCCAGCAGCACCTGCGCCGTCAGGTCCTCCACACGCTTCACCCGGCTCAACGCCTCATAGATAGGCACCGTCCCCACCGGCACCGGACTTTCATTGATGATCGCCTGACGGATCAGCGCGATGTCGCCGCCTGTTGAAAGATCCATCACCGTGTCGGCGCCATACTTAACCGAGTAGTGCAGCTTCTCAAGCTCACCCGAGGCGTCCGACGTCGTGGCCGAGTTGCCGATATTCGAGTTCACTTTCACCGACGCCACCTCGCCGATGGCCATCGGCTCAAGACGTAAGTGGTTGATATTGGATGGGATAATCAATCGCCCGCGGGCTACCTCGCTGCGCACGACCTCCGGCTCCAACTTCTCGTGCCGGGCCACATACTGCATCTCTTCGGTGATGATGCCGCGACGCGCGTAATGCATTTGCGTGCGGATTTTGTCGTCCATGCGTGGGGCAACCCAGGAGGCTCTATCCATGTCGTCAATTATGACATGCAAGGGACAGATTCACGCCCCTGCCGCGTCTGCCTGCCTCAGCCCTCTGCGTCCAGTTCATCGGCCTGTTGGCGATCCCACCGGCCCCGATCCCTCAGCCGGCGGACCTCTTCCATCGCCAGTTCCTTCAATTTCAGCGTGTCCACCTTCGCTACCCGGTTCAGCGGCAGCGTACCCGGCTCCAGGATGACGTAATGCAGCGGACGCATATAAGAGGTCAGCCCCCGTGCATGACGCCGCAACTCGACCTCAGTCAAATCCACCCCCTGCCTCTTCTCGATGAATGCAAAGACCGCCTCCGACCAAAGCGCATGCTCCACGCCCACAACTCCGCAGCCTCCGACTTTTTCGAACCTGGCAAAGTGCTCTTCAATATCCCCAGGGAACACCTGGTTTCCGGCCGGCTTGATCACCCATTTCGCCCGCCCCGAGAAATGCAGTCCCTTCTCGTCGATGTAGCCCAGGTCACCCGTGTACAGATAGCCGTCTGTCGAAATTGCCGCCGCCGTTGCCGCCGGATCATTCACATAGCCGGCGAACGTCTGCACCCCATTGAAACAGACATGGCCCACCGTCCCGGCGGAAACCTCATCGCCGGCCACGCCGCTGCCGTGCATCGGCTCGCGGATCGACATCGGGTAGATCGGCATGGCGTAGCCCAGGCCCGCCGCCACCTCGTCCACGTCACCGGTGAGCGGCGTATACGTGCAAAACCCCGACGTTTCAGTCAGCCCCAGGCCCGTTCCGATCAGCGGCGCCATGGTCCGCAACTTCTCGAGGAACGGCCGCGGCACGCTCTGCCCGCCGTAGACAACCACCTTCAGCGACGACAGGTCGCGCTTGTCGTACTCCGGATGACGCCACATCATCTGAAACATCGCCGGGATCTGGCCCAGCAGCGTCACCTTGTGCTGTTCGATCGCCTCGATCGTCTTGCCGGCGTCAAAGATCTCCAGCGAAACCACCGTGCCGCCCATGAACAGGCACGTCATCATCAGTTCGGTCTGGCAACCGACATGGCTTGCCGGCAGATTCACCATGACCCGCTGGTTCTCGTTGAAGTCAAACCCGGTTCCCAGGCAGAGGTTCTGGGCCGTCGTCCCTTCGTGCGTCAACAGTGCCGGTTTCGGCGACCCCGTGGAACCCGTGGTGAAGATGATCAGCGCCCCATCGCCCGGCTCCACCACGGCCTCAGGTTCCTTCGGCTCCGACATTGCCGCCGCCATCACCGTGGCGAACGCCACGGCGCCCTCCACCGCCTGGTCGGGCGCGCAGAACATCCACAGATGTTCGATGAACGGGCAATGCTCCCTCACCGCCGAGGCCAAGGCGCCGAAATCCGCAGCGGGCGTCTTGCCCAGGCAGGCGAACACCCTTGGACGGGTCAGTCCCAGGCAACGCAGTACTTCGGCCGGGTGCAGCCTCAAGTCGAGGGGAATGAGAATCAGCCCGGCCCGAAAACAGGCGTACTCCAGGATGATGTGCTCGTTCAGCAGCGGCAGCGAGGTAGCGACCTTGTCACCCTTCTTGAGGCCCAGTTGCTCAAGATGGCCGGCCAGCGCGCGCGACATCCGGTCCAGGTCCTCCCACTTGAGCGTCGTGCCCCGCGTCGCATTGATCACCGCCGGGTCGGCGGGTTTGCGTGCTGCCCAGTAGTTAAGGCTCTGGTGGATCAGCCGGCGGTCACTGTATACAGCATCGTAATGCTCTCGGGTGATGTGGCTCCAGATCATTAAGGCAGATGATACCCCAAAGCCCCACCGCACACCGTGTAATGCGCACAAATCTGAAGGAAGATTCACACTCACCCTTTAGAAGGATCAAGAAAGCACCGTCAAGATCCGATATGGAGACCGTGGAGGAACTCGCCAAGCCCGCCAGTGCCGAATGCCCCCGGATCGTCAGCGCTGTCCTGCGGGCACTTCGCGGGGAAGACGAAACCGCCGAAGCCGTCGAGAAAATGCGCACCCACGTGGCCCAATGCCCGGCATGCGCGGCGCGGCTGTCGCGTCTGGGGAGGCTGATCCAGGCTTTGACAGGCGGGCCGCCAGAGCGGACCCCGGCCGTGGGGCCTGGTGCGGAAGCAGCCGCGCCCGACAAGGACCCTGCCTCCCGCCGGCAGCACCGCCGTCTGCCGACCAACGAAGCCGTCAACCTGGTCTTTGAGGACGGCTCGGTCACCCTCGCGCGGATGATTGAGGTCTCCGCCAAGGGGGCGAGGATCGAGTCGCCCGACGAGCTGAATCGCGAAGACCAGTTCACCCTCAACCGCGGCCGGCGTTCCACTCAAGTGGCAGTCCGCCATTGCAGCCGCCAAGGCGATCTCTATGTCATCGGCGTCGAGTTCCTTCGCAACGCAGTGCGCGCCTGACGCGCTCATCTGATGTACAACAGAACAGACGGGCCTGAACCGAGCGCCCGCCCCACGGCATGAAGAATCGGATCACTGCCGCCGCACCCTGGCTTATGGCCGGGCTGATCGCCGTTCTCTGCGCGCTGCTGTCCTGGACGCCTCTTGCTGCCCGTTTCGACAACGCCGTCCATGACTGGTTTGAACGCATCCACCCCGCCGGCGTCCGTTCGCCCGCGGCCGTCATCGCCGCCATTGACGACCGCACTCTCATGGAAACCGGCGGCGACCGCGCCCTCCGCCGCACCCTCACCCGCCTTCTCGATTCCCTCGCCGCCGCACCGCCTGCCGTCCTTGCCATCGACGTCACCCTCGCCGATCCCGGCCTGCCCGAAGAAGATGCCGCCCTGGCCGCCGCCATGGCCCGCATCCCAAATCTCGCCCTGGCCGCCGAGATGCTCCCCGATGGAACCGGCTGGCAGCCCCCCATCCCCGCCTTCGCCGCCCACGCCGCCGCCATCTCCCATGTCCACGCGATGGCCGGGCCGTTTGACGATGTCAACCGCCGCATCCCGCTCGAACGCGTCTCGGCCCGCAAGCGACTCTGGGCGCTATCGCTCGACAGCTTCCGACTCTACGCCAGCGCCCAGGAAATCGTGAGTTCACCCGCCGACGTGTCGGTCGGCAGCCACGTCTTCCATTCGCGCTGGGACGAGGGCCGCCCCTTCCGCATTCGCTTCCGCCTGCCCGGCGACATGGAAACCGTCAGCGTCCGCGACCTGCTCTCCGGCGCGGCCGACCCGGCCAAGCTCAAAGGCCGCGTCGTCTTCGTTGGCGTGACATCGCTTTCCGCCATCCGCGATCGCCTCTTCACCCCCGTCGCTTTGGACCGTCCCATGGCCGGCGTCGAAATCCATGCCCAAGCCTTCGAAACTCTCGCCGCAGGCACAGCCCCAGGAGGCACCCTGCTGATTGCCTCGCCGCTCTGGACCATCCTGCTCACCCTTCTGTTCTCTACATTGATGGCCGCGGCGTTCGTCTTCCTGCAGGGCCGGCTATCGATCGCCGCCGGCGTCGCCATCGCCCTCGCCGCCCAGTTCACGCCCTATCTGTTCTTCCGCCAGGGTTGGATCCTGCCGGCCTTCGCGCCGGCCTCGGCATCGGCTCTGTCGTTCATCGCCTGCGGCGCGTGGCGGTTTGTCATCGTCCGCCGCCAGCTCGCCACAGCCGAAAGCGCCAAGTCGCGTTACCAGCAGGCGTTCCATTTCGTCGCCCACGAGATGCGCACGCCGCTCACCGCCATCCAGGGTTCCTCTGAACTCATCACGCGCTACAACCTGCCCGAAGACAAGCGCAAGCAGATCGGCCAGATGATCAACGCCGAATCCAAGCGCCTGGCGCGCATGATCACCACCTTCCTCGACGTCGAACGCCTCAACGCCGGCCAGATGGAGATGGCCACCGCGGCCATGGATGCCGGCGACCTGATCGACACCTGCATCGCCCGCGCCTCCGGACTGGCCGATTCAAAAGCCATCCGCATCGATTGGCCCGGCGCCGACGATCTCACCATCCAGGCCGATCGCGAACTCCTCGAATACGCCGTCTACAACCTGCTTACCAACGCCATTAAATACTCGCCCCGCGAAAGCACGGTCCGCATCTCAGCCCGCCGCGACGGCGCCGGCGTCCGGATCTCGGTCGCCGACCAGGGCATCGGCATGTCGAAGGACGAAGTGAAGCGGCTCTTCCAGAAGTTCTACCGCACCGAACGCGCCGAGAAATCGGGCATCCAGGGAACCGGAATCGGCCTCTCAATCGTGAAGGAAATCGTCACCCTGCACGGCGGCTCCATCACCGTCGAAAGCGCCCCCGAACAGGGCTCCACCTTCACCGTCACCCTGCCCGCCTGACCCGCCCCCTCCCCCGAGGCCGCGAACGCAGAGAGCGGGTGCCCCGCTGCGGTCCCATGCGATCAAGCGAGAGACCCGACTAACCGCGAACGCAGAGAGCGGGTCCCAATTCCCCTTCGTCGATCGCTGCAATCCGCCCTTCTCCCTGTGGGCACACTTACATAGCTGGAACAATCCCCGCCCCCGCGGCGTCGAAACCTCGTGTCCGTGTACACCGGGAATACCATCGCGCCCGCGATCGAGTATCGTAACCAAAGGATGTTATTTATGCTCCGTTCCGCCCTCGCATTTTTCCTGATCGCCGCCGCGCTGCCCGCCCAGGAGCCCGCCCAGGTCGATATCAAACGCGTTGTTCTCTACAAGAACGGCATCGGCTATTTCGAACTCGACGGCTCGGTCACCGGCAACCGCGAAGTCTCGCTCAGCTTCCCCTCGGGCCAGTTGAACGATGTCCTCAAGACCATCACCGTGCTCGACTTGAACGGCGGCCGCATCGCCGGCATCGGCTACGCGTCTCAGCCGCCCGTCGGCCGTCAGTTGGGCGAACTCCCGCTGCCGCAGGCCAACGACGCCGCCCTGCGTGACTTCCTGCTCGCCCTCAAGGGCGCGCGCGTCGAAATCAAGAGCGGCACGAGCCTCGTCACCGGCCGCCTGCTCAGCGTCGAACGCAAGACCCGCATCACGAACAGCATGTCGCAGGAGGTCGATCTCGTCTCTCTGCTCACCGAAGCCGGCGAACTCCGCACCGTCGAACTCGGACCCGCGGTCAACCTCCGCCTGCTCGAAAAGTCGCTCACCCCGCAGATGGACCGTTACCTCGACATCGTTTCCTCCACCCGCGCCGCCGACCTCCGCACCATGACCATCCGCACCGAAGGCCAGGGCGAGCGCCGCATCTTCGTCAGCTACATCAGCGAAACTCCGGTCTGGAAGGCGACCTACCGCCTCGTCCTCGGCGGCAAGGCCGGCACGGCGCCGCTGCTGCAAGGCTGGGCCATTGTGGACAATACCTCCGGTCAGGACTGGAAAAACGTCTCCCTGTCGCTGGTCGCCGGCGCGCCGCAGTCCTTCATCCAGGAGCTCTCGAAACCCTACTATTCGCGCCGACCCGTCGTCGCCATGCCCGAAAGCTACCTCTCCGCGCCACAGACCCATCAACGGACATTGACACCCGGAGGCGGGTCGATCACCGGCGTGGTGCGGGACCCTACCGGAGCGGCCGTGCCAGGCGCAGTCGTGCGCACATACGATGCAGCCGGCAACGTCGCCGGTGAAACCACAACGGATAGCAACGGCCAGTATGCCATCGCTGGACTGCCGGACGGTGTTTACCGGAACGAGGTCCAGGCGTCGGGCTTTCAACGCAGTGCGGCTGTCGGGATTGAAGTGAACCAGGCAACTCCTACGAATTCAGACACGGTCCTTGCCGTCGGCAGTAGCAACATGATGACGATGGTTGCGGCTGCACCACCACCTCCGGCGATGCGGGAAGTTGCCAAGAACAGACTCGGCACGGGCGCGAATGTTGGTACAGGCCGCGGCGCAATCACAGGTACAGGCTCTGGAGGCGGGATCGGAACCGGCTATGGGTCCGGCATCGGAGCCGCGATGGACAGCGTCCGCCCCTCGGCCACCGCCCAAACCGTCGGCGAACTCTTCGAATACAAGCTCAAGGAACCCATCACCATCGAGCGCAACCGCTCGGCCCTGGTCCCCATCATCCAGTCGCCCATCGGCGCCGAAAAGATCAGCCTCTGGAACGCCCGAGAAGGCGGCGTCCCGCTGCGCTCGGTCTGGCTGACCAACTCCACCGGCTCCACCCTCGACGGCGGCACCTTTGCCGTCCTCGAAGACCAGACCTTCGCCGGAGAGGGCATCATCGAAGCCCTGCAGGCCGGCGAGAAGCGCATCGTCAGCTATGCCGCCGACCTCGCCCTCAACGTCAACGCCACCCAGGCCATGGAGCCCCAGCGCGTCTCCCGCGTCAAGATCGCCGACGGCATCCTCACCCAGTTCAGCGAACTGCGCGAACGCAAGGTCTACAAGATGCGCAACGAGGACAGTCAGGCGCGCACCGTCCTGGTCGAACATCCGGTCCGCCCCGGCTACACCATGCGCAACGCGCCCACGCCGGCCGAGACCACGCCGCAGTGGGTCCGCTTCCGCATCCCTGTCGCCGCCAAACAAACCGCCGAACTCTCCATCGACGAAGCGCGCCCCATCTCGAACACGTTCCAGTTGTCCGGTTTCTCCCGCAACGAGTTGAACCTGTTCATCCGCCAGAAATCGATCAGCCCCGAGATCCAGGAGATGCTCTCGAAGATCGTCGCCCAGCGCGACAAGGTCACCCAAGCCGAAGCGACGCGCAACGAGCACGACAACGAAAGGACCGAGATCTTCGAAGACCAGCAGCGCCTTCGCGAAAACATGAAATCGCTCAAAGGCAGCCCGGAGGAAAAGGAACTTCTGCGCCGCTACACCACGCGCCTGAACGAACAGGAATCGCGCCTCGAAGCGCTGATCAAGATCCTGGCCGAAGACGACGCTGCGATCGAAAGGGAACAGGCCGAACTCGACAAGCTCGTCAAGAGCTTCTCGATCGACACCACCCTCTAAAGGCGTGCCGCCGTATGGCCGGCACGCCAGACTGGCCGTGCCACCCTGTGGCGGCCACGCTAGACTGGGAGTTGCATGACCACTGTGTTGTTGGTCGAGGACGATCCGAGCGTACGGACAACCGTTTCAACGTTCCTCGACCTGGAAGGATTCGGAGTCGAAGCCGTCTCGTCAACCAACGAGGCGATGGACCGTCTCGCCGCGCGGTCGTACCCGATCGTGCTCAGCGACATCTATATCGACTCGCGCACCGGCCTCGACGTCCTTGACGCCGCCCGCCGCTCGAACCCGGCAGTGAAAGTGATCCTCATGTCGGGCCGCGGCTCCATGGAGACCGTCATGGCCGCCACCCGCGGCGGCGCCTTCGAATACCTCGCCAAGCCCTTCGAACTCGACGACCTGCTGGCCGTCCTCCGCCGCGCCGAGCAGGAGATCTCCGGACTGCCAGACGATGACGACGAGGATTTCGATCCCGAAGAGCCGCTCGCCACAGAGATGATCGGGTCGTCGGCCAAGATGGTCGAGATCTACAAGACCGTCTCCCGCGTCGCGCCTACCGACGCTCTAGTGCTGATCGAAGGCGAGACCGGCACGGGCAAGGAACTCATCGCCCGCATGATCCACGAGAATTCGCTGCGCTCCAGCGCGCCTTTCGTTCCCGTCGATTGCGCCTCGCTCGCCCCCACGTTGATCGAAAGCGAACTGTTCGGCGCCATGCGCGGAGCCTACACCGGCGCCGACCGCGACCGCACCGGCGTCTTTGAAGCCGCCCACCTCGGCACAGTCTTCCTCGACGAGATCGGCGAAATCGATCTCAACTTCCAGTTGAAGCTCCTGCGCTTCCTGCAGGAGAAAGAGATCCGCCCGCTCGGCTCGAACAAGCCCAAGAAGGTGGACGTGCGCATCCTCGCCGCGACGAACAAGAACCTGCGCAAGATGGTCGATGAAGCCAAGTTCCGCGAAGATCTCTGGTACCGCCTCGACGTCGTCCGCATCAACGTCCCCTCGCTGCGCGAACGAACAGGCGACGTGCCGCTGCTGGCCGGCGCATTCCTCAAACGCTACAACGAACGCTACTCGCTCGATACGCGCCTGACTGAATCCGGCATGCGCGCGCTGTGTGACCACACCTGGCCCGGCAACGTCCGCCAGTTGCAGCACATGATGGAACGCCTGGTCATCCTCGCCCAGGGTGGCCGCATCACGGACGAAGCGGTCTATGAGGCGGTCCGTTCATCCAGCCCGCGCGAGCAGGTCACCGAATCGCTCGCCGACACCGAAGCCGAACAGATCCGCAAAGTTCTCGCCGCAACAGGCGGCAACAAGAGCCGCGCCGCGCGCATCCTCGGCATCGAGCGCAAGACGCTCTACCGCAAGCTCGAACGCATGGAACTAGACGCTTCGGCGCCGTAGCCGCACGTGCGAATCAGCTGAGTTGCGACGGGTGATCGATCCAGTAATCCGGCTGCTCGGCCCGCATCTGTTCAAGATTGCCGTAGCCGTAGGTGACCCCGCACGTCTTCACGCCCGCCGCTCGCCCGGCCGCCATGTCCGGACCGGAATCCCCGACAAGCAGGCACTCCTCGGGCTTCACGCCGAACTTCTCGATCGACTTCAGCACCACATCCGGCTTGGGCTTCGACGGGAAACCGTCGGTACCCTGGACGTGGTCGAAATACTGGATCAGCCCAAACTGCGTCAGCACGTTGCGCGTCGTCTCGCTGCCCTTCGTCGTGGCGGTCGACTTCAACCCGCCCACTCGCGCCAGCATCTCAGGCACGCCGTCGTAAACGCGGGTCGACGAGTGCTCACGGGCAAGGTAGATCCGCCGGTAGTTCGCCAGCAGCGCGTCATTCTGTTCCTGCGTGTAGTGCGGCAGCACCTGATGGAACAGGTCGAACAGGTGGAAGCCGATGAAGCCCTCCAGATACTTCTGGTCGAGCCCGTTCACGCCTTCCGCCGCCAGAGCCTCGCGCACGGCGCCCGTAATGTCGGCGGCCGAGGCGACCAGCGTCCCGTCCACGTCGAACAGATAGACCTTGAACTTCGGGATCACGCCGGTTGCGGCCGCTCCCCGTCAATAAGACCCGGCGCGATGCGCGGGCCCGACTCCGGCCGGATCACCTTCTGATCCGGTGAGGCTTCGGCTTCGCCGGCCGGGGCCTGGATCGAAGGCTTGCCTTGCAGGATGGCTTTCACCTCGGCGCCGTCCACCGATTCACGGCCCAACAGCGCCTGCGCGATCTGTTCGAGCGCCCAGGCATTGTCGTTGATCACTTCCTCGGCCCTCTTGTACGCTCCCTGTACTAGCTTGCGCACGGCCTCGTCAATCTTGATCGCCGTGGCCTCGCTGAAATCGCGATGCTGCGATATCTCGCGGCCGAGGAAGATCTGCTCATCCTTGCGGCCGAAACTCAGCGGACCCAGGTCGCTCATGCCGTAGTCGCACACCATCGCGCGGGCCAGTTCTGTGGCCTGCTCGATGTCGTTGCGCGCGCCGGTTGAAAGCTGGTTGGTGTAACGCAACTCGCCGATTCGTCCGGCCATGGTCACGCAAAGCCGGGTGAATAGCTGCGACTCGGTCCGGTTCAGGATGTCGCGCTCAGGCAACTGCATCGTAATGCCCAGCGCCCGGCCGCGCGGGATGATGCTGACCTTGTGGAGCGGATCGGAATCCGGCATCAGCACGGCCACCAGCGCGTGGCCGGCTTCGTGATAGGCGGTGATCCTCTTCTCGTCCTCGGTGAGCATCATCGAACGCCGCTCGGCGCCCATGAGGACTTTGTCCTTGGCCACTTCGAAGTCGGCCATGGTGATCACTTTGCGGTTCTGGCGCGCCGCCAGCAGCGCCGATTCGTTCACCAGATTGGCCAGATCGGCGCCGGCGAATCCCGGCGTGCCGCGCGCGATCACCGACAGTTCCACGTCGTCGCCCAGAGGCGTCTTCTTGGTGTGGACTTTCAGGATCATCTCGCGGCCGTTGACGTCCGGAAGGCTCACCACCACGCGGCGGTCGAACCGTCCGGGCCTCAGCAGCGCCGGATCCAGCACGTCGGGCCGGTTGGTGGCCGCCACCAGGATGACGCCTTCGTTCGATTCAAAACCGTCCATTTCCACGAGCAACTGGTTCAGCGTTTGCTCGCGTTCGTCGTGCCCGCCGCCCAGACCCGCTCCGCGGTGCCGGCCGACGGCGTCGATTTCGTCGATGAAGATGATACACGGGGCGTTCTTCTTGCCCTGCTCGAAAAGGTCGCGCACACGGCTGGCGCCCACGCCGACAAACATTTCGACAAAATCAGAACCCGAGATCGAGAAAAACGGCACGTTGCCTTCGCCCGCGATCGCGCGCGCCAGCAGCGTCTTGCCCGTTCCGGGCGGTCCGATCAGCAATACGCCCTTGGGGATGCGTCCGCCCAGCTTCTGGAACTTCTGCGGCTCGCGCAGGAACTCGATGATCTCCTGCAGTTCTTCCTTGGCCTCTTCCACGCCGGCGACATCCTTGAACGTCACCTTCTTCTGCTGAGAACTGTGCATCCGGGCGCGGCTCTTGCCGAAGCTCATCGCTTTGTTGCCGCCGCTCTGCATCTGCCGCATCATGAAAATCCAGAATGCGATCAACAGCACGAACGGCACGATGTTGATCAGGATCGCCATCCAGTTGCTCGTCTCGGCCGACTTCACCGTGACGTTGACGCCCTTCTCGCGCAGGATCTTGTACAGGTCCTGATAGGCCGGCGGTACGGTGGAGCGCAACTCTGTCGTGTTGTCGTCCTTGTACTTGCCCTTCGCCTCCATGCCTGTGAGCGTGACCTCGCGGACACGGCCAGCCTCCACCTGATCCATAAACCGGCTAAAGCTGAGCTCCTGGTCCTGCCGCCCGGCATTGGTCCTGACAACCGACCAGAGGATGATGCCAAGACACGCGAGGACCACCCAGAAGATCGCAGTTTTTACGTTTGAATTCATTCCCTCTCCCGCGCGTAGGCCCGTCGGCCGCCGGTTGTTCGGTTACCCGCTACCTCATCAGACGCGCAAATGCGCCCAATTGATTCACCCCCGCCCATCACATCTCTCATCGGCGCGACGGGCGTGAAGGGTTATCCATCTTGCCTGCCTACATTATATAGGGGAACCCGGTCCCCATTCCGGCGAGGATACCAGTTCCGTGGCCTCCACCTCCTGGGCCGAACCCAGAGCCCCGGCCCAGATCACTTGTCGCTCAACGGCCAGCACCGGCCATCCCGCGCGCTCCCAGGCCGGAATCCGCGCCCGCTGGAACTCTTCCTTCAGGCTCCGGCCCGGCTTTCCCCAACCCGCCCGGTCCCCCGGTTGCCAGCCGCGCAGCGTCGCCGGCGGGGCCTCCAGCCGCGAAACCCACAGGCTCGTTCCCCGCCACGCCATCGGATAGGTTCCGGCCGCGGGAACTTCCACCGGCTCGATGAAGCGGTGCGCCACTGGCCGCCCGATCCGCACCTTCCGCATCGACAACCACGCCTCCACACCTGCCAAACGAATTCGCCCCGCGCTCCGCCTCCCTTCCACCAGATCCAGCACCGCGTCCAGTTGCGCCGCGTCCACCATCTTTTTCGCGTACCTGCCCAGCGCCGCCCGCAAGACGCGCTGCCGCAGCGGCCGGGCGACGGATCGAATCCCATCGAGTCCCGCCACCAGCGCGCCGCCGGTCGTCTGGAACAGATTCTCGACCGCCCGTTCCACCGCGCTCGCCCAGAACATCCGGTCCTCGAATGCCGCAGCCGCGTGACGGGCCAGCGCCTCGCCTGCCGCAGGAAACCGCCCCGCCAGCAACGGCATCACCTCGTGCCGCAGCCAGTTCCGGGTGTGATGTACATGCTGGTTCGACGCATCCTCCCGCCAGCTCAACCCCTGCGCGGCGAGCCAGTCCCGGGCCTGGACGTGCGTCACGCCCAGCATCGGCCGGATCAGCCCTTCCCTGGTCACCGGCAGGATGGAACTCAATCCTTCTGGCCCGGCGCCGCGCAACAGGCGCAACAGGACCGTCTCGGCCTGGTCGTCCAACGTATGGCCCGTCGCCACCCGGTCCAGCGAGAACTGTTTCATTTGCTCGCGAAAGAACCGCAGCCGCGCCTGCCGCGCCCGGTTCTCCCAATCCGCGCCCGGCTCGATCAACTGCCTCGCGCAATGGCAGGCCAGTCCCAGCCTGGCGCAGAGTTCCTCCACCCAGGCCGTGTCGGCGTCGGCCTCTGCGCCCCTGACGCCATGGTTTAAGTGCAGCACCGTCAAACTCCAGCCGTGTTCCGGCGCCAACCGGGCCAGCGACACAAGCAGACAAACCGAATCCGCGCCGCCCGAAACGGCCGCGCCCAGCCGCGCACCATCGGCGGCCATCGCATGGCGGAAGATGGCGGCTTCGATCAACGCCGGCGGCGAACCGGGTTCAATGGGATTCTGTACTGACACGTTTCACGTCGATGCAGGCAGTCTATCGTATGATATAAGGGAGCTTGGCATCTTATATACGGATTGCGTTGAGCGCGTCGTCCCGCTCGAGCGCCGTTGCCGGATACCCCTCGCGGATGGGCCGGGACGTAACCAAAGGCGCCTCCCGGGCCGGCATCTTCGCCCGGCCAGTTTTCTTCACTACCCGACAGGAGCACATAGATGGAACCAAAGGCTGACATCGCCCTTATTGGCCTCGCGGTCATGGGCCAGAATCTCGTTCTCAACATGAACGACCACGGCTACACCGTGGTGGCGTACAACCGCACCACCTCCAAGGTGGACGATTTTCTCAACGACGCCGCCAAGGGCCGTGACACTATTATCGGCGCACACTCGATCGAAGAGATGATCGGCCTGCTCAAACGCCCGCGCAAGATCATGCTGATGGTCAAGGCCGGCAAGGCTGTCGACGATTTCATCGAAACCCTCCTGCCCTACCTCGAACCCGGCGACCTCATCATCGACGGCGGCAATTCCCACTTCCCCGACACCATCCGCCGCACCAAATACCTCAAGGAGAAGGGCCTGCTCTACATCGGCACCGGCGTCTCCGGCGGCGAGGAAGGCGCCCGTTTCGGCCCCTCCATCATGCCCGGCGGCAGCTCCGAAGCCTGGCCCCTGGTGAAGGACATCTTCCAGGCCATCTGCGCCAAAACCCCGGCCGGCGAGCCTTGCTGCGACTGGATCGGCGAGGACGGCGCCGGCCACTACGTCAAGATGACCCACAACGGCATCGAATACGGCGACATGCAGCTCATCTGCGAAGCCTACCAGTTGATGAAGGAAGGCCTCGGCATGTCGAACGACGAGATGCACCAGGTCCTCACCGAATGGAATAGGGGCGAGCTCGACAGCTACCTGATCGAAATCACCCGCGACATCCTCGGCTACCGCGACGAGAAGGGCGAAGCCGTCGTCGACTTCATCCTCGACACCGCCGGCCAGAAGGGCACCGGCAAGTGGACCGGGGTCAGCTCGCTCGATCTCGGCGTACCGGTCACCCTGATCGTCGAGGCCGTGTACGCGCGCAGCCTTTCGGCGATGAAGGACGAGCGGGTGGCGGCGTCGATCTTGATCGGCGGGCCTGAGGCCGATTTCGAGGGCGACCGCGACGCGTTCGTCGAGGACATCCGCCAGGCGCTGCTCGCCTCGAAGATCGTCTCGTATGCGCAGGGGTACATGCTCATGCGCGAGGCCGCCAAGGAGTACGGCTGGAACCTCAACTACGGCGGGATCGCGCTGATGTGGCGCGGCGGCTGCATCATCCGCAGCGCCTTCCTCGGGAAGATTAGGGACGCCTACGAGCGCGACCCCGACCTGCACCACCTGCTCCTCGACGACTACTTCAAGGGTGTGATCGAGCGCTGCCAGCC
>JACZJQ010000086.1 GCA_014860455.1 Bryobacteraceae bacterium | reverse complement strand
CGCCGCGGTGCGCGTGGCTCCGTGGACGTGGAGGCCAGCCGATAGACTGAAGAAGAGGATTGGGAGGAGGACGTTAGAGAGTGTTTTCATTGGACAGCATTCCATCTGCCTACAAGGGTGATCGTTCGTCTTTGGAACTCTGTCTGAGGAGTTCTAATGATACCTGGTAGGGCCTAGTCCGGCCAACAAGTAACACAACACAATGATTGCTATTCCGCCGCTCTGCAAGTCCCTTCTGGACAAGGTCAGCTGGGCCGCCCGGCGTTGGACTTGAATGCTTGCTCAGGTTCATTCTGTGCTGTCCGGCCATAAGTCGAACATGCTCAGCTGGTTAGAAAACACGTTAGAAGTTTCTTGGGGTCCTTGAAACATCATGTCCCCCTAAATGGGCACTCGCTCGAATAACGTCACGCTGGCGACCTCTCAGAGTGGGTAAAGGCTGGCATTCAGCATCAGGTCCTACCTGGCGATGGCTGCGAGCAGGTAGACCGACATACGGCGGCCCTGATTTGGCTATGGGTTCTCTCCCATAGCCGCTTACGGGTTTCTGGCAATAGAGAGGAGCCGCTCTTCCCCTTCCGCCGGGCACGATTGGGGCAACATTGATCGAGCAACTTCCCGGTTGCCGGTTCTGCGGACCGCCACCTGGATAATCGGCGGTATCTATCTCGATGCTCCCCAGGCAACGGTGGCGAGAGTGCGGTTCGCTTTGCCAGGGACCGTGCGTAGGCTTCACGCGGGCCCCCTATCCGTGCAAGGAACATCCGCACTGTTACCATGGCACAATCGCATCGACGGAATTCATCGCTAAACCCATTCGGCGCCGCACTCCGGAATCAGTATGGAAACCACAGGTCTCATTGCGGCTCCCCTGATAGTGTTCGCGCGTAGACTTCGCGCGTTCTCTCGCCGACAACATGCCACGAGAAGCGTTCCGTAGCGTAACTCCGAATCTCCTCTCTTTTGTCATCCAGATAGTTATATAAATCACTTTCAAAGTATATTTGTATAGCCCGCGCCACTTCAGCCGCGCTACCGGCACTGCAGATGAAACCTGTTTTTCCCTCCACAACCTCTTCTTTAAATGATCCGACATTCGTAACGATTACGGGAAGTCCAAAACTGTATGAAAGTGATAAAACGCCGCTCTGCGATATGTATGTATATGGTAGTACTGCCACATCAGCAGCCTTGAAGTAGATCTCCGTTTCATCGTCTGGAATGTATTGGATCTTCTGCACGATCTTAGCACCCAGGCCGCTGCATTCGATCCGGCGTTGAATGTCCTTCCAATACTGCTCACCTTCCGCATTCGGCTTCGAGCCGGCAATGATGAGCCGGTGGGGTCCACTGTCGGCGCCAACGAGTAACTCGAAAGCTTCTACCAAGAGATGCAGCCCCTTGTATACGCGGATGTTGCCAAAGAACAAAATGGTCTTCTCGTTCTCCGCAATCCCGAGACGGCACCTTGCTTCCGCGGTGCCCAAGCCCGTGTGTGGTACGGCGTTGTTGATCCCGAAAGGAATGACCGTCACCGATTCCGGCTTCACCCCGTATTCCGCCGTCAGTTGCTGCTTCATCTTATTCGTATGGACGAAGACATGGTCGACAAGCCGGTACTGCGATTTGAGGCTTAGCCGGTTCAAAAGGGAGTCAGTACCATCTCGCTCACCAGCGTTGACGTTGTGCGCAGTCAACACCACACTCTTACCGAAGGCTCTATAGATGAGCATCAGCAGCGTTCTGTCGAATAGGGGGATCTTATTGTTCCACAGAATGTGAAAGATCTTGGTCCGGCCCAACGCGGCGTATTTGATCAACCTCGCGTAGAAGACAGCGACTCGCCACAGTTTGCGTGGCCTACTGACGCTGGAGCCCCATTCTCCGTGCAGATTCAGGAATCGCAAGCCGTGAGTGGAGTGCAGCTCCGGGCTGTCGATTTCGTCACTCCCGATGACCTCGACATCGAGGCCTTGGGCAACCAGTGCCATGGCAATGCCGTAGGCGTACGGTTTATCGAATCCGCCCGTCAGAATCGCGATTGGTCCGTAGGGCAGGGCAACGCAGTTAGGGCGAGCGGCTGAGAGTGGTTTGCTCATCGAAAACGGTCAGACGGCTGAGTTCAGAAAAGCCGGAATCCGGTCGTAGTGCGGCAGCGCGGCACCTTGAACCAATCCTCTTGGTTGATGCACACTCCGGTGGCGCCGGATATCCGGCATCTATTGATTCGTCAACGAACTGGACGGTAAAAGTGACGCCGTGCGGGCCGGCAGCGCCGAAGCTTCGGCCCACTAGGCCACTTCTACCGCCTTCCGCCGGACTCTGACCATGACGATGTGCGCACGGTGGATCAGCTTGCCCGGCAGGAAGTAGAAATTCAGGCGAAGCCAATTGTGCCGTGCCCGCTGGGACCTGTCCTTGAGGGCCACGCGCATCAGGCCCGGGCGCGCATTCCGCGTCAACGCCGCCAGCCGCAGTCATGACGCATTGGCCGCAAAGCGCGAGCAAGAGTTCGCCAGAGACGATGACTCGTTCACCAGCCCATGTGCAGCGCTTCGATCGAGCCGTCTCCGCTTCACCTGTCGTTGATAGGATAAGTGGGCCCCGCCAGCGGGACAACCAACTCTCAGCGAACGGGGAGCTGTCCCCAATTCACCTGTCTAAGTGCGTGGGGCCACTCCAACCGGTCGCCTAACGCACCCGGATCGACTCTGAAATCTCTTACCGACTGATCACTGGCAGCCGGCTGACGGGTACACGCCGGAACGGGCGATCTCAGTGGTTCGAGCCTTGATCTTTGTGGGTTCGACGCCCCTCGCCAGGCTTACTATATGAAGAGCTTGTAATCTCGATAGCTGGAGTCCATCTATGGAAAAATTTACCTGAGGGCAGTAATTTTTACACTTTGGCGTGGGGCGCGGATCTATGCAGCATATCTGCATCTCACAGAAAACAAAGGACGCTGGGAAGAGTGGCCGAGTGGTGCTAGAATTGCGAGTTTCTCGAGTTGGTGGCGTGAGACTGGATTTGTCTCCAAACCACCGTTCTCATAGAGCACTAAGGAATGATTCGAAATCTGCTGTTCGAGGCCTCAGTACAGTTTGATCCAGAAATTAGCCCTTCCACCTATCAATAGAGTTCCAAAGACGAACGATCACCCTTGTAGGCAGATGGAATGCTGTCCAATGAAAACACTCTCTAACGTCCTCCTCCCAATCCTCTTCTTCAGTCTATCGGCTGGCCTCCACGTCCACGGAGCCACGCGCACCGCGGCG
>JACZJQ010000085.1 GCA_014860455.1 Bryobacteraceae bacterium | reverse complement strand
GCGCCGCGGTTGGCATTGACGCCGTCCACCATGTAGTAGTTGGTGCTGGCGCGAAGACCGTTCACATTCAGATCGTCCACGCCGCCAATGCCGCCGGCGGGATTCACCACACCAGGCATGAACAGCAGCAGCGTCTGGATGTTGCGGCCGTTGACAGGCAGGTTTTCAACATACTCGCGATCCAGAGCCAGGCCCGAAGAAAGGTCCACCGACACGGCCTCGACATCGCCGCTGAGCGTGACCGCCGTACTGCCCTCGCCGGCGGCTTCGAGCTTCAATGTCAGCGATACCCGGTCCCGCGATGCCAGCCGTAGGCGCTCCACCCGCAGTTTCTTGAACCCGTCCTTTTCCACTTCCAGCAGAAACTCGCCCGGCTGCAGCCCCTCGAAAACGTAAATGCCGTTGTTGTTGGTCACGGTCTGGAGCTTGGTGTCGCGCTTCAGGTCAGATAGCGTCACCTTTGCCTCGCCGACCAGAGAGAGTTCGGCATCGATCACGCCGCCGGAAAGCGAAGCCGATTCCTGCCCGTAAGCAGCAGCGCGGAAAACCAAGAAAAGCCCGATTGTAACGATCTTCATTCGCATTGTTTGACTTGCTCCGACGCCCTAGAAAGAGAAGCCCACAAGCACTTCCACCGTGTTCCTGGTGGAAACCGTCGGGCCGTTGCGGAATGCGTCCTTCTGCCAGCGCGTGTAGCGCCCCTCGACCGAGAACTTCACGCCGATTTCGTCCTGCCACGAGATGCCAAGGCCCGCCGTCGCGCCGGGCGTCATCTTCGATGCCGGCGTGATGGGCGTGCTGGTCTGGGTGACGTTGGCGTTCTTGTTGACGAACTCCCGATAGCTGTCGATGCCCTTGACGAAGCGCATCGATGGGCCGATCATCCCCGTCACGCGCGGCCGGATTCCGCGCTGCTGATATTTGGTGTAGCGCAGCAGAACCGGGACGTCCCAGAATGCAGCTCGCGTCCGTTCGCTCGTATAGCCGTATGGCACCGCAGTCTGGCCCGATTCGACGATGGTCTGGGTTATGACCAGTTCGTCGTAACCCACCTTGCGGTACAGGGCGTCCACGCCCGCGCCCCATTTGTCGTTGAATCGGTAGACGAGCGACCCGCCGCCCGTCACTGGACGTTCCTGCGGAAACGAGCGCGCCTTCACCTCAAGCGGCGGGACGAAGCTCGTATATGAGGTCGTTGCGTCGGACTTCCTCATCAGCTTTAGCGGCATGTAACCGACGCGGAAGCCCACTTCGAATTTCCGGTGGAAGGCCTGTTGTTTCTCTTGAGCCTGGGCAGGGAACAGGATGGCCGCGGCGAGCACGATGAGCCCGCCCGCGTGGTAACAATTTCGAAGCACTCCGGTAGGCTTCCTTTCACGATGTGTATGGCCCGGAATTCGCGCGAACCGCCCCCCCGCGGGTGGGCGAACGTCCAGACGGGATTCGTACCATCTACTATGGTAGACGAGACGCCCCGTCCGCCGCTGAGGTATACAAGAATCTGTCACCGGATTCTCGGCATCCGGGGTCGAACGGCGTCCGCAAGCCGGGTTGGCCTTCGCCTTCTCATTGCCCTGAAACCGGCTCCCCCGGTCCAGCGAGAGCCGCATTGGATTCTCCGGGTGCCGGCGTCTACTTCGGCTCGGGCGTTCGGCCCGTGGTCCAGGGTACGCCGGCGGCGTCAATGGCCTGTTCGAACTTCTTGAGTTCGTCTAACAGGGCCTTCAACTTCGGCTGTTCGACGGCAAACTCCTCGCCGGCGATGCGCAGATTGGACTCCATCGTCCCGGTCGGACGGCCCAGCGCGGAACGCGACCCGTAGCCGGCGGAACTGATGCGCGACGAGATCGACGACGCCGAACCCGATTCAAGCCCGCGCCGCGTTTCGTCGCCGCGCATGGCCCGTAGGATCGCGGTCAGGCGCGTTGACATGCTCGACGCCTGTTCCATGAACTTCGCATCCGCGGGTGAATCGACGAGCGCGCGCTTGATGGCGTCGATCCTCGTCCTGGCCCCGTTGGCCTGCTCCATGGCCCCGGCCAGCGCCCGCTGCATCCTGAGCGCGCGAACCTGGAAATCGGCCGCGGCTTTGCGGTCGGCTTCTGTGATTTGCGCCGCCGGATCCATCTCGACGGTGAAGCTCTGCTCGCCGGGCAACGGCGTGATCACGCCGCTCAAACGCCTGGCCAGCGTCACCTTGTAGACGCCTGGATTGACGAACGCACCGCCAGCCCCGAATGCCGCGGCCGATGCATCGTCGTCGGAAGAACGCCTGCCGCCGCCCTCTCCTGCCGATACGGCCGGGCCGCGCAGGTTCCAGTGGATGCGATGGATGCCCTTGCCGGTGTGGCCAGTGAGACGTTTGACCACCTTGCCCGATGCGTCGCTGATGGTCAACAGGATCTGCGGCGCTTCCTCGTCGGCTTCCGCTGTCAAATCGGCGGGCGACGGATAGCCGGTCTGCTTCTTGTCTTTCTCTGCCTGTTTCGAGGCGTCCTGACGGATCTGCCGCTTCGACTTCAATCCGTCCTTTAGCCAATAAGTGATGGCCGCGCCATACGGCGGGTTCTCGCCCATCCAGTACTGCTCGCCCTGCGAGCCGCGGGAGCGCCCCGAGTCGGGATAGAAGATGGCCGCCTTCTTCACCGGGAAGACGTGCGCATCCTTCTTCGACACCTCCGGCGTGAACAGGCGCAGGGGCGTGTAATCGTCCAGGACATAGAAGCCGCGGCCGAAGGTTGCCAGCACCAGATCGTTCTCGCGCGCCTGGATGGCCAGATCGCGCACCGGAATCACCGGCAGATTGTTCTTGAGCCGCACCCATTTCCTGCCGCCGTCGGTGGTGACAAACAATCCGAATTCGGTGCCCACGAACAGCAGGTTCGGATTCACATGGTCCTCGGCGAAACCGAGTGCCGGGCCGTTTGCCGGCAGGTCGCCGGAGATCGATGTCCAGGTCTTGCCGCGGTCGGCCGAGCGAAACACATAGGGCTTGTAGTCGCCGTTCTTGTGGTTCTCAAACAGCGCGTAGACCACGTTCGCATCACGCCTGGACGCAGCGATGCGCTGGACGAAAACGCCGATCGGCGACAGGTCCGGCAGACCGTCGATCTTCTCGACTTTGCGCCACGTCTTGCCGCCGTTTTCCGACACGCTGATCAGCCCGTCGTCCGAGCCCGTATAGATCAGCCCTTCGAGTTTGGGCGATTCGCTCACCGCCGTGAGGTTGCCGAAAGTCGAAGTCGAAGCGTGTTTCAGCAGCGCCTCGGGCGGCCAGATCTTGCCCATGACGGGCAGCAGGTCGCGGTTGACATTGCGCGTGAGGTCGCCCGACACCGCGGTCCAGGAACTGCCGCGGTCGTCGGACCGGAACAGCCTGTTGGCGCCGAAATACAGCCTCGACGGGCTATGCGGCGAAATGATGTAGGGCGATTCCCAATTGAACCGCAGAGCCGCTTCCCCCTTGCCCTCGACCGGCTTGATCGAGGTCCGCTCGCTCGTGCGGCGGTTCAACCGGACCAGGCCGCCGTATTGCGATTCGGCGTAGACGATATCCGGATTCGTTGGGTCGATGCGGGAGACAAAGCCGTCGCCGCCGGTGACGATGAACCAGTCGGCGTTCGACGCGCCTTGCAGCCGCATCATGCGCGACGGGCCGCCGAGCGTCGAGTTGTCCTGCGTGCCGCCGTAGATGTTGTAAATGGGCGAGGCGTTGTCGACGTCCACGTTGTAGAACTGTGTCACTGAGAGGTTGGTGATGTGGCGCCAGATCGCCCCGCGATCCCAGGACTCGTACAGCCCGCCGTCGCAGCCGGCCAGGATATGGTCCGAATCGTCGGGGTCGATCCAATAGACATGATTGTCGACATGCTTGTTGCGTTCGCCTACGACGCGCCACGTCTTGCCGCCATCGTCGGAGACCCGGACGTAAACATCCTGCAGGTAGACGCGCTCGGCGACGCTGGGGTCGGGCGTGACGCTCAGGTAGTACATCGGCAGGCCGGCGTAGGTATCGCGGCGCTCCCAGCTTTCGCCGGCGTCAAGCGACCGGAAAACGCCACCCGCGCCGCCCGCGGCTTCGACACGCGCATAGACCAGCCCGCGCTGCGCCTTCGAAAACGACAGCCCAATGCGGCCGAGCTCCCCGCCCGGCAGCCCGGTCCGGACCTTCTTGAACGTCGCGCCGCCATCGGTCGATTTGTACAGAGCCGACTCCGGCCCCCCATGGATGAGCGTGAAAACGTGCCGCCGCCGCTGGTGCGCCGACGCCAGGATGACGTCGGAATCGAACGGATCCATGGCGATGTCGGCTACGCCCGTGTTCTCCGAGATGTCCAGAATCTTCTTCCACGTCTTGCCGCCGTCAGCGGTCTTGTAAAGACCGCGATCGCCGCCCGCCGACCAAAGCGGACCATAGGCGGCGACATAGACTACATCTGTGTTGCGCGGGTCGATCATGATGCGGCCGATGTGTTCGGACGTTTTCAGGCCCACGTTGCGCCAGGTGCGGCCTCCGTCGTCGGAGCGGTAGACCCCATCGCCGTAGCCCACCGAGCGCTGGTTGTTGGATTCGCCGGAACCCACCCAGATCGTGTTTGGATTCTTCGGATCCATCGCCAGCGCGCCCACCGAATAGGAGCCCTCGTTCTGGAACACGGGCGTCCAGGTCGTGCCAGCGTTGGTCGTCTTCCAGACCCCGCCCGAAGCCACTGCGACATACCAGGTGGCCTTGTGCGCCGGATCGACGACGATGTCGACAATGCGTCCGGACATCAGCGCTGGACCGACAGCGCGCAGCCGGAATCCGGCGAAGTCTTCGGCCGTCTGGGCGAGCAGTATGGCTCCCATCAGAAAGAGCAGGGCGAGTTTGCGCATGGGACTCCTTTGCGGGCTAGAAAGCGGCGAGCGCTTCCTCTTCGGTGGTGTGGACTTTGAAAACGGTGGAAAGGCGGGTGAGGTGGAGAAGCTTCATGATCTTCTCGGTCGGGCGGATCAGCTTGATCTTCGCCCCGGTGGAGAAGGCCAGCGAGTGCGCGCCGACGATCTCGCCGATGCCGGACGAATCCAGGTGCTCGACGCCCGCGAGGTCGACGCAGATCTTCTTCGCGCCGCCCTGGATCAACTCCCGCATGGCGTTGCGGAAGCTGGTGGACGTCTCGCCCAGCCGCAGGTCGCCTGCGAGCATGAGGACGGCCACATCGCCGACGTTTCGGGTCTCGATCACCAGTGACATAACAGTGAGAAGAACTCAGTTTATCGCGGAAACCGGGTCCGGAGGGTAACTCAGGCGCGGAAACGGCTTTCGATCAGAATGCGGGCTTTCTCCCAGTTCGACAGCCGGATGCGCCGCGACAGCACATCGTAGCCCGATTTCTCGATCCGCCGCAGCAGCCGGCTGTAGATCTCGATCAGCGCCCACAGCGATGCCCGCGAGTCGCTGTGCATCATGCGAACCAGTGGCCGGGACTCGTCGTAATAGGCCCGGGCGCGTTCGCCGTAATGGGCCAGCAGACGCCGCAACTCGGGGCTATCCTGGTCCAATCGAGTGACGCCAAACCGCCGCAGATCATCCTGGGGAAGATAGACGCGGCCCATCGACTGATCCTCGCCGGCGTCGCGGATGATGTTGGTCAACTGAAAAGCGATGCCGCATCTCTCGGCCAGCGCCGGCGCCGAGGGGTCGTCGAACTCGAAGATGTGGATGATGGTCAGGCCGACGACTGACGCCACCAGATAGCAGTATCGGTAGAGTTCGTCGAAGGTCTCGAAGACGTGAGCCGCAAGGTCGCTCTGGACGCCGTCGATCATCTCGTGCAGGTAGTGGTGAGGGATGCGGAAGCGTTCCACGGCATCGTGCAGCGCGGGCCAAATCGGGTGCACGGCGGGATCGCCGCCGAGCGTGCGGTCGAGGTCGGCGCGCCAGGCAGCCATCGCCTCGGCCGAGGCTCGCGGACCGTCGGACAGGTCGTCGCACTCACGCATGAAGGCATAGACCGCGCACATCGCCCGGCGCTTCTCGCGCGGCAGGAGCACGAACGACCAGTAGAAATTCTTCGCCCTGGCGCGGGCAACCGCGACGCAGTGTTCGTAAGAGTCGCCGATCGTCGTCATGCCGCAAGCGTGATCCGGGCCAGGCTGCGGACCAGCAGCAGTGCCCGTTCTGTCTTTGAAATTGATGGCCGTTTCGACAGCACATCGTAGCGCTGCCGCCGGATCTTGGCGAGCACCCTCATGCCGCCACGCGAGAACAGGTCAACGTCGAGAGCCAGCCGTTTGTCGAGCATCTTCACCAGCGGCAGCCCGGCCTCAAACAGCTTCTGTGTATAATCCACGGCCTCCTTCATCAGCGCGGCGAACTGTGGCGCGGACTCGCGCCGGTAGAGCTGCGGGACCGAGTATCCGTGCTTTTCGAACAAATCGAGCGGCAGGTAGACGCGGTCCTTCAACAAGTCCACCGAGACGTCCTGCCAGAAATTGGCAAGCTGCAGCGCCGAGCAGGTGGCGTCCGAGAGCCGGAACCGTTCCTCGTCGCGGTAGCCGCCGAGCATCAGCACCAGCCGGCCCACAGGATTGGCAGAATTGACGCAATAGGCCATCACCTCGTCCCAATTCTGATAGCGGGTCTGGGTCTGGTCCTGGATGAACGCGTCCAGCAGGTTGTCGAACGGCTCGACTGGAATCCTGTGCCGTTCCACCGTCCGCGCCAGCGCCACGAAGACCGGATGCGATGGAGCGTGGCCCGCATACATTGACTGCAGCAGTCCACGCCACCATTCGAGCAGTTTCAGGGATGTCTCGGCCGAACCGGTCTCGTCGCCCAGATCGTCAGACCACCGGCAATACGAATACACGTTGAAGAAGTCCTGGTGCAGCGCCTTGGGCAGGAACAGGCTGACGACGTGGAAGTTCTCGTAATGGTGGGTTGCCAACCAGCGTGTGTACTCCAGAGATTCATCGACGGACCAGGTCCGCTGCATGAACTGGGGATCGGCAAGGAAATCGATTGGCTGACGGAACACCGGATGCGCCCGCGGCTAGGGGATGATGGCCGTCTTCATGTGGCCGTTATGGCTCATCAAGTGGCGCATGACGTCCAGCAAATTCTCGAGCGGCTCTTCACGATTGATGAAATCGTCGGCCGTTATGTGCCGGTGCGAAACGACGTCCAACGCCTTGCGGATGTAGGCCGGCGTGTGGTGGAAGCTCGCCAGGCAAGTCAGTTCGGAGTAGTGCAGCAGCGACGTTTCCAGGTTCACCCGCGTGTCGTTGGGGCAGCCGCCGAAGAAGTTCACCACGCCGCCGCGGCGCAGCAGTTTCACCGACAGTTCCCAGGTCTCGGGATTGCCGACCGCTTCGATCACAATGTCGGCGCCGTGCCCGCTTGTCAGTTTCCGGATCTGGCGCACCACTTCGTCGTCGTTGGTGTTGATCAACGCGTCGTCGGCGCCCATGCGTAGGGCGCGGTCCAGTTGCGAGGTCCGGCGGCCGAGCGCGATCACCCGGCAGCCATACACCTTCGCCAGCCTGACAAACATCATGCCGATCGGCCCTTGTCCGATCACCACCAGGTTGTCGCCCGGCTTCGGTTTGGAATCCTCCAAACCCTTCAGGACACAGGCCAGCGGTTCAACCAGTGCGGCGTCATGGTAGCCCAGGTGAGGCGGGATCTCGTAGAGGTTTCTTTGGACGATGCGCGCTGGAACCCTCAGGTACTCGGCGTAGGCCCCGTTGTTGAACAACAGGTCCTCGCACAGGTTCTCCGAGCCGCGCCGGCAGTAGAAGCAGTTCAGGCAGGGCGCCGAATTGGCCGCCACCACCCGCTGCCCCACCCGGAAGTTGTCCACATGGTCGCCCACGGCGACGATGTCGCCCGCGAACTCATGCCCGTACAGCGCCGGAGGCACAATCATCCTGGCGTGATAGCCGCGCCGGAATACCTTGACATCCGTGCCGCACGTCAGAGCCGTGCGCACACGCACCAGTACATCCCCCGGATCCAGCTTTGGAATAGCTACTCTCTCTACGCGGACCTGTTCCTTCCCGTAGAGCACCGCGGCCAGCATTTCGGTGTTCACTTAAGACGTCCTCTGTGGCTGAACCATAATCTTCAGCGATTTGCCATCCGGATGCAATGCCATGCGAATGCCTTCATTAATCTTATCAAGGCCGAGAGAGTGGCTCACCAGATCCGCAACGGGCAATTCTCCTTCAAGAACCAGCCGGGCCGACTCGGCCTGCAAATCAACCGAAGCCGAATAAACTCCGATCAGCGAACGTTCATCCTTGCAGATGCCCGCTCCCGACAATTCGATCCTTTCTGTATCCGATGTTTGAGCGAAAAGCAAAATCTTCGCCCCCGGCCTCGACGCCCTCAACGCCTCCTCGACGATGCCAGGCGCCGACGCCGCGACGAACACCTGATCCACGCCCCGCCCTTCGGTCATCGGCTTCACCAGCGCCACCACATCCGTCGTCCTGGGGTCCACGGCCTCGGTGGCGCCAAACCTGCGCGCCAGCGCCAGCCGCTCTTCCATCGTGTCGGTGGCGATGATCCGTGCGCCAGACCGCTTCACCAGCATCGTGAAGATCAGCCCGATCGGACCCTGGCCCTGGATCAGCACCGTGTCGCCGGGTTGCGGGTCCATCTCCACCACCGCTTTATGGCAGGTATTCACCGGCTCGACAAAACTGGCCACTTCATAGGAAACTCCATCCGGGATCAACAGCACGCCATCGCGCACAATCCAGTCCATAATCCGGATGTACTGGGAGAACCCTCCGCCGGCTGGCTCGAAGCCGGCCGTAATGCCAACTTTTTTATACCCCGCGCACTGCGCATACAGCTTCCTGTCGCAATAGAAACAGTTCCGGCACGGGATGTGATGGAACGCTACCACACGGTCGCCCACCTTGAACTTCTCCACTCCCGCCCCCACCTTCACCACCTCGCCTGCCGTTTCGTGGCCGTACACCCGCGGCGGCGGCAACAGGTCATGCTCCACCTTTTTTAGATCCGTGTGGCAGATCCCGCAAGCATGAACCTTCACCAGCAGTTCGCCCGGCCCGATCTCGGGCACCGGAATCTGCTGCACTTCAAGACGGCCGTTGCCGGTATAGACGGCGGCCCTCATGGCGGACGGTATGGGTTCAGAACTCACAGTGGACAAGGTAGTCTCCCAAAATACGAGATGCCCGTTTGCTGTCGGCGTTGAGCTTGATCAGTCCACGGAACGAAGACGGGCGTGCCAGCGCCGCGCCCAGAATCCGGCCCTGGCTGAATCGCCCCGATGGCGTGCGGTAAAGGTTGAAATCAATGGGAAGCGTGTCGTGCGCGGAATCGCTCACCACGCGGATGCAATAGAACCGAATGCCGGCATCGCCCGCCGACTTGGCCACCGCCGAGGCTTCCATCTCGACGGCCCTTGCACCCAGCGAACTGTGCAGCGCTTGCTTCTCCTTGGCCGTGACAACCACCCGGTCCCTCGAAAGCAGCGCGCCTGACTCGGCCGTGGCGCAATCCGCCTCAGCCCGGCAAGTGCTCCAGCGCTCATCTGCTTCGCCGATGATCGTGTCGGCCTGGAAGATGTCGCCGGCGTTCAAAGCCGGGTCCAGAGCCCCGCAATACCCGGTCGAGACCATAGCCCCCGGCTTGCCCAACCCAAGCGCCACCTTGGCGGCAGCCGCGGCGCGCATCGGTCCGGGACCATCGGCCACCAGCAGCCACTCACGGCCGCCGATGCTCACCCTGCAGGCGTACGCTGCCCGCGTCCGCACCGCCTCAACGGTCGTGGCATGGGCCAAAAGTCCCGAAAACTCCCGGCTCATCGCCGCAATCACGGCAATCGGCTGATTACTCATAGCCATTCGCCTCAAACCACTCGACGGCGTGGCGCAGGCCATTCTCGGCAGGGGACGGATTGAAACCCAACTCCCTCCGCGCCTTTTCCGTCGAAACAAACATCCGCTTGCGCGCCATCCGCACCGCGTCCAGCGGCGCCCGCGGCGGCTTGCCGGTCACGTTGGCGAGAGCCGTTGACACCACGCCCGCGCCGAATGCCACCACCCAAGGAATCCGCATCTTCGGCGCCGGCCTGCCTGTGATCGACGAGAGCTTATGAAAGATCTCGCAGAGCGTCAGATTCTCGCTGCCTAGAATGTAGCGCTCGCCCGGCTTGCCCTTTTCGCAAGCCAGCCAGTGGCCCTCGGCCGTCTCGCGCGCATCCACCAAGTTCAGGCCCGTGTCGAGGTAAGCCGGCATACGGCCGCGGATGAAATCGAGAATCGTCTGCCCAGTCGGCGTCGGCTTCACGTCATGCGAGCCCACGGGCGCGGTGGGATTCACGATGACGACAGGCAAGCCTCGCGATGCGAAACCGAGCGCCTCGCGCTCGGCGAGGAACTTCGACCGCTTGTAACTCCCCGTCATATCTTCCAATCGGACCGGCGTTGACTCGTCTCCAAGCGAACCTTTGACCAGCCCAATACATCCAACCGTGCTTGTATAGACGATTCTATCCACTCCCGCGTTCTCACATACGGCAAGCAGGTTCCTCGTCCCGTCCACATTGGACCGGTAGAGTTCGCTTGGGTCCTTGGCCCAGAGCCGGTAATCGGCCGCCACATGAAACACCAGCTCGCAGCCCGCCACCGCCCGCCGCAGCGAATCCGGGTCTCGCAGGTCGCCTGAGATCTCCTCGATCTCCGGATCTGTGATCGACCCGGCACGCCGCGCCAGCCCCCGGACCCGGTAGCCGCGCTCGATGAGCACACGCGCCACGTGCCAGCCCAGGAAACCCGACGCCCCGGTCACCAGCGCGGGCCTCACCGGGCGTACCTCCCCGGATTCGGCTCAAACTCTACTTCAGCGCCCACTTCAACAACTTCATGCTGTCGCCGCTCTTCGAATTGATGCCCAGCGCCGCCGACGGCTCGTAGCCGCAATGCGTCATGCAGTGCTCGCAACGTGGATCGTTGCCCGCGCCGTAGCTCTCCCAGGGCGTGCGCGTCATGAACTCCTCAAACGTTTTATAGTGGCCGTCGGTGATCAGATAGCATGGGCCCTTCCAGCCCGACGTGTTGTAGGTCGGGTTGCCCCAGGCGGTGCAGGGCAGGTCGCGCTCGCCTTTCAGGAAGTCCAGGTAGATCGGTGAATTATTGATCGGGAACCGCTCCCACAATTCCGACGCGTCCCGGAACTTCTCAATCACGTCATCGCGTGTCATGAAAATCTCGCGGTCGTTCACCGCCGAATAGCCATAGGCCGGCGACACCATGTGGCCGTCCACGCCAAGCGTCTCAAGGAACTGGAATAGGGCGCGGATCTCGGCCATGTCTGTTTCCTTGTAAATCGTCGTATTGGTGCAGACCTTGAAGCCGGCCGCCTTGGCGATTTTGATGCCTTCGACGGCTTCCTTGAAGACGCCCTCGCGCTCGACGCACAGGTCGTGCGTGGCTTCCATGCCGTCCAGGTGGACGTTGATGAACAGCCGCGGGTTGGGCTGAAACTCTTTCAACCGCCGCCGGATAAACATGCCGTTCGTGCACAGGTAGATGTGCTTACCGCGATCCAGGATCGATTGCGTCAATTGCGCGATCGGCTGATACAGGAACGGTTCGCCGCCGCAGATCGAGACGATCGGCGCGCCGCATTCGTCCACCGCGTTCAAACACTGCTCGGCGGATAGTTGCTCGGTGATTGTGTTCTCATACTCGCGGATCCGCCCGCAACCCGTGCACGTGAGGTTGCAGGCGTGCAGCGGCTCGAGCATCAGCACCAGCGGGAAGCGCTTGTTGATCATGGGGTGCGGCGTGGTCTGCTGGTTGCCGAGCGAGGAGTGCAGAATCTGGAACGGGTTGCTCGGGTCCGGCTCGCCCGCCCGTTTCAACTGCCATTCCGGCTTCGGCATCATCTTGTTCTTCGCAATGTATCCGGCCATGCCGGCCGTCAGTGAAAGAGGGAATCTCATGGTTTAAGCCCCAGTGGCGCCGGTAAACGTCCCGGCGCTAAAATGTCTCACGAATGTCTTTAACGCAATCAACGGCAGCGTGAGCCCGTCCAGCGTGGAACGGCACTCGGCGTAGCCGGCGAGCAGCGCCCAGTTGAGACCGTCATCCTGCCAGCGGCCATCTTCGCCTTGCGTTCGCAGCAGAGAGTCAAGGCCGCGGCGCACGCTTTCGCTTCCGGCGTCGCCTCCGGCCACCAGTCCCATGACGGCGCACGCAGTTCGCACCGGCGTGGAATTCTGTCGTTCGTCCGAACCCCAGCCGCCGTCTGCGTTTTGGACCGAACGAAGCCATTCGCCGCCGCGCAGCACCGCCGCGTCGCGATCGTCAACGCCCTGGCGGTTCAGCGCATCCAGCGCAAAGGCGGTCGAGACCACCGGACCGGCAAACTCGTTCAGGCTCCAACAGCCCTCGCCTCCCTGGGCCTCGATCAACCGGTCCGCGCGGCCCGGATCGAACGCCGCCGGAGCATCGGCGTCCAGAGCCAGACGCGACAGTGCCGCGTCCTGCACCGACAGATCGGCCTGAATTCGTTTGGTCAATTCCCAGCGGCCCTGGATCGCCGGCGTTGCGGCTTCCCCCGCAGCCAGCAGTTCCAACCGCGCGGGCAGCCACCACATCGCCTGCCCGCCGGTTTCGAGCAGCGCCCGTTTGGCCGCTGCCAGCGCCCCTCCGCCCAGTTTCGTTTTCAGACGGTCGATGACCGAGACATCCGCGGTCCAGGACTGGCCGCCCGCCCCATCGGGGCGATACGTCCGACCTTCGGCCTGCAGGATCGCCAGCGGCAGAAACAAAGGCCTCCACTGACGCGGCACCGAGGCCATCCTTGAAGGCAACACGGCAAACTCCACCGGCGCAGCAATCTGGCCGAGAAACGCCGGCAGCGTCTCGGCCGCGGGCAGAGAGATGCGGACTTCAGGCTCGCCCGTCCAACGGCGCAATGCGGCTTCGGCGCGCGCGGCCGCTTCGGCAACGGACCGTGGCAGCGTGTCCCTTCCCTGATGTAGTCCGGCGCTCATGCCACTGTTGTTGAAATGGTTGTCAAACGGACGCCCGCACCTTGCAACTCGCCGGGCAACTGGAACCGGACATCCTCTTCGATGATGTCCACCTCTTCCACCGTGCGGTATCCGCGCCCGACCAGCGCCTCGACAAGCTCCTGAACCAGGTGTTCCGGAGCCGATGCGCCGGCGGTCACCGAAACCGTCTCGACGCCGTCGAACCACTCGTCCTTCAGATACGACTTGTCATCCAGCAGATACGCCGGCACGCCGTTGTTCTGACAGACCTCGACCAGTCGCTTCGAGTTCGAACTGTTCTGCGATCCAACCACCAGCAGCAACTCGCACATCGGCACAACCGCCTTCACCGCCATCTGACGGTTCTCGGTCGCGTAGCAGATGTCCTGCGACTTCGGGCCTGTCATCTGCGGGAACCGGCGGTTGAGCACTTCGATGATGCCGCGGGTTTCGTCGAGTGAAAGCGTTGTCTGGGTCAGATAGCAGACCTTCGACGGATCGGGAACCTGCACCTTCTCGGCATCCTGCTCGGTTTCGATGATGAAGGTCGATGAAGGGGCTTCTCCGAACGTGCCCTCGATCTCCTCGTGGTCTCTGTGGCCGATCAGTAGAATCGTGAAGCCCAAACGGGCGAACTTCACCGCCTCCAGGTGGACCTTGGTCACCAGAGGGCAGGTGGCGTCGACAACCTTTAGATCTCTCTCCAGGGCTGCTTTGCGCACGGCAGGCGAGACGCCGTGGGCCGAGAAGATCGCCCGGCTGCCATCGGGAACTTCATGCAGTTCGTTGACGAAGATCGCGCCAAGTTCGCGCAACTCCTCCACCACATGGCGGTTGTGCACGATCTCCTTCCGCACGTAGATGGGCGCTCCGTAGAGTTCGAGAGCGATTTTAACGACATCGATCGCCCTCACCACACCGGCGCAGAACCCCCTCGGACGCAGAAGGATAACCTTCCTGTTGGAGCTTGGATTTCCAGACATAGTGAGTGAAGTTGATTCCAGTATATCAATGAGCGCCCTTTTACCCGCTTCTGACGGCGGATGTGGGGTAGCATCGAAGCAGATGCTGCCCCGCGCCATCCTGATGCTGGCATTCTGCGCGGCATTCGCTGCGTGGGCCGGGGACGAGGACCGCGATGGACTCGACGACGCCTTCGAACAGGCTCTGCTCGAACGTTTCCGCCCCACATTCATGCTGAGCGCGACCGAATGCGATGTGATGCCCTCGGAGTTCCTCGCCGGAACCAAGGACCCCGTAAAGCCTGTCAGAAACGGCACCATCTACGGCCAGGTCTTCCCTCTGGGCGTGGGCCGCACGCGGATCGAGATCCACTACTACCACCTGTGGGCCCGTGACTGCGGCTTCGGCCAGCACCCGTTCGATGTCGAACATGTCGCCGTTCTGCTCGAAGCAGAACCCGAGATGACCGGCGAATACAAGGCGAAATACTGGTATTCGGCCGCCCACGAAGGAACGGTCTGCGATGCCGCCCATGGTGCACGGGCCGCGGATCTGGCGGCCGAAACCTCCGGCGCAACGGTCTGGGTTTCGCACGGCAAGCACGCGTCTTTTCTCAGCAATGGCACTTGCAACCGCCTCGGTTGCGGCGGAGATCGCTGCCAGGCCGTCACCGCCATGCCGCCCGGCAAACTCATTAACGTCGGCGAACCAGGTGCGCCCATGAACGGCGCAGTCTGGACCTCTTCCCGCAAATGGGGCCTACGCGCCAAGATGGTGTCGGAATTCACGCCCGAAGTGATCGCCCGCATTGAATCGGCCGAACCGCGCGAGGTCATCGCGCTGCACCCGGCATTAGTTCCGGCCAAGGCCTTCATCCTCGGTGGCAACCACACCCTCACCTCCATCGGCACAGGCGGCAAACACACAGGCTCGGCGCTTCAGACCGCCGACAAGCACACATCAAACGCCCTCGGCGTAAGCGCTCGAAAGACAGGCGGCGCACTCAAGACCGCCTTCAGAAGCACGGGCCGCTTCCTCGGCATCGGCAGGAAGAAAGACCCCGCGCAGATCGCTGAAAAGAAACAGGATCCGTCAAGCCAATAGGCCTGCGCGCAACTCGACCAAACGAACTCTTGCAGCAAGTTTCGTAATCTATTCTCTGAGAACAAACCACGAAACAAGTTCGTTTGGTCGCGGTTTCAGCAGTGCCGCTTCAGCGCTTCACAAGCGGCGTGACTTCGATCTTGCGGAACTCGATCAGACCGTGGTCGCCCTGAAACACCAGTGGACCCGGTTTGTCCTCGTCGGCGTCGATTGCGATCGCCGTCAGCCCGTCGATCTGCGTCTTGTCGTGGACCTGCACGCCATTCACCCAGACGCTCAACTGCCGCCCGACCACGCGGATGTCCATCGACTGCCACTCGCCGGCGGGCTTCACCGGTTTCGCCGAAGGCAGCACCCGGCTATAGAGCGTCGCCGTGCCATGGGTGGTCATATCGCGGCCGTAGTCGTCGATGATCTGGATCTCATACCGGCCGCGGACGCCGACGCCCGAGTTCGATCCCTTGTCGTAGCGGTATTCAGTCTTCAGGATGAAGTTCCAGAACTTGGCGTCCGAGACCAGGTCCGATGCGCCCTTCTGGTTCTTCAGAAGCCCGTTCTCCACCACCCAGCCCGGACCGTCCTTCACCACCCAACTCCAGCCGTTCATCGATTTGCCGTCAAGCAGCGCCACCGGCTTGCCCTCAACCCAGGATCCGTCGTCCTTATCCATGATCACCGGAGCGCGGTAGCCCGTCCATTTCACCACCGGCTTCGCGGCGCCATTGACGGACTCCACCGTCTCGCCGTTCAGCACGCCGCCCTCGAATTTTGCCTTGTACACGAGCTCGACCACCCGCTCGTTGCGCCCTTTGCGGGTGAACTTAAATACCAGCGTGTCGCCTTCCATGCGGATCTCGGGGATCTTGTCCACCTGCCCGCCTGGCGCGCCGACAAAAGCGCCGTTCATCGCCGGCGTACCGGCTGCATTGACTTCCAGCCACCAGACGCGTCTGCGCGCATGGTCGAGTTTGATGTTCCAGCGGCCGTTGTAGTCCACCGGTGCGGCGGAGAGCAAGGTGGATGCAAGAAGGAGGAGTTTCAGAGTCTTCATGGTGTTCGTTCAATTCTATCCAGCAATTCGGCCATGCGTGCGGATGCTTCCAGCCGCCCCGCATATCGCAGTTCGTTGTAGGCCAGCGTGAACTCCATCGCCGGTCCGGCCAGAGCCGGCGAGGCGATGGATTTGGCAAACTCTATGGGCGTCGCCGAAACGCCGCGGACAACCCCCCGCTTGCGCAACATGGCGAGGAACCGCCGGTAGAGCAGCGCCGCCTCGCTGGGCGTGATCTCGCCCCTTGCTGCGCGTCGCAGCAGACGTCTCCGGTACTGCCTGGCCAGCAACAGGGCAACGGCCGCCAAAGCCGCGGGAACCAGCAGCCAGCCAAGCCGCGGACTGACCACCGGACCTTGCACCCTCATCGACTCGCGAACGCGTTTCCACCACTGTCCGAGATGCGGCAGTGTCAATTTCTCACGTGACGACTGGCCGATACGAAAAGCCAGCGTCAACTGGCGGTCGAGGTCGTAGCCGATCACCCACTCCTGCCAGAAAACGTCGACCGCATCCATCCACATCGACATCCGGGACATGAGGTCGCGGCCCTCGTCCAGATTACCGGGCGTGGGGTCGAACACGGTCCAGCCCCTGCCTGGAATCCAGGCCTCCACCCAGGCATGGGCGTCGGAGGCCCGTACAACATGCAGCCCGGTGAGCGGATTGTTGGCGCCCTGATTGAAACCAGTCACCACGCGCGCCGGGATCCAGGACGCGCGAAGCATCACGGCCATGGCCGAGGCGAAATACTCGCAATGGCCCTTGCGGCGCTCGAACAGGAAATGGGCCAGCGGATCGTCGGCCTCCTTCTCCAGGGGGGCGAGCGAATAGGCGTACTGCGTCAGCAGGTGGCTCTCCACGGCGCGGGCGCGGGAGAGATCGTCCTGATGGCCCGACGTCAGGCGCTTGGCGAGGTCGAGGATCCGCCGGTCCACCGGCGGCAGCAACAGATTGTAGTTGCGAACCTGTTCGGGCAGGCGTGTGTAGCCGAGAAAGTCCTGCGCGTCGGGTCCGCCGAAGTAACTGTAGACCGAGTAGCGGTAGTTGGTGTCATCGTTGAACGGCACCCGCAGGCCGCCGCCCTCGGTGAGCCAGACCAGGCTGTTGGGTACCCTCATGCGCTCGGCCAGGCCGGCGACGAAGAGCGCCTCCGACGGCCTGGTGTGGAGCACGACCTCATAGTTGATACGCGGGCCGCCGGACCGGCGCAACTGGTCGTCGTCGACCAGCGTCAGGATGTCCTGGCGGGCCTGCAGCAGTTTCGGCGGCTCGGGCGAGTTGTACCACTTCCAGCCGTTGAACTCGGAAAGCGCCACACCGCGCCAGTAGAAGTGCTTTCTGGGCGGGCCGGGGTCGAAGTAGACATGCATCACAGCCCGCGAGGGTTTGCGCAATTCGCCCATCTGGCCCAGCGTGACCTCGCGCGAGAAGCCCGTCACGCGGTCGCCGGGACGGGCGAACCGTTCAAACGCAGCCCGCGCCGTGCGCGGCAGGATAAGGAAAAGCCCTCCCGTTAGCAGCAGCACACCGGTGGTGAGAATCGCGGTCAGCCACATGAGCTTCCGCGGAAGACGCGCCGAAGCGGCGGTGGCCATCCGCCGCCCGGCGGACGAGGACCGGATCTCGCCCGAAGTCATCGAAGCGATGGCCGAGACCAGGAAGGCCACAAGGAAAAAGAAGAAGCTGAGGCTGAGCGAGAACATCGCCGCCGACAGAATTTGAAGGAACGCGATGACGCCGAGAAACAGATGGTCGCGCGAGGACGACGCGGTGAGGATCTTGACGACGGCGAGGAAGAGGATCAGGTGGATGGTGGACTGGATCAGGTCGCGCGAGAGGTAGTGGTAGTCAATGGGAAAGAACAGGATGTAGACAAGCGACGCGATGCCCGGCGCCCGTTCCGGGATGTTGAGCTTGACCACACCCGCAAGAACGAGTGCGCGCAGAAGCAGAGCCGCGCCGGTCACCAACACGCTTGGGATGTCGAGCGCTCCGGATCCGGCAATGGCGAGATAGCCGCTGGCCAGCATCACCCAGACCGAGATCTGGAAGAAGCGGTTGGCGGCCGTCTCGCGCTTGACGCCGTTCAGGGCCACGACTTCTCCAGCATTCTGATGAATTCGATCAGCGCAGCAGTGGGCTCCGTGGGCGAGTTGCAGACGACGAAGATCGACTTCCTCTGATATGTGACATCGCCGCCGCCGCGGTTCCAGCGCTGCTGCAACTCAAACGCCGAAGCGTCACTGGAAAACCCGAACGCCGAGACGCCGATCGAGCGCTGGCCGTTGACATAAGCGGCCCGGACCCACTGCTCCGGTTTCAGCCTGGCGGCATCGGGCGGCGCGCCTGCGGGGTCGTGCGTCTCCATGGCCGAGCGCCGCCACTCGCCCACCGCCTCCGGCGGCACAGGAACGAGAACCCGCTTGGGCAGGCGGCTGCATGCCGCCGACACGGCCGCGGCGGCCAGAAACAGGCGTCGTCTCATGCCTCAACATAGCATCCGCGGCCGCATGTGGTACAACGGCAAGGTGCGACTCAAACTGTCCGGCGACCAGTCCGTCTCAACCGCTACAGCTTCCCGGCTCCAACAGGAAAACCTGCTTCAGAAGCTTCAGGCGCTCGACTCCAAGGCCCGCCGCAAGGGCTTGGGGGGCCTGAACGCTGCGAAGAGCCCGCTTGTCGCTCTCGGCATGGAGTGCGACTCAGAGGGCAACGCCACGAAGAATAGCTACGGAGTCTTCCATCTCGCCTGGCTGACGTCGAAAAATCCCAGCTGGCCCGCCGTGGTCCAGCGCGAAGTGGACGAGGTGAAGCAGGGCATCCGCGACACCCATAAGTCGCGGCTGCGCTTCGTCATCTGGGCGGGTATGGGCGGATCGGCCGAGGATAAGTCGGCCTACGTCGCCGCCGGGCTGTTGAACAAGGGCCCCAAGTTGTTTGTGCTCGATTCCACCGACCCGGCGAAGCTGAAGGCGATCCTCGCTTACATCGAAGCCAAGGCCGGCTCGCTCGCCGAAGGGTTGAAATCGACGCTGGTCGTGGGCATGGCCATGGGCATGACCTCCTTCGAACCTGTCGTCAATCTTGAGAAACTGGCGACGCTATACGACAAGCTCGGCACTGACAGCCGACCGAACTTCATCTACATGACGCTGCCGGGCTCGATCCTCGACCGTTTTGCCGGCCCGCGCGGCTACCGCAAGATCGAGCTTCAACTCGACGGCGGCAACTCCACGGGAGGACGCCATTCCAGCCCGATGACCAAGGGCAGCCTGATTCCGCTCGCCCTCGCCGGCGTGGACCTGAAGCGCTGGTTCGAGGGCGCATGCCTCACCCCCGAACAGGTGGACGTCGCTTTGCAGTTGTCGGCTTTCCTCCACGCGCACGGCGCCGCCGGGCGCGACAAAGTCACCCTGCTTGCCTCGAAGCCGCTTTCCGCCGCATCGCTTTGGACGAAACAGGATTTCGAGGAGAGCCTCGGCAAGAGCGAAGACATCGGCATCAAGATCGTCATCAACGAAACGCCGCGGCTGGCGAATTACCGCCCGGCGAAGGATTCGCGCCAGGACCGCGTATTTCTCGCCGTGGAGCGCAAAGGCGAAGCCGGCGTCGACAAGCAGAAACTCGCCTTGCTCAAGCGGTCGGGTTACCCTTTGGCGCACCTGGTGCTCGACAAAGACGCGCCGTTGTCAGCTTTCATGCAGTTCATGCATTACACAGTGTTCGGCCTCGGCTGGCTGCGCGGGATGAACTTCGTTACCCAGCCGAGCGTCGAGTTGTACAAGGCCATCACGCAGCCGATCTATGAGTATGGGCGCGTCCTTGGCGGAACGGAAAAGACCGCCGAATGGAAGGCGCTGAAGACCGCCATCCGGCAGTCGAAGTGGCGCGGGCTGACGTTGTATTACGACAAGCTGCGGATCGCCGTCGAGCCTGAAGGCCGCGATGCCCCTGGAATCTACGCCGCGATCCTCACCCAGCTCGCCGCGTCGGGCGCGGTCGAGTACGGGGAACTCACGTTCTTCGGCGACACTCGTTACGACAAGCGCGGCCAGGCGGTGAGGAAGGTCCTGGACAAGGTGGGCGAGAAGGTGTTCCGGTCCGCCATGAAGATGCCGGTGGACATCTACGAAGGCCCGGCGATGAACCACAGCTTTCACGAGATGGTGATCGGCCATGGACGCTGCCTGTCGACGGTGCTGATGAGCGAAAGAGCGGAGACTCTGCCTGCAGCCGGATACAAGGCCGACTACCATCAGGCGCAGTTCCTGGCCACGCAAATGGCGCTTGAGCAACGGGCGCGGCCGGTGGTGTCGATTCTGATAAAAGACCTTTCGCCGGCGTCAATTGAGAACCTGCAGATGTTCTTCAACGAAGTGTCGAAGCGTCTGAAGCGCTAAAATCTAGTCTTATGGCCAAGATCAGAGCGAAGGGGAGCCGGCAGGCGAAGTCGGGCCCGAAGGCGCCGAGCGCGATTGGCTGCGTCCTCATTGTCGTCGTCGGCTTCCTGATCCTCGGCTTGCTGCTTTTCTACTCCATCTCGCGAGGTTAGCTGTCCCCATGCGAAGCGATATGCGCGAAGCCGCCCAGATGCGGCCAGTGAAGATCACTACCGGCTATCTGCTGACCGCGGAAGGCTCGGCGTTGATCGAGATCGGGCATACCCGCGTGCTTTGCACCGCATCGGTGGAGGACTCGGTGCCGTCGTTCCTGCGCAACTCCGGCAAAGGCTGGGTGACGGCGGAGTATTCGATGCTGCCGCGCGCCACAGCCACAAGGACGCCGCGCGAGGTGACCAAGGGCAAACCGTCGGGCCGCACACAGGAGATTCAACGCCTGATCGGCCGCAGCCTGCGCGCCGTCACCAACATGGAAGCGCTCGGCGAGCGCGCCATCATCATCGATTGCGATGTCCTGCAGGCCGATGGCGGCACGCGCACAGCAGCCATTACAGGCGGCTATGTCGCACTGGCGCTGGCGGTGAAGAAACTGCTCGAATTCGGCGCTCTTTCGAAAAATCCGCTCCGCGACATGGTGGCCGCCACCAGTGTCGGCATTGTCGGCGGAACACCAATGCTCGACCTCGCCTATGACGAAGACTCGCAGGCCGAGGTCGACATGAATGTGGTCATGACCGGATCGGGCGAGTTCGTCGAACTCCAGGCTACAGCCGAAAAGGCCACCTTCGGCGACGAGCGACTGGCTGAACTCCTCGCACTTGCAAGGAAAGGAGTTGCGGAACTGTTCGAGGCCCAGGTGATAGCGATCGGAGGCAGGCGATGAAGTTGATCCGCTGCGCGACGACAAACCAAGGCAAGTTGCGCGAATTCCGCATCGCCGCCGATCACTTCGGCCACCGCCAAATCCAGATCGAGGCCATCGAGCATATCAGTAGCCTGCCCGAGTGCGTCGAGGACGGCGAATCGTTCGAGGAAAACGCCATCAAAAAGGCGATCCACTACAGTGTCCACGCGCACCGCCCGGTCTTCTCCGACGATTCCGGCTTGGTTGTCGCCGCTCTCGACGGCGCGCCCGGCGTGCGTTCGGCGCGGTTCGCCGGACCCAAAGCAACCGACGAGGACAACAACCGCCTGCTGCTTGAGAAACTCGACGGCGTTGAGCAGCGCATCGCCTGGTTCCAATGCGTTATCGCCCTGGCTCACGAGGGCCGGTTGCTGGGCGTCTTCGGCGGCTCGGTGGAAGGCCGCATCACCACCGAAGCGCGCGGCCCGAACGGCTTCGGCTACGACCCGCTGTTCTTCCACCCGCCATTTGAATGCACCTTCGGCGAGGTGGACGCCAACCGCAAACTCGCCGTCAGCCACCGCGGACAGGCTCTCAAGAAGATGCTCGACTACGTTTACCAGCAGCTCTAGCGCGCTCCCGCCAGACTGCCCAGCCGATCACCGTCTTTGCGTCCTTGATCTCATTGGACTCGATCATGCGCCCGATCTCGGCCATCGTGAACCAGCCCGTCTCGATCCGCTCGTCCTCCATCGGCGTGGCCCCGCCGGCCTTGAGATCCTGCGCAACGTAGATCGTCATCCGCTCGGCGACAAAGCCGGGGCTGGCGAAGAAGGTAAACAGCTTGGTCCAGGTGCGCGCCTTGTAGCCGGTCTCCTCGATGAGCTCGCGCTTGGCGGCCTTGAGTACGGTCTCGCCCGCATCGACGCGGCCCGCGGGCAGTTCCCACATGTAGTCGCGCGCCGGCAGGCGGTACTGGCGGACCAGCAGGACGCGGTTCTTCTCGTCGACGGCCATCATGACCGCCGAGCCTTGGTGCTGCACGATGGCGCGCCGGATCTCGAAACCGTCCGGGTCGACGGCCTGGTCCAGCGTCACCCAGAAAATGGGCGTGCGGCAGATCTCTTCCGACGAAATCAATTTCATGCTCATTGTTTTCCTATGGCCGCCTCCATCGCGGCCAGCGGCAGTGTATTCATGACATCGCCGGCCTCAAGCCAGCCGCGGCGGGCCATGCGGACGCCGAAACGGATGTTGGCAAGATGTTTCGGGTGGTGGGCGTCTGTTGAAATGACGAACTTGCAGCCCAGCACCTTGGCGCGCCGGATCAGAGAGGCATGCAGATCGAGACGTTCGGGGCTGGAGTTGATCTCCATCCACACGCCGCGCGCGGCAGTGGCGCGGGCCACCGTGTCGAAGTCATACACATATGCCTCGCGATGCAGCAGTACCCGGCCTGTCGGGTGCCCGAACGCCTTCAGCGACGGGCTTTCTAGCGCGCGCATCAGACGGTCAGTCATCTCGCCCTGCTCCAGATTCATATAGGAGTGGACGCTGCCAACGACGAAATCCAACTCGGCCAGCGCGTCTTCTGAAAGGTCCATCCGGCCGTCGCGCAGGATGTCGCATTCCAGGCCCGAGAAGACGCGGATGCCGCGATCTTCGCGATTGAACCGCCGCACCTCTTCAGCGAAGGCCACCGCGCGCGCCTCGTCCAGACCGTTGGCCATCGCCAGCGCCTTTGAATGATCGGTCACCGCGATGTATTCATAACCCATCGCCCGCGCGGCTTCGGCCATCTCTTCCAGCGTCCCGCGGCCATCAGAGGCGCGCGTGTGCATATGGAGGTCGCCGCGGATCTCTTCGATCTCAAGCAGCACCGGCAATTCGTGCTTCTCGGCCGCTTCGATCTCGCCCTGATTCTCGCGTAACTCCGGCGGAATCCAGGCCAGGCCGAGCGACGCGTAAATCTCCTGTTCGGTTGCGCCTGCAACGCGCGATTCATCGTCCACGCGAAACAGACCGTATTCATTCAGCGTCAAACCCATGCGCTGCGCGCGTTGCCGCAGTTGGACGTTGTGGTCCTTCGAGCCAGTAAAATACTGCATCGCCGCGCCGAAGCTCTCCGCCGGCACCGCCTTCACATCCACCTGCAACCCCTCGATGCCATATCGCGCGCTGGCTTTCAACTCGCCTTTGCCCAGCACGTCATGCACCTTCGGATGCCCGACAAACCGCTCCAGCGCCGCCGCCGCGCCTTCGCCGGTCACCAGCAGATCCAGATCGCCCACCGTCTCGCGCCCGCGCCGCAGGCTTCCCGCCGGCGTCACCCGTTCCACGCCGGGCGTCGCGGAGAGATAGTCAGTCAACTCCGCCGCCGCCGCCGAGGCGAAGCCCAGCAGGAACCGTCCCGCGCCCTGCCGGTAGTGCGCCAGCCCTTTGAGGATCTTCTCTTCGAGCTTCGCGCCCATGCGAGGCAACTCCTGCAGGCGGTGGTCGTGACAAAGCTGTTCCAGTTCTTCGAGCGTCGACACGCGGAAGTGATCCCACAGCGTCCGGATCGTTTTCGGCCCGAGCCCAGGGATGCGGAGCATCTCAAGCGCCGTCGGCGGATAGCGTTCCAACATCTCGTCGCGCCTGGCGAACGAACCGCGCGCGACAATCTCTTCAATCACAGCCGCGATGCCCTTACCGATGCCGGCAATGCTGGTGAGCTTGCGCGACGGGTCGGCAAGGATCGCCGTCATCTGCTCCGGGTAGCCTTCGACGACGCCGGCGGCGTTGCGGTAGCTGCGGATTCGGAAACCGTCCTCTTCGGCGATTTCCATCAGGTCGGCGGTCTCGCTCAGAAGTTTGGCGATGGAGACGTTATCCATTTTGCTTTCCATCCCTGCCGTGCCAGCCGGTCCCACCGAACGGTTCAACATGGATCAAAACGTCGGCCACCCACGGCAACTCATCCTTGACGTGATTGCGGACCTCCTCGGCAATGGAATGCGAAGCCCTGACGGTGAGTTCCGAATCCACTTCCAGATGCAGGTCGACGTGGTAACGCAGCCCGGTCTTGCGCGCGAAGCACTTCTCGACGGCAAGCGCGCCGGGCACCTTCATGGCCGACGCGCGGATCAATCTCATCCGCTGTTCCGACGGCATGGTGTCCATCAGGTGGAGCGCCGTTTCGCGGATCACCTGCAAGCCAAGCACGACAACGATCACGCCGACCGCGCCGCCGCCCCAGTGGTCGGCCTGCATGAAGTGCGCCGGGTCGTAGATCGTCAACCCAACAGCCACCAGTGCCACCGTTCCCGACAGGATATCCACCGTGTCGTTCCAGGCGTCGGCCACCAGCGCCGACGATCCAATGCGCCGGCCCGCCTTGAACTTGAAGGTCGACAAAACCGCCTTCGCCACGATGGAAACCAGCAGGGTGGAAACCACCCAACCCTCGGGCGGGCTATGCGAATCGTCTATGTTCAACATCGACCGCCACGCGATCAGCACGCCCGTAACGGCCAGGGCAAGTCCCACACCCAGTCCGGTGAGCGTCTCGAAACGGCCGTGTCCATAAGGGTGGTTTTCGTCAGGTGGCCGAGACGCCACCCATAGGCCCACTAGAATCACTGCCGACGCCAGCACGTCGCCGGCGCTCTCGACGCCGTCAGCTACCACGGCCGTGGATCCGGCCAACAGGCCGGCCGAGATCTTTATCACCGCGAGCGCGCCTGAAACGGCCATGCTCAGGATCGATACGCGACGCCCCAGCCGCTCTGCTTCGCTCACATCGGCGAGGTTAGCATACCCATCGTGCCCGCCTCCATCGCTTCGCCCCTCTGATACTCTATGGGGACCGCAGCGAACCGGATACCGAATGACCGAAACCAGACGTTGGACCATCGTCGGACTGCTCACCTTCGGCATGATGATGGCCTTTCTCGACCGCGCCACCCTCTCCGTGGCTCTCGCCTCATCCGATTTCAAGACCTATTTCGACCTCACCGACACCGGCCGCGGCATCCTGAACTCGGCGTTCTTCTGGACCTATGCCCTGCTGCAGATCCCCGTCGGCGTGCTGGTGGACCGCTGGGGAACTGTGCGCACTTACGCCTGGGGCTACACGATCTGGTCCCTCGCCGCCGGCGCAATGGCGTTTGCGCGCAACCTGCCGCAATTGATCGGTCTGCGGCTGCTGCTCGGCGTCGGCGAAGCGCCGGTGACGCCGGCCAGCCTGCGCTGGATCGGCAAGAACCTGCCGGAAGAGAAGCGCGGACTCGCCGTCGGCCTCCTGTTCGCCGGTGCCAAACTCGGCCCCGCGTTCGGCAGCTTCGTCGCCGCCTGGATTCTCGCCACCGCCGGATGGCGCTGGATGTTCGTCGTCACCGGTATCGGCGGCCTGCTTTGGCTCATCCCCTGGCGCCTGCTGGCCGTCGAACACGACCGTGCCGCCCCAGAGGCCCGCACCCCCGCCGAGCCGCTCGGCAAATTCCTCCGCATGCCGCTGATGTGGGGCATTATGATCGGCACGTTCTCCTATAACTACTTCCAGTACTTCTGCCTCACCTGGCTGCCCGCCTACTTCGTCGAACGCCGTGGATTGGAACTGAAGAGCATGGGCTGGTACACCATGTTCAGTTTCGGTGGCATGGCCATCGTCGCCACACTAGCCGGCTGGTGGGCCGACCGCCTGATCTCGGCAGGCGCCGACCCGGTCGTCATCCGCCGCCGCTTCACACTCGCCGGACTCGCCGTCGCCGCCACCGAACTGATTGGCGCCTACTCCAGTTCCGATGCCGTGGCCCTGGTGTTTGCCGTGGTGTCGCTCTCCGGACTCGGCCTGGCCACCGCCAACTACTGGGCGCTCACCCAGACCCTGCTGCCCGGCTCGAGCATCGGCCGCGTAACGGGGTTGCAGAACTTCGCTTCGAACCTCTCCGGCATCATCGCCCCGATTTTCACCGGCTGGCTGATCGACCGCACCGGCTCCTACGACGCGCCCATGCTGGCCGTCGCCCTAGTCCTAGCCGCCGGCTTCCTCTCCTACCTCACCCTGGTCAAGCGCCCCCGCACCCTCAGCCAACCTGTGTAGCCCCACCACCACGCACAGAGTCCGCAAATCACAACGTGCCATTCCCCCCCCTCGCGGCCCGGAGCGCCGGAACGATCCCGTGCCGGTGGGACCACTTTGCAGAACATACAAAACTTTGTATACTGTTGGACGTGGTTAAACCCAAACCTGTCGAGTTTCGGGGCAGTTCCTTGGAAGACCTTCGCGCCTTCCCGCTGGCGGCCAGGCGTGAGGCCGGTCATCAGTTGGACCAGGTGCAAAATGGCCAGGAGCCGGACGACTGGAAGCCCATGAATGCGGTGGGCCAGGGTGTCAAGGAGATTCGAATTCGGGATGAGGCTGGCGCGATCCGCGTCCTCTATGTGGCGAAATTCACCGACGCGATTTACGTGCTGCACTGCTTCCAGAAGAAGACCGGGAAGACCAGCAATGCGGACGTGGAGCTTGCCGCCAAGCGTTACCGCGAGCTATTGAAGGAGCAAGGGCAATGAACAAGCAACGTTTTACCAGTGTTTGGGACGCTATCGAAAACACGCCCGAGCAGGCCGCCAACATGAAACTGCGCTCGATCCTGATGATCGCCTTGAAGGATCACATCACCCGTACCGGAATGAGCCAGGCCCAGGCGGCCCAGCTTTTCGGCGTGACGCAGCCGCGCGTCTCCGACCTGATGCGTGGCAAGATCACCCTGTTTGCCCTCGACGCGCTGGTGAACATGGCGGCAGCCGCGGGCCTACGCATCGAAATGCACGTCCTGGAAGCCGCCTGACCTAACCGCCAATCACCCGGCGCAAAGCGCCCAAGCCGCGCAGTTTCATTCTCGCTGCCGGGTTCATCTCTGCCTCCGCAGGTTCCTGCTCAGCCAGACCACAGTCCACTACTGCTCATCCGCGTGCCGGACAAGGGGCCTGACGCTGCATCACATTTCAACACGCCCGCTGGTACCCGCTGACGACCCACTCGCTCCCGGCCCGCGTCACGATAACTTCGCACAGACCCACAAACTCTGTCGGCTTCGCGATTCGCCAGATGTACTGCAACCGCGTTTTGGACTGCGATGCTTTTCGAACAACAAGGCCAAAGCGGAGATCCGGGACAGGCTGCTGCGTCCCAGCGGGGGGTTCCATGAGAAAGTGCAGGCGATTGTCGGGGGAATCAGCGGCGGCGGTGGGTTGAGCCGGGCTCTGAGGAGTCGGGTGGGCGACAGGAGAGGAGTTTTTATTGGGCTTTGGAGGAATTTTGGGGAAATTGCAGGCGGGACGGGTCAGGCTGACGCGGTTCCCAGAAATCCAGCCGTTAGACGTGGAGATTCGCACGCGCTGATGGCAGCACTCGCGTGTGTTTCTGCAACTCACTGAGGAATTCCCCCCTGGCTGAATGAAGGCGACTATGGACGATTCTTGACCTTTCACCCACCATCACCCGGACAGAACGTTCTGAAGTGTGGTCGATTGCATGCGTCACATGCTCCCAAGGTACTGATGTCCGGAATAAGCCCGCCGCCCACACCTTGCTTATGTTCCGTTCCGAGATCTCAATATCCCTGGGTCGCGACACGAGGCCCAAGAACAGCATGATCATTGCGAACCAAATCACGACGCCATCTGCGATGATCGTGAAGCCAAGGATCAAGAGCGTCACAGCTCCAATCACACTGAACAACCAGAATCTACGCTGCTTGCTTCTAACAGGAAACACGATCGCGCCGCGCTCGTGCCTTGGTTTCTCCTCGGTGGTGTCGCAGCGTAGCCACTGGTAGATGACAATACCGATGGCGATGGCGATCCAGTAGTAGCTCGTCATGCGAAGAAGCTCCTAGCGATTCTGATCGTCTTTCTTTATGCGTTTTCGGGATCCGGGGATCCGGCCCGGCCTGTCCCTCCCGCAATTCCTGACAAATTTTCTGCAGTGGAGTTCAATGAACCACATCATACAGTGGTCTGGAACGCTTGTGCCGCAGGATCCCTTACGTCACCGCCCCCGGATGAAACGGTGCCAGCCCGTTCGCCAACCCCCAATGCTCCGCCCACGTCTTCCGTCCCCCAGCCACCTCCAGCACAAATCTGAACATCTCCCACCCCACGCTCTCAATGTCCGCCTGCCCCGTCGCAATCCGCCCCGCATCGACGTCAATCAAATCCGGCCACTTCTCCGCCAGCGCCGTCCGCGAACTCACCTTCACCACCGGCGCCATCGCCAGCCCATACGGAGTCCCCTCGCCCGTCGTGAAAATGTGCAGATTCATCGAAGCCAACTGCTGCGTGCCGCAGACGAAGTCCGACGCCGGCGTGGCCGCGAACACCAGCCCTTTGGCCGTCACCTTTTCGCCCTGACCCGCCACCGCGCGGATGGCCGTCGTGCCCGACTTCGCCACTGACCCCAGCGCCTTCTCGACAATGTTGGCCAGCCCTCCGCGCTTGTTGCCCGGAGTCGTGTTCGCGCTCCGGTCCGCGCCCAGCCGCGCCAGATACGCGTCATACCACCGCATCTCGTCGATGAACCGCTGCGCCACCTCCACCGTCGCGCAGCGCGGGGTCAGCAAATGCACCGCGTCGCGGACTTCTGTCACTTCGGAGAACATCACCGTCGCCCCGGCCCGCACCAGCAGGTCGGCGGCGAAGCCGACGGCAGGATTCGCCGTCACGCCTGAAAACGCATCGCTGCCGCCGCACTGAAGACCGACGATGAGTTCGCTCGCAGGGCACTGCGTGCGGCGCCGCCTGTCGAGTTCCTCCAGCCGTTTCTCGGCCGCCTCGCAGATCGACGAGATCATGGCGCCGAAGCCCAGCCGGTCCTGAAGGCGGATCACATCGGGCGCGGGATCGAGCACGCTCAGGCCGGAGCCCGGCGGCGATTCAAGACGCGCCGGCTGCATCTTCTCGCAGCCCAGGCTGACGATCAGCGACCGACCGCCGATGTTGGCATGACGGCTCAGATGGGCGATCGTCCGGATCGGTACTTCCGCACCCGGCGCGTCGATGGCCACGCCGCAGCCGAAGTTGTGCGTGATGGCGGCCACTCCGTCCACGTTCCGGAACCGCGGCAGGATCTCATTGCGGATCCGCTGGACGGCGAACTCCACCGTCGGGGCGACGCACTGCACCGTCGTCGTAATTCCAAGCAGGTTGCGGGTGCCGGTGCTGCCGTCGCTGTTGGGGTAACCCTCGAACGTAAATCCTTCAAGGGGCGGCTGATCGGGCGGGACGCGGGTGGCCAGTTCCAGGCGGTCCAGGTCGGGCGGTTCAGGCAGCGAGATGTCCTGCTCGCGCAGCCAGCCGCCGGCCTGGACTTGCCGCAGCGCGCGCCCGATCACCTGGCCGTAGCGGATGACCGGCTCGCCGGCCTCGATACCGGCTGTGGCGATCTTCTGGCCCTGCGGCGTCGCATCCAGCACCGCTGCCCCGCCGGCAACAGGCTCGCCCGGCTTGACACCTTCTGGACGGACGACAATTCCGATGTTGTCATCGGGATGGACGCGGAGCGCCGTGGGTGCGGACATGACCTGTCCATTATCCATCCAATATTCATTCAACTGGTATCCATCCAGCTTGTATCCACCAAGCCGGGGAATTGGTTTGGCCGGCTGGCATCTGCCGGCCCGGCGCTACATGAACGCGCACACATTGGGCTTCGCCGTTTCCAGCGAAGCCCATTTTGCCCGCGATCAGGCTAATCTACTGCTTTTTCGCTTCGAACGGGCGCGGCTCCATCTGGCTGCCTTCGCGAGCCAGGGTACCCTTCATCGTGTCGCCCGCGACGGTGCCGGCATAGACCGTGGTCACTTCGCCGTTGCGTCCCTGGGAGACGACCTTGATAGTGAACTTATCGCCTTCAATCTTGCCTTCCTTAATAGGATTCGGCGGAGGCGCTTCGCCGTCGGCTCCGCGGCGCATGCCGCCACCCGCCACCGTGCCGGTGATGGCGCCGCCAGCGGTCTTCAGGTCGAAGGTGATGGTCATGGTCCGTTCCTCGCCGCCGTTGGGCGGGGTGAACTTCATGGACGCTACGTACTTCCCATTCAGGTCGGCAGCCAGGGCGGCGCCGCAGAGCAGGAACAGGCAGAGCCCGATCAGCGTGATGGTCTTCATTGGTTCTAATCTCCTTAAGAGAGGACGTTACTGGCGTTTCGCTTCAAAGGGCCGATCCTGGCCGCCTTCGCGAGCCGCGGTCCCTTTGAGCATGTCGCCTTCCACGGTGCCGTTGTAGATGGTCTTGAACTCGCCGTTGGGCGTGGACATGGTGGTGGCGAAGCTGAACTTTGCGCCGTCGATCTTGCCGTCGCTGACCGGCATCGAGCGCGGCTCCATGTCGCCAAACGCCATCGTGACGGTTCCGGTGAGCTTGGCGCCGTCCGACTTCAGATCAAACGTCTGCTTGATGGTGAACGACTGGCCGTCGCGTTCCATCTTGCGTTCCGACACCCACTTGCCGTCGATTCCCGCCGCCAGGGCGAGTCCGCCGAGAAGACAGAGCATCAGGGAAAGGATAAACAGTTTTTTCATTCGTGAACTCCTGCTAGATTGAAGAACGCCGCCAAATCATGAAGGTTACGCCCCGTGGGGATGGAGACCAACTTTTCTTTTGTCGATGTCAGCCTTCCGGTGCCACTGGACCGGCCGTTTACCTATGCTTTGCCGGAGACGCTCGCACACCGGGTGAAGCCGGGTTGTCGGGTGATCGTCCCTTTCGGCAGCCGGACGCTGACCGGCGTGGCGCTCAAGGTCCATAACGCCCATCCGGGCGTCGATACGCGGCCGGCGCTGAAGCTCGTCGACGCCGAGCCGGTCTTCGACCAACAACTGATGGCGCTGGGACGATGGATCGCCGAGTATTATTGCTCGCCGCTGGGCGAGGTACTGAGAACCATGGCGCCGCTGGGCGGGGAACTGCGGCGCGGCAAGGTCTGGGGTTTGACTGAGCGCGGCCGCGATATGGTTCGCCAGGCGGTGTTTGGCGAACTGGGTCAGGATCCCGCGGTCCTGATCCTACACGCGGTTGAGAAACGCCCGCTGGCCGAGACGACACTTGAAACGAAAGTCCCGGGTGCCCGCAAGCTGCTGAAAACGCTGGAAACCAAGGGCCTGGTGGAAGCCGAGCAGGAACTGGTCTCCCGTGATCCTGCGCGTGCGGCATCGGCCAGCCTGCTGGCCGCGTTTAAGGGCCGGCCTGAAGGCGCGAAGCTGAAAAAGGCGGAGCGGGAGCTGATCGCTTTCCTGGAACTTCACCCCGGGTCGCATAACCTCGCTGAGTTGGAAAAGCGGGTGAAGGGCGCCGGTGCCGCCGCCCGCGCCCTCGGCCGGCAGGGGCTGATCGATCTGGAGACGGCCGGCCTGGAATCCGACGCCGGATGGGCACGGCCGGCCCACGCTCTGAGCCAGGACCAGCAGGCCGCGGTGGACTCGATTGGCTGCGCTCTTCAAGCGAAGCGGTTCCAGACCTTCCTGCTCCACGGCGTCACCGGCTCGGGCAAGACCGAAGTCTACATGAACGCCATCGATGAGGCCCTGAAACTGGGCCGCGGCGCCTTGCTGATGGTGCCGGAAATCGGGTTGACCCCGGCGGTCGCCGGCCAGTTCCAGCAGCGCTTCGGTGATCAGGTGGCGATCCTGCACTCGGCGTTCAACGACCGTGACCGGGCGAATCAATGGAGGCGGCTGAGCACGGGCAAGGCGCGGGTTGGCGTCGGCACGCGCTCGGCGGTCTTTGCGCCGGTGCCGGATCTGGGTCTGATTATCGTCGATGAGGAGCACGACCAGAGCTACAAGCAGCAGGAGGCGCCGCGCTATCATGGCCGCGACCTGGCCATCGTCCGGGCGCGGTCTCTGCATGCCGCGGTGGTGCTCGGTTCGGCGACGCCGAGCCTGGAGAGCAGGTACAACGTCACGCGGGGCAAGTCCACGCTGCTTGAACTGCCGGGCAGAATCGGTGGCCGGCCCATGCCGGTGGTTGAAATCGTCGACATGCGGCAGGAGTTTCTCGAAACGCGGAAAAACGCTCTGTTCTCCCGCCGGATGGTGGAGGAGTTGGGTTCCAATCTCGAAGGCGGCGAACAGAGCATGCTGCTGTTGAACCGCCGCGGATTCTCGTCCTCTGTGGCCTGCCGATCATGCGGCGAGCGCATCGGTTGCGACAACTGCGCCGTGGGCCTGACTTTCCACCGCCGCGACAACCGCCTGCTGTGCCATTACTGCGACTCCTCGATACGCGTGCCCCAGCAGTGCCCGGCCTGCGGCAGCGACTATATCCACTTCCTCGGCAGCGGCTCGGAGAAGGTGGAGGACGAGTTGCACCGCCACTTCCCGCGCGCCAGGGTAGCCCGCCTGGACCGCGACACCGCCCAGGGAAAGGATAGCTACGAGCGCATCCTGGGTGGGTTCCGCGAACACCAGTTCGATATCCTGGTCGGCACCCAGATGATCGCCAAGGGCCACGACATCGCCAACGTTACCCTGGTGGGAGTGGTCTCGGCCGACACAGGACTGGGCCTGCCCGACTTCCGCGCCGCCGAGCGGACCTTCCAGTTGTTGACCCAGGTCGCCGGCCGCGCCGGACGCCATCACCTGCCCGGCCGCGTCGTCGTCCAAAGCCTGAACCCGGACCACTACGCCATCCGCATGGCCGCGCGGCAAGACTACAACGGCTTCTACCAAAAGGAGCTCGAGTTCCGGCGCCTGATGCGCTACCCCCCGTTCAGCGCCCTGGCGAATATATTGGTCAAGGCTGAAAAGGAGGATGAAGCGGTGCGGATGAGCGAACTGGCAGCCGGCATGCTCAACCAGGCCGGGCAGGATGTGAAAGTGCTGGGCCCGGCCGAGGCTCCAGTGGCCCGGCTGAAGAACGAGTTCCGGCGCCAGACCCTGGTGAAGACCGCATCAAGGCCCAAATTGAACGAGTTGCTGCGAGGCGTCCTGCGCCGCGCGGCCGAGGACAAGTGGCCCGCCGGCTCACTGATTATCGATGTCGATCCGCTGAGCCTGCTATGAACCTGGCCGATGCAAATGCGAGGAACCTGACGGCGGCGCTGTCCGGCTACGGAGAGTTGGAGAGGCGGTCTGGCGTGGTGTTGATCACCGCGCCGGTGGCGTACTCGGTCTTCAACATCGCGTTGCTTGATGCGGCGGTACCTGACGTCCCGGGCGAATTGAAGCGCCGGATCCGGGTGGCGCGGCAGCATTACGAGTCGGCCGGCACGCCCTGGTCGTTCTGGATCTGCGAAAGCGACCTGCCGCGCCGGGAGTTGCGGCGGCTCTTTGAGTCCTTTGAAGAGGAGGGGCTACAATCGATCGCCGAATCGCCTGGCATGGACACCAGGCAGTTGGTTGAACCACGGCGCCGGCTGCCCAACCTGGCCTTCCGGCAGGTGGAAGACGAGCAGACGAGGCGGCACTTCTCGCGCCTGGTTTGCGCCAGCTTCCACATCCCGCCGGCCATGGCCGACGCCGTGTACTCGCTGGATCATTTCTGGGCCGGTCCGCTGAAGGCTTGGGTGGGATACGAAGCGGGCAGGCCGGTGACCACCACGGCGGCGGTGGATTCGTCCGGGGTTCTGGGTGTCTATTCGGTGGCCACCATGCCCGATTGCAGGCGGAAGGGCTACGGTGAAGCCGCCGTCCGCCACGCCGTGGCACGGCTTCTTGAACAGGGCGCCAGAGGGCCCGTGGTGCTGCAATCCTCGCCCGGCGCATACTCGCTCTACCGTTCAATGGGTTTCCGCTCCCGGACAAGGTTCTACATCTTCGCCACAACCGAAACCGCGCCATAGCCGGTTTCGCCCGTAACCGCCGCTGCCGCGGTATTCCTGCACATACCCGAAAACCGAAGCTAAACAACTCGCCCTGCCGTCCGATAAGCCCACTAGCGGACGCCCCACCGTGAGGCAATCCGCGGCAACGACGTAGGAGGCTAGCGTGCAGGCAGCGACTATTGAATCCGTGAGCGGAGAGAAGCTCCGGGGCGGCAAGTATCTCGTATTCCACCTGGGCAAAGAAGAGTTCGGCGTGGAAGTGCTGAAGATCAGGGAAATCATGGGGATCCAGGACATCACATCGGTCCCCCAGACATCCAATTTTGTCAAAGGGGTGATCAACCTCAGGGGCAAGGTGATTCCGGTCATCGACCTGCGGTTGAAGTTCGGGCTGGAATCGGCCGAATACACCCAACGCACCTGCATCGTCGTCGTGCAGGTGGAGGAGCAGGGCCAGCCGCTGATGATGGGCGTCATCGTCGACGGGGTCAGCGAGGTGCTGACCATGCAGGAGTCCGACATCGAGGACACCCCTGAATTTGGGGACGATCTGCGGGTGGACTACATCCTCGGCATGGCCAAGGTGAAGGGCAAGGTGAAGATCCTGCTCGACATCGACCGGGTGCTGTCGGCCCAGGAGATCAGGCGGCTGGAAGATCTGCCGCTCGGCGTCGTGGACGCCGGCTAGGCGGCCCACAGTTTGACGGCTGGCAGAGGAGCAAACAGAAATGGAACGACAGACAATGAGCTTCGGCGCGAAGCTGACCATGGCGCAGGCAGCGCTGACGGTGATTCTCTTCCTGGTTGGCGGCTTCAGCATCTTCACGATCGTGTCGTTGCGGAGCGAGCTCTCTTCGGCATCAGACATCGAGGCCGTGAAGAGCCAGTTGCTGGCTGAGGTCGAGGTCGGGGTGGCGAAGATGACGGCCGCACAGAAATCGATGATGCTGTGCGGCCTGACATCGGACAATGCCGGGATCGCGGCGGCCAGAAACATCATGCAGCAGGAGTTGGAGCGCGGCAGAGCCAACCTCGACCGGCTGGAGACGATGGGATCAAGCGCCGAGGTAGCGTCGATGCAGGCCGAGGTCGCCAATTCGGTGGCTGAATGGGCCCGGCTGACACCGATGCTGATTGCGGCGCTTGAGGGCCAGCGATTCGACGAAGCCACGAGGCTTCAAGCGGCTGACTTCCAGCCCCTGGCTGAGCGCGTCTCGAACCAGGCCCGCCGGGCCGTCGAAGCCCAGAGGGACGAAATGAAGCGTTCGGTCGATACGGCGCAGACCCGGGCCGGCGGCGCACAGTGGATCGCCATCATTCTGTGCGTGCTGGCCGTTGGCGCGGCGGCGTTCAGCTTCCACACTGTGCGCGGCAGCAACCGCCAGTTGCGGCTGATCACGTCAGAAATCGCCGAGGGCGCCTCACAGGTCGCCTCGGCGGCAAGCCAGGTGTCCTCGGCCAGCCAGTCGATGGCGCAGGGATCCAGCGAGCAGGCGGCGTCTCTTGAGGAGACTTCGGCTTCGACTGAGGAGATCAACTCGATGACGCAGAAAAACGCCGAGAACGCCCGCACGGCGGCGTCCGAGGTGGAGACCGTCGACCGCATGCTGAAGGAAACCAATACCAAGGTGGACGAGATGATCTCGTCGATGCGCGAGATCAATTCCTCTAGCGAAAAGATCGGTCGGATCATCAAGGTGATCGACGAGATCGCGTTCCAGACCAACATCCTGGCGCTCAACGCGGCCGTCGAAGCGGCTCGGGCCGGAGAGGCGGGCATGGGCTTCGCCGTGGTGGCCGACGAGGTCCGCAACCTGGCGCAGCGCTCGGCCCAGGCGGCCAAGGACACCTCCGAGCTGATAGAGGAGTCGATCGTGCGCTCGAACGAGGGCAAATCGAAGCTCGATGACGTGGCCGAGTGGGTTTCGAAAGTGGTCGGCAATGCGGCGCGCATCAGCGTGCTGGCAAACGAGGTTCATGTGGGCAGCCAGGAACAGGCGCGGGGTATCGACCAGATCTCGCGTTCGGTCACCCAGATGCAGAGCGTCACCCAGTCCACCGCCGCCAGCGCCGAGCAGAGCGCATCGGCAGGCGAGATGATGAGCTCGCAGGCCTCGCGGCTGAACGATGCGGTCGGAAGGTTGCGGCAGCTCGTCGGCGCCAGCGATACGGCTTCGGTCGCCGCTGCGCCGCGAACAACGGCGCGAGCCCCGCTGGCCAGAGCGACCGTATCGGCCAGGACGGCGCCGTCCGCGCGCAAGGCCGCTCAGCCGTCCGCAGCCAGCTCGGCGGCGATCCCAATGGAGGATTTCCAGGATTTCTAAGCTCACCGACCCGAGCCGCGACAAGCCAAGCCTCCAATCCGTACGGCGGACGGTCCGCCGTACGCTCTGGCAGGCGCAGGGCCCGCAGGATCGGCCAGATACCCGCTCAGCAGATTAAGGAAACACGATGCGTCAAGACCAGAAGACAGAAGTCCAGGATACGGCGAGCCCCGGAGTGCCCGAGACCCTGGCGGATCTCTCGCGCGGCGTGGCCGGCGCCGAACCGCCTCAGCCGGTGATGAACCCGCTGGCGATGGACCCGGAACTCGTGCAGGAGTTCCTGATGGAGGCGCGCGAACACCTCTCAAGCATTGAAGGCCTGATGATCGAGATCGACAACGGCGGCGCTGCAGAGGAATCGGTCCACGGCGTCTTCCGCAGCTTCCACACGATCAAGGGGCTGGCCGGGTTCCTCGACTTCGCCGTAATCCAGGAGGTGGCGCACGAGGTGGAGACCCTGCTTGACAGGGTACGGACCTCGGAGCTCACGCTGAACCCGGCGCGGGTAGACGCGGTGCTGCACGCCGGCGACTACATCTCGTCCTGGCTCAGATATGTGGAAAACCCGGCGTCAGGTCCGCCGCCGGCCCACGAGGCGCTGGTGGGCGAGGTCCGCCGGGCGATGCTGGCGGCCGCGCCTGGCGCAGAAGCCGATCAGCCGCCGGCTGGCGAACAGGCCCCGCTTGAGGCCGGCTCCCTTGGCGAGGCTTCCAGCCCCGCGCCGCCGGGGCCTCGCGCTGATGCCCCGGCGGCCCACACCGAAGCCTCCGCGGTCAAAGTCGCGACGGCGAAGCTCGAGTACCTGGTCGACATGGTCGGAGAACTTGTCATCGCCCAGTCGATGCTCGAACACAACCCGGACCTCGCCGCCGCGCGCACGCCGCGGCTGCAGCGCGACGTCTCGCAACTCGGCCGCGTCACCGCCGAGGTGCAGAAAACCGCCATGGCCATGCGTATGGTGCCGATCGGACAGCTGTTTCGCCGGATGAACCGGTTGGTGCGGGATCTGGCGAGGAAGTCGGGCAAGCAGGCCGATCTCGAGATGTCGGGCGAGGATGTCGAACTGGACCGCACGCTGGTGGAGCAGCTCGGCGACCCGCTGGTTCATATGATCCGCAATTCGATGGATCACGGTCTGGAACTTCCGGCCGAGCGCAAGGCGGCGGGCAAGAGCGAAACCGGCAGGCTGTTTCTAAGAGCCTCGCACCAGGCCGGACAGATCGTCGTCGAAGTCTCGGACGACGGCCGCGGCCTGGACCGCAAGCGGATTCTCGACAAGGCCGTTGCCAGGGGCCTGGTGGCTCCGGGAACACCGCTGAGCGACCACGAAATCTACCATCTCATCTTTCAGCCGGGCTTTTCGACGGCCGAGCGCGTCACAGACGTTTCAGGCCGTGGCGTCGGCATGGATGTCGTGCGCAAGCAGGTGGAAAAACTCCGCGGCAGGATCGATATTTCCAGCCGCGCCGGACAGGGCAGCACGTTCCTGCTCAAGCTGCCGCTGACGCTCGCCATCATCGAGGGGCTAGTGGTGACGGCCGCGGGCGAGCGCTACATTGTCCCGATCTTCGCCGTGCGGGAGATGATCAAACCTTCGCCGGACGCCATCTTCACGGTCGAAGGCAGGGGTGAGATGGCGCTGGTGCGCGAGCGCCTGATTCCGGTGTCTAGGCTCACCCGGAAGCTCGGCCTCGAGGAGCGCAGCGGCGCTCTCACCGATGGGCTCATGATCGTCGGCGAGAGCGAGGGCCGCGACTTCTGCCTGCTGGTCGACGAAATGGTCGGCAAACAGGAGGTCGTAATCAAGAGCCTGGGCCCGGCTTTCAGCCGCGTCAGGGGCATCTCGGGCGGGGCCATCCTCGGAGACGGCCGGGTGGGACTGATTCTCGACGTCGGGATGCTGCTGGCGGTCGGCCCGGCGAGGGCGGCATGAGCGGACCGGCAAGCCAGTCCGGCGTCACGTGGACACCTGCTCCGCCGGCGGCTGATACTCAGCCGGCGCGGCGTGTCAGCCAGCACGAGTTCGCCGAGATCCGGGACCTGGCCCACAAGACCTTCGGCCTGGATCTGAAGCAGGGCAAGGAGGCCCTGGTGACGGCCCGGCTCTCCAAGCGCCTGGCCGCGCTCGGGCTCGGCACCATCGGCGAGTATCTGGAGGTGCTCAGAAGCGACCGTACGGGCGGCGAACTGACGTCGTTGATCGACGCCCTTGCGACCAACTACACAAGCTTCCAGCGCGAGCCGCAACATTTCGAGCTGCTGAGAACCAAAATTCTGCCGCTCATTGCGTCGTCGCACGGACGGACCGGCGTCTGGAGCGCCGGCTGCTCGACCGGCGAGGAACCCTACACGATCCTCATGCACGCAGCCGACGTCATGGGCGAGCAGAATCTGGGCAAACTGCGTTTGCTGGCAACCGACATTTCGAACAAGGCATTGGCCAAGGCGCGCGCCGGCGTCTACACCCTGGACAAACTCGCCGACCTGCCCGCGGACTGGCGCAGGAGATTCCTGCAAAAGGGAGTAGGCGAGCTGAGCGGCAGTTTCAGGATTCGTCCGGACCTGGCCTCAAAGGTGGAGTTCAGCCGGCTAAACCTCATGGAACCGTTCGAGAATGCCGGCACTTTCCGGGTCATCTTCTGCCGCAACGTGATGATCTACTTCGACAAGCATACGCAGGAGAGGCTGGTGCGCAAATTCGCGGCGCAACTCGAGCCCGGAGGCTGGCTGCTGATCGGCCACTCAGAGGGCCTAATGGGGGTAAGGAATGAGCTGGAATACGTCATGCCGGCCGTCTACAGAAAGCCTGCCTGAGGCCGCGGCCTCGCGTCCGGCGGGCCAAAAGCCGCTCATAGTTGGCGTGGGCGACTGCCGGGTGAGCGCCGACCCCCACGCCGACATCATCACCTACGCTCTCGGCTCGTGCATTGCCGTGGCCATCTGGGATCCGGTGGCGAAGGTCGGCGGGCTGCTGCATTTCATGCTTCCCGATTCATCAGTCGACCGGGTCACGGGCGGCCGCGAGAATCCTTACCGCTACGCCGACACCGGCACGCCGATGCTGTTCCGGGCAGCCTACCAGCAGGGCGCCGAAAAGCGCCGTCTGCTGGTGCGGCTCGCCGGCGGGGCGGCCGTGGTCAACGACGAAGGAGTGTTCAACATCGGCAAGCGCAACTACGCGGCACTGCGCAAGATCTTGTGGAAAGCCGGAGTGATGGTGCATGGCGAGGACGTGGGTGGATCGAACTCGCGCACGGTGCGGCTCGAGGTGGGCACGGGCAGGTTCTTCATCCGCGGCCCGAGAGAGGGAGAAAAGGAACTGTCGGCGCGCGCCGAGTGCGCCACGGGAGGCAGGCCATGACAAAACGTCTCATGATCGTCGACGATTCGCCGGTGATGCGGTCCTTCGTACGGCGCACGCTGGAGATCGCCGGGTTCGGGATCGAACATTGCGCCGAGGCATCCAACGGCGCTGAAGCGCTCGAGAAGCTGTCCGCAATCGAGGTCGACCTGATCCTGACCGACATCAACATGCCGGTGCTCGATGGCGAGGGCCTGCTGCGGGCGCTGCGGTCGGATCCCGAACTCAGCCGTATCCCGGTGGTGGTCGTCTCCACCGATTCAACCGATCAGCGCGTCGATTCCCTGATGGGCCTGGGTGCAAGGGGTTACCTGAAAAAGCCATTCCTGCCTGAGAAGCTGAGCGGCATCCTATCCGGGATTCTGCCGGACTGGGAGCCGGAGTCCGAAGGCGACTTCTGAGAACCGGAACCCTGAGGAAGGGAGCAATGAGGGGAGCGATAGAATGAACACGAACACTGAAACCGGCGCCGGCAGCGGAACCCAGGTGACGGCGCGGGCCGAGTGCGAAGCGGCCCTGATCGAAGTGCTGGAGACGATGTTTTTTGAGCTGCCCGCGGATGGCTCAACGCTGGCCGGCGCCCCACCGGGCGCCGCCATCGCGGTTACGGCGGCGTTTTCCGGCGATCTGAACGGATCGCTGTCCATCGCCTCCGGATTCTGGGCGATGCGCCGCCTGGCGGCGAGCTTCCTTGGCCGGGAGGATGAATCGACGGTCACCGAAGCCGAGATCCGCCAGGTGGCCTGCGAACTCGCCAATATGGTGTGCGGAAATGCGCTTTCGAGGATCGAGCCCCACGGACGCTTCCGCATCGCCACGCCTGAGTTGTGCATGCCCGGCCCCGGCTCCCGGCGGTGGATCACGTTTCCCCTTGAATCCGGCGACATATCCGTCACCCTCGAAGCCGGGAGCTAGCCATGGACAGCGCGCGAAAGATCAGGGTGCTGATTGTGGACGACTCGGCAATCGTCCGCAAGGTGCTCACCTCGATCCTCGAGACCGAACCCGATATCGAAGTGGTGGGAACGGCGCCGGATCCCTTCATCGCGCGTGACAAGATCCTGAGCCTGCGGCCCGACGTCATGACGCTGGACATCGAGATGCCGCGCATGGACGGGCTCACCTTCCTCGACAAACTGATGACGCATCACCCGCTGCCGGTGATCATGATCAGCTCGCTGGCTCAAAGCTCGACACGCGCCGCGCTGGAAGCCGTCAATCGCGGCGCCGTCGACGTGCTCGCCAAACCCGGCGGGCCGTATTCGGTGGGCGACTTGAAAAGCGACCTGCCGCACCGCGTCCGCGCGGCATCGCGCGCACGGCTGCGGGGAAGGCCCAAGCCGGACG
>JACZJQ010000084.1 GCA_014860455.1 Bryobacteraceae bacterium | reverse complement strand
GGCGACGACGGTGGCGTTTCTGTGCAGCGAAGGGGCGAGCTTTGTGACGGGACAGACGATTTGGGTGGACGGCGGGTTGTTTACGCGGCCGGTATGGCCGTATGACTTAAGCTGAGGCTTCAGCCGGCGAGTCCGGGGATGCCGGCGAGGGATTTGGCGGTTCTGACGGCGCGGGCAACGGCCTCGGCGACAGCTTCGGCGGCAGCGACGCAGAGGACATCGAGAGGGACGGGGATATCACCGCAGGAGAGGGCGAAGGCGACATCGCCATCCATGCCCATATGGACGGGGCGGATGGAGCGGACCATGCCCTGGCTGGCGAACTGGGCGAGGCGTGAGGCCTGGACCTTGTTGAGTTTGGCGTCGGTGGCGAGGACCACGAGGGTGGTGTTTTCGCGGCGGGCAGGCTGGCGGGCGGAGGAGCCGGAAAGAGCGCGGTCTTTCATCACCTTGACGGTATCGGCGAACTCTTTGGACGCGGGTGAAACGCGGGCGCCGGCGAGGATGCGGCCGGTGGCGGGGTCGAGCACGTCGCCGTAAGCGTTGACGGCGGCCAAGGCGGAGACTTTGGCCTTGCCGATTTCGACGGTATAAGTGCCGATGCCGGCTTTCATGGCGTTTTTGAGGCCGAGGGCCTTGCCGCAGGTGGCTCCGGTGCCGGCGCCGACGTTCCCCTCCTCGACCTGGCCGTCGTGGGCGGCAGATGCGGCGACTTCGCCCATTTCTCGCGTTGGGCGGGCGGTGGATTTGCCGATGCCGAGATCAAAGAGGATGGCCGCCGGGACGATGGGGACGACGGTGACACCGACGCCGAAGCCGATGCGGCGCTGTTCGAGCACTTTACGGACGCCGCTGGCGGATTCGAGGCCGAAGGCGGAGCCGCCGGAAAGGCAGATGGCGTGGACGTGAGGAGTGATGTGCGAGGCGCTGATGACGTCGATCTCCTCGGTGCCGGTGGCGCCGCCGCGGATATCGACGCCGGCGACGGCTCCGCGTTCACAGAGGATGACGGTGCAGCCGGTGATGCCATCGTAGTCGGAGGCGTGGCCGACTTTGATGCCGGCGATGTCGGTGAGACCTTTCATGGCGGTACCCCTCAATGGTAGTCCCACGGGCTGCCGTGCGGCGTATGTTAGCATCGATAGCGTTGGGGAACCGCGCGCTTGCTTGATTTAATCAAAGGCCCAATCCTCACTTTCCAGGAGTTCGTTCTCCTGGCCGGGCGCGCGACCCGGGGCATCTTCCGAAAACCCTATTACTGGCCCGACGTGTTCACACAGATGGACCTGATCGGGATCGGCAGCCTGCCGGTGGTGCTGTTGACGGGATTTTTCAGCGGCGCGGTGATGGCGTTGCAGATGTCGCGGGCTTTGCAGACGTATGGGGCGACGTCGCAGATCGGCCAGATTGTGGCGATCACGCTGGTGCGCGAGATGGGTCCGGTGCTGACGGCGTTAATGGTTGCGGGGCGGAATTCGTCGGGCATGGCGAGCGAGTTGGGGTCGATGAAGGTGACCGAGCAGATAGACGCCATGCGGGCGCTGGGCACCGATCCGGTGATGAAACTGGTGAAGCCGCGGCTGATCGCCACGGCGACGATGCTGCCGCTGCTGACGATCCTGGCGGACTTTGTAGGCATCTTCGGCGGCTGGATTGTGGCTTGCCCGCTGCTGGGATTGACCAGCGACGCGCAGTATTGGAACAACTCCTGGCGGAGCCTGGAGTATAACGACATCACCCAGGGGCTGTTGAAACCGTTTGTATTCGCCATCGTCTTGTCGCTTGTGGGCTGTTTCTACGGCATGAAGACGACGGGCGGGACGCAGGGCGTGGGGCTGGCGACGACGCAGGCGGTGGTTGTGGCGAGCGTGTGGGTGGTGGTGCTGACGTTCCTGATCGGGCGCATATTCGTTTCCATGTAGGCGCGAGCAACGATGGCCGGGACACAGGACAGGTCGATTCTGGCGTTTGACGAGGTGACGGTCCGGTTTGACGACCGGGCGGTGCTGGACCGGGTGTCGTTTGAACTGCACCGGGGGGAATCGCTCGTCCTGCTGGGCGAGGCGGGCAGCGGGAAGACGGTGCTGCTGAAGTCGGCATTGGGGTTGATCAAAGCTGACGGCGGAAGGATCTACCTGTTCGGCGAAGACGTGACGAAGGCGACCGAACAGCAGTGGTACGACCTGCGGGCGCGAATGGGTGTGTTGTTTCAGGAGGGCGGGCTGTTTGATTCGCTGTCGATTGAAGACAACGTGGCGTATCCGCTGCTGAACCAGGAGACGCTGCGATGCCCGGAGGAGGAGATGGCGCGGCGGGTGGAGCAGTCTTTGGAATTCGTTGAGTTGGGCCACACGCTGGAGAAGTTTCCGAGCGAACTGTCGGGCGGCATGAGGCGGCGGGTTGGCATTGCGCGGGCGATTGTGACCGAGCCGGAGTTGCTGCTTTACGATTCGCCAACCGCCGGACTGGACCCGATTACGGCGGCGACGATCATGGCGCTGATCATTAAGGGGCGCGACGTGAGGCGGGCGACGACGGTGATTGTCACGCACAGGTATCAGGACGGGGAGATGTTGACGCGATACCGGCACGATGCGTCGCTCGGGCATGTTGTGCCGGCGGCGGCGAACGGGAGCGGTCCGCGGACGCACTACGTTGTGCTGCGCGAAGGCAGGATTGTGTTCGATGGATCGCAGGCGGAGATGGAAACGGCGGCGGATGAGTATGTCGCCAATTTCGTCCGGCGGCCGGGATAAGCCGCCGCGACATATGGGAAGCTGGAGATCAAGTCATGCCCTCACCGAAGAAAGTCGCATGGTCGCAGTTGAAGGTCGGCATCATGGCGATGCTTGCGCTGGCTGTGTTGGCCTCGCTCATCTTCCTGCTGACAGGCGCGGACAATCCGTTTGCCGAGAAGGCGACACTCTACACCTATCTGCGGGACTCGGCGGCGATGACCGACGGAGCGTCGGTGCGGCTGAACGGGATCCTGATCGGCAAAGTGAAGGCGATTGAGTTGACCGGGGATAAGGACGTCAACCGGACGATCCGGATGACGATGCAGATTGACAGGAACTACCTGCAGATGATCCCGGTGGATTCCGAACTTGGCTTCAGCGCGGAGAGCGTGCTGGGCGAGAAGTTTCTGAACATCCGCCGGGGCTCCGAGGCGGAAGCGATGAAGGACGGCGGAGTGATCAAGGCGCGCGACGACCGGGACTTTCTGGAGATTGTGCAGTCGGCGATGCCGCTGCTGGAGAGTGTGCAATCGATCCTGGCGCGTATGGACAAGATCGTGGCCACGGTGGAGGCGGGCAAGGGCAGCATCGGCAAGCTGATCTCGGACGACCAGGTTTACAACCGGGTGAACACGCTGCTGGGCAACATCCAGGAAGTGACGGCGGACCTGGCCAGCGGGCGCGGAACGATGGGCAAACTGCTGCAGGACGAGGCGCTTTACGAAGACGTCCGGAAGACCATGGCGAGGGTGGACGCGATCGCGGCGGGGCTTGAGAAGGGCGAGGGCACGGCCGGAAGGTTGCTGAAAGACCCGGCGCTGTATGACGACGTGCGGGCGACGACGGCCGAGTTGAGGACGTTGATGGCGGACCTGAACGCGGGCAAGGGGTCAGCCGGCAAGTTCCTGAAAGACGAGGCGCTGCATAACCGGTTGACGGCGACTCTGGACCGGGTGAACCACACCATGGACCGGCTGAACGCCGGACAGGGGACGCTGGGGCAGTTGCTGGTGAATCCGTCGTTGTATGAGAGCCTGACGGGGACGTCGACCGAGATGCGCGACTTCATGAAGGACTTCCGGGCGAACCCGAAGAAGTTCCTGACCATCCAACTGAAGCTGTTCTAGATGAGATCCGGGCGCCGATTGTCGGTGAACGCCGACGACTTTGGATTCACGACGGACGTCAACCGTGGGATCGTGGAAGCGCATGTGCGCGGGATCCTGACGTCGACGACGGTGATGGCCAACGGGCAGGCGTTTGACGATGCCGTGGAGAAGGCGCGGGAGAATCCGTCGCTGGATATTGGGGTGCACTTCGTATTGGTAGGCGGGGAGATGGTGAGCGAGGCGGGGCGGGCTCTGCCGTGGACGGTTGGGGCGTTGAGGCGGGCGATGGCGATGGGGCGGGTGGATCCATATAGGGAACTGTCGGCGCAGATTGCAAAGGCGCGGGATGCGGGGCTGAGGGTGACGCATGTAGACACGCACAAGCACACGCATCTGTTGCCGCCGGTGCTGGATGCGGTGTGCCGGATCGCGGAGGAGCATGGGGTGAAGTGGATCCGGCGGCCATTCGATTATCCGATCACGCCGGGGCCGTCGGAAATTCCGATGGCCGTACGGGCGATAAGCCGGGCGATGGGGTCAGTGCGGCGGATGTTTCATACGAAGATGGCGCGGCATGGGTGCGGGAGCACGGACCATTTTGCGGGGTTCCAGTTGACGGGGCGGTTTTCGCATGAGGACGTCGTACATCTGATCGAGCGGCTGCCTGAGGGGTGGACGGAGTTCATGGTGCATCCGGGGTTTTGCACAAACGAACTGCGGGCGGCGCGGACGCGGCTGAAAGAGAGCCGGGAGGCGGAGCTGAGGGCGTTGACTCATCCGGCAGTGAAAGAGGCGATTGAGGCCAACGGGGTGGTGCTGGCCGCATACCCCTGCGACTGACGGGTCCTGGCGGCGATATGATGGCCGTGCACTGGAGGTCCCATTGAATCGAAGAACGCTGTTGACCGGAGCCGGCTTTGCGCCGGCGTTCATTCGGAATCTGGGTGCGGCCGAGCGGCCGAATGTTCTGTGGATCCTGGCCGAGGACCACGGCCCGCAATTGGGTTGCTACGGGTATCCGATGGTGGAGTCGCCAAACATCGACCGGCTGGCGTCGGAGGGGGTGCGATACGAACATGCGCATACGACGGCGCCGGTGTGTTCGGCGAGCCGGTCAGCGTTCAATGTGGGGCTGTATCAGACGACGACAGGGACGCATAACCACCGCAGCCACCGCAAGGATGGGTACCGATTGCCGGCGGGGGCCAAGCTGGTGAGCCACCGTTTGCAGGAGGCTGGTTACTTCACGGCGAACGTGAAGGGCGAGATTGCGCCGGGCGTACGCGGGGCGGGCAAGACGGATTTCAATTTCGACGTTGAGAGCCCGTTCATGGGGGAGCACTGGAACCAGCGGCAGAAGGGACAGCCGTTCTATGCGCAGGTGAATTTCCAGGCGACGCATAAGGGTCCGGCGTTTGTTGAAGCGAGGAAGCTGCCGAAGCTGATCGATCCGGCGAAGGTGGAGTTGCCGCCGTATTGGCCTGATCATCCGGTGGTGCGGGATGAATTTGCGAACTACCTGGATTGCGTGAATCTGCTGGACCGGCAGGTGGGCGC
>JACZJQ010000083.1 GCA_014860455.1 Bryobacteraceae bacterium | reverse complement strand
CACTCCGGCCGCAGCACCTACAACGCGCTGCAGTTCGAAGTGAACCGCCGGTTCACCAAGGGCTTCATGTACGGCTTCGCCTACACCTACGGCAAGACGATGGACAACAACTCGGGTCTGCGAGACCTGTTCATCGATTCCTACAACCCGCAACTGAACTGGGGCAAATCGTCGAACGATGTCCGCCACACCGCCGTGATCAACTACGTTTGGGATATGCCGTTCTTCAACGACGTGCAGTCCAAGCTGTTGAAGGTCGTGGCTGGCGGCTGGCAGATGTCCGGCGTGGTCCAGTTCCAGAGCGGCGCGCCGTTCACCATCGCCCGTACCGACGATTACCTCGGAATTGGATCGGCCAACGACAAGCCCTGGAATCTTAACGGGGAGACCGACCTGAAGAAGGAGTTTTCTCACGAAACCGCCGCGGCGAATTTCGTGGGCGTCTCCACTTACTACTTCAACCCGAAGCCGAACGGCTCCATTTGGGCGACCAAGCCGGCCAACGGCGCGCTGCCGAACCAGAACCGCAACTCGATCGGCTTCAACAATGTCGGCTTCCAGAACTGGAACATCGCCATGTTCAAGTCGTTCAGGTTCACCGAGAGCCAGGCTCTGCAGTTCCGGTTTGAGGCGTTCAACTTCCCGAACCACCCGAACTGGGGCGGCGTCGATGCCAACCCGACTTCGGTTTCCTTCGGCATGGTCACAGGCAAGAGCAGCGAGCGCAACATTCAGTTGAGCCTCCGCTACAGCTTCTAGCCGAAGCCTAGTAACAACAACCGCCGGGCCGGGGGGCAACCTCCGGCCCGGTTCTTCTGTAAAAAGGAAACATGAAGCCGCTTCTATTGCTTGTTCTGCTGGCGCTGAGCGCATCCGCCGCCGATTATCGAAAGGAACTGCTCGACGCCGATCGCGCTTTCGACAGCGATACAGCCGCCCGCGGGCTGGAGGGCTGGATGGCCTGGTTCGCGGCCGACGCCCGCCTGAACACGCCACAGGGCGAGATCAGCGGGAAGGACGCCGTGAGGAAGTACTACGCGGCCATGTTCTCCCGCCGCGAGTTCTCAATCCGATGGCAGCCGTTCTTCGCCGATGTGTCGAACGACGGCACGCTGGGCTACACAATGGGCAAGGCAGTGATCTCTTACCGTAATGACCAGGGCAAGATCCAGAAGCGCGACGGCCGCTACCTGACGGTCTGGAAACGGCAACCGGACGGCCGCTGGCTGGCCGTCACCGACATGGGCAACTGACTTACCAGCCCTTCGCGGTCGTTTTCACGCGGCAAAGGTACATGTCGGCGGTGATGTAGAGCGTGGATCCGTCGTCGCCGAAAGCGAGGTTGGCCGTCGCTTCACCGGTCTCGATCCGGCCCAGCAGCTTGCCCTGCGGCGTCATCACATGGATGCCGCCCGGGCCTGTTGACCAGATGTTGCCGTCGCGGTCCACCTTCATGCCGTCGGGCCCGCCGCGCAGTTTCATCGGCGTAGCGTCGGCGAAGACCCGTCCCGGACCCACATTGCCGTCAGCAAGCACCGGGAACGCCATCCAGATCGCCTTTGACCCCTCGGAGTTGGCGACGTAGAGCGTCTTTTCGTCGGGCGACAGCGCGATGCCGTTCGGCCTCGGCAAATCCTTGTAAAGCAGCGTCACTGACCCGTCGCGCGCGCTCCAACGGAAGACGCCGCAGAAGTCCAACTCCCGCCGCGGATCCTTTGCGCCCTGCGGCAGCCCGTAGATGGGATCGGTGAAGTAGACGTCGCCGGAAGAGTGGACAACCAGATCGTTCGGCGAATTCAGCCGCTTGCCCTGGTAGCGGTCGGCGAGAGTGACTTTGCCGCCGTCCATGTCCATGCGGGCGATGCGGCGATCGCCATGTTCACAAAGGATCAGCCGGCCCTGCTTGTCAAACGCGAGGCCGTTCGAGCCTGGTTCACGGCCGTAAGCCGCCGCTCCGGTGTAGCCCGATGGCTTCAGGAACAGTTCGATACCCTTCTCCGGAGTCCATGCGTAGATGGAGTTGCGCGGGATGTCGGAGAACAGCAGTCGCTTGCCCGCGGCATCCCAGACCGGGCCTTCTGACCAGTCGAAGCCCGTTGCCAGTACTTCGATCTTCGCGTCTGGGGCGATCAGGGCGTCGAGCGCCGGATCGAGGCGGTGAATGGTTCCAATCGTCGGGTAGGACCGAGGCGGCTGAGCGGCGGCCAGCGCGGCCAGTGCGAGGAACAGGATTGCGGGTCTCATGCGGTGTTATTGTAAGCCCAATGACCACCCGCCGCGAGTTCCTTTCCGCTCCCGCCCTGCTGGCCTCGCCGTCCAAGCGCCCGCCGAACGTCATCCTGATGATCACCGACGATCAGGGCTACGGCGACCTGTCGCTGCACGGCAACCCGGTCCTGCGCACACCGAACATCGATTCCATCGGCCGCGAGGGCGTGCGATTCACGCAATTCCGCGTCAGCCCGGTATGCGCGCCTACCCGCGCCAGTCTGATGACCGGCCGCTGGAACTACCGTACAGGCGTGACGGATACCTATCTCGGCCGCGCCATAATGCGTCCCGAAGAGACGACTCTCGCCGAGTGCCTGCGCGGCGCCGGCTATCGCACCGGCATCTTCGGCAAGTGGCATCTGGGCGACAACGCGCCGCTGCGCGCCACTGACCAGGGCTTTGAGGAGGCGCTCACGCTTCGCGGCGGCGGACTGGCCCAGCCGTCTTCGCCTCCCGGCACCGGCTACTTCGACCCGCCGCTGGAACACAACAACCGCGCCATCACCGGCAAAGGCTATTGCACCGACATCTTTTTCGATCACGCCCTGGGGTTCATCGAAAAGAACCGCTCGCGGCCGTTTTTCTGCTACCTGGCGACCAACGCCCCGCATACGCCGCTGGAGATAGGCGACGAGTGGGTGGCGCCCTATCGCGGCAAGGGTCTCGATGATGTGACCGCGAAGATCTACGGCATGATCTCGAACCTCGATTCCAACACCGGACGCCTGCTCGCCCACCTCCGCAAACTTGGCATCGAGCGCGATACGATGCTGATCTTCATGACCGATAACGGCGCGCAGCAACGCCGTTTCAACGCCGGGTTGAGGGGCCTCAAGGGGACCACCTACGACGGCGGCATCCGGGTTCCGTGTTTCGTCCGCCAGCCCGGCGTGGCCCTTCCCAGGGAAGTGGACGAGGCTGCGGCTCATGTCGACCTGATGCCGACGATCCTCGACGCCTGCGGCGTGGCCGCACCCAAGGACCGGAAGATCGATGGCCAGTCGTTGATGCCCTTGCTGAGGGGGTCGAAGGCGGCGAGGACCGAGCGGACTCAGTTCTTCCAGTGGCACCGCGGCGACCAGCCCGAAGCCTGGAGGAACAGCGCCGTGGTCCGGGGCGATTGGAAACTGGTGAACGGGGCGGAACTCTACAACGTCCGGCAGGATCCCGCCGAAAGCCGCGACCTTGCGGCATCGGAGCCCGCCACTGTGGCCCGGTTGAGGAAAGAATACGTGGACTGGTTTGCCGATGTAGGCAGCGCCGGCTATGCGCCGCCACGAATCTGGATCGGATCTGACATCGAGGATCCGGTGCTGCTTACCCGTCAGGACTGGCGCGGGCCCAAGGCCGCCTGGGACGCCACTGGACTCGGCCACTATGAGGTGGACATCCGCCGGAAGGGCCGCTACGCCATTACGCTGCGATTCCCTAAGACCAAAGAGCCATCCATGGCGACGTTCGACGCAGGATTCACCCAAACGAGTGAAGAAGTCAAGACTGATTCGGGGGACTGCCGCATGGAGGTGTCGTTGGATAGAGTGGGCGCGGCACGGTTCGAGGGGCGCCTGGAGGCCGCCGGCCGGACCTGGGGAGCCCATTATATTGAGATCAGGCGACTTGGGTGAACGCTGAGGCGCTGAAAAGTGTTGGCAGGTCGAGGGAAATCTGGTATTCTGCGGGTGTATTTGGCTGGTGCTAGCTTGTTGAGACAGAGTTCGACCTTCGCTGGTGATTCCTACCTTCCCCGTTGATCTCTTCCCATCATGCCGTAGTCCATTCAGATACAGTTTTGACGACCATCGCCGGGCATGTCCCGGCTGGTTAGAAGTCCGGCCGCGGAGAAGATCCAAGGCGGGACACGAGGAGAGTTAGTTTGAAGAACATTTTTGTTGGCAACTTGAGCTTTAGCACGACGGAAGACTCCGTTCGTTCGTATTTTGAACCCTACGGCACGATAGACCGTGTCAGCATCATCACCGATCGTGATACCGGGCGCAGCCGCGGTTTCGCGTTCGTCGAGATGCCGAACGACGAAGAGGCTGAGCGCGCGATCCAGGCCCTGAACGGCCAGGACCTCGGCGGGCGCAGACTCAACATCAACGAGGCGCGGCCGCGCGAAGAGCGTGGCGGCGGCGGTTACGGCGGCGGTGGTGGCGGCCGTCAAGGCGGCGGCTTTGGCCGTCGTGAGAACCGCTGGTAGGAATCAACAACCCAAAAACAACCCGAAACACCCAGACGGGGACTTCCGGCTCAAACGCCGGAGTCCCCGGTTGGTGTCTTCAGGCTCTGTCTCAGCCGGCGTTGTCGAGAGCTCGCTTCACGGCGGATGCCGGGGATTCGATCTCGGCGGCCGAGCGCGGCGTGATGGTGGGCAGCGCACCGTGTTCCTCGTGGATACGGGCGCGAAGCTCTTCGTTCGCGTCGCGTCCGCCCAGGCCGGAATAACCGAACTGGCGAGTGAGACGGCCGAACAGGAAATCGTTCAGGGGGCAGCCGCCGGTGCGGTCAAGTCCGTTGATGCTCTGCTGCGCGCTGCGGAACAAGTGGACCTGGGCGAACGACATGCCTTGGAAGATGATCTCGTTCAACCCCTCGGCGCCCACCTGCAATCCGCCGCCAAGCTCGCCCACCTGGCGGATCAGTTTCTTCGTGCCTTCCGATGACGTCGTGTTCTCAACCTGGCAGTTGTGCAGGTTGCCGGTCACCAGCGCCACGTCAATGAAGACCTCCTTGAGCGACGCCTTCTTCGCCGCCGCCAGGATGCGCTCGCACAGCGTCGATCGCCACGCCGACAGCCCAGGGTGTATCTTCACCATCACCTTATGGCTGCGGTGGCTCAAGCGGCTGGCATTGGATTCCGGTACGCCGATGGCCTGGCGGTTGACCCAACTCCAGCCCTGCAGCCGTTTGTTCTCGATGTCGCGATAGCTGAAGTCTCGCAGAGAGTTGTAGACAGGGTTGTTCGGATCCACCTCGAAGCTGTTGAAGTGCGGCATGACATGGAAGCCCAACTGCTGTGCGCGGGCCAGGAAGCGCATGGCATTCTCGCTGGGTTCATAGGTCGGGTAGTTTTCGTCATAGGCGTCGGTGCGCCAGTTTGAGAAATGGATCAGGACCCTCTTCGGGTTGGCGCGCTTGGCGATGGCTTCGAGGATGGCGATGTCGCCGGGGCACCACGAGATGGCCATGCCGAGCTGGTGGACCCACTCGGGCCGGCGCTGCTGTTCGCGGTCGAGCGAGTAGGCCTGCCAGAGCCAGTCGCGATAGCGCGCGGCGGGGGTCTTCCAGTCGCCCTGATAGACGTTGACGCGCCAGGCGAGTCCGCCGGCTGCGAGGTTGTCGTCCATCGGACCATAGCCCTCGGTGTCGAACGCCGCCATGAACGGATCGGCTGCGCTGCCGATGTGCAGGGCCTTGTAACGATAGCGGTCGTCCTCGGCATGGACCCAGAATCCGCCGCCGGAGGACTGGAAGATCGCCAGCCCAGCCTCCCATCCCTGCGGCCACACCCAGTGGCTGTTGCGGATCAGGGTGTCGTCGATCGCCATCGACACGCCCTGGTACAGCGGCGCCACCAGCTTTGTTGCGGGCCTGAGACCTTTCAACAGCCAGCGGCAGGAACGCACTCCGGGACGCGAAGAATATGCCGACGGCTCGATGATCAGGTCGCCTGTTTCGGCATCGGCCGACACCGTGATGATGCCGTCGCCGTTCCAGTTATGAAAGATGACCTCGGCGCGAGCGTCCGCAACCTGACGCGACTCGACCTGCCCGAACCGCTGCTCGCCGACATCGACGGCTTCGCCCTGGCGGTAGATCAACTGCAGCGCGTCTGACTTCTTCTGGTCGAATGCGGCGATGTGTTCCTCGCCCGTAGCCTTGCTCTTCAGCGACGTGAGGAAGCCCTTCTCCATCACGGCCGTGAGCGTGGCTGTCTCGATGCGGACAATGCCGCCTGCTTCGGCCGTGACTCGCGCGATCCTCGCGGGCGAGGCCTGCACGGATGCCGCAGTTGAGGCGACGGCGGGCGCGCCGGCCACCGCGGCGGCGCTGCCGACGAATCCCCGGCGTGAAAGCCTGCGGTTTCGGGATGTGGACATTGGAATTCCTCCCGCCGTGTATCTTATGTCAGATGAGGCAACAGCGGGGCGACTTTGCCGCCGGCGGTGTCGTGGCCTATCCTGAGAGTTCCCCATGGCAAACATCCACCCCGTCCGCGCACTCCGATACACGGAGAAGGCCGGCCCGATTTCGGATCTGGCAACGCTGCCCTACGACGTGATTCCGGCAGCGCTCGAATCCGGCTACAAGGCGCGCTCGCCATACAATTTCGCCCACGTCATCCTGCCTCGTGGCGATTACGCGGGCGCCAGAGCGCGGCTTGACGGCTGGGTTGACGCCGGCATGGTCGCCCGTGACGCCGAAGAAGCCATCTATGTCTATGAACAGACGTTCCCGGCGCCCGGCAGCGGCGAAGCTCTGGTTCGACGCGGCTTCGTCGCGCTTGGCGATACGGAGCAATACGGCGACACCGTCTACCGTCACGAGCGGACAATCGCGGGCCCGAAAGAGGACCGCTTCCGGCTGCTTGAAGCCACGCGCGTGCAGTTTGATTCCATCTTCATGCTGTTTCCGGACGAGACTGGCGCGGTGGAGTCACGGATCGAAGGGGTTTGTTCAGCTAAGCCGGATCTCGAATACTCCGATCACGAACAGACCGTCCACCGGTTGTGGAGGATCGTCGATGCGGACTGGATCACGGCGTTGCAGGCCGGGATGGCGGGAGAGAAATTGCTGATCGCCGACGGCCACCACCGCTATGAAACCGCTCTGCGCATGGGCCAGGCAAAGACGTTGATGACGTTCGTTTCGATGCGGTCGAAGGGGCTGCGGTCGTTCGCCACGCACAGGCTGGTTCACGGCATTGAAGGCTTCGACGTCCAGGCGATGCTGGCAAAGTTGCCAAACGTGGGGCCGGGGCTGGAGTTGAAGTCGCCCGCGGGCCACGTCCGCATTGGCATTGCCGTGGCCGGAGGCGAGTATCATGCCGACATCCCGGCCGGGCCCGACGAGTTGAACGTGTCGGTGCTGCAGGACAAGGTGCTGACGCCGGTGCTGGGGCTGACGCCTGAGAAGGTGGCTGCGGGCGGGCACTTGACGTATGTGAAACAGTTGCCGGCGGCGCTGGAAGAGGTCCGCTCGGGCCGGGAGCAGGCGGCGTTCATTCTCGAAGACCTGCCTGTGGAAGGCGTCGCCAGGGTATCGTTCGCCGGCCAGGTGCTGCCGCAGAAATCGACCTACTTCTACCCGAAACTTGGCTCCGGCCTGGTGATGTATCCGCTCGACTGAATCGTCTGCAGGCCGCGGATCACCGTTTGGATATGCTCGCTCGCCCGCCGCGCCAGCGCATCCATGCCTTCGGGCGTTGACATACGCGTCACCAGCGGCTCAAGGATGCACTCGGAGGTAGTCAGGCCGGTGCGTATTACGGGAGCGAGGATTTTGTGGCGGCCGATCTCGCCGAAGCTCAGGCCGCAGTCCTGGTCCTTAAGGTATCGTCCTCTCCTGGACTGGTCTTGCCAAACATGAGCGGAATCGGGATCCTTGCCTGGGCAGCCTGATCGATGCGGCGCGGATGGGCTCAGAGTGTGACCTCGGTTGGCGGTGGGAGAACAACCGCAAAACAGATGGGAATATCAAGTTCTGGCGCAAACGGCCGATGTTAAGTGCAGGGGCCCAGCAATGATGACCTGCACCAAGCACCCCAACCACGAGGCGGCGGGGGTGTGTCACTACAGCGGGCGGCCCTACTGTGCAGCGGAACTGGTGGAGGTGGATGGTCACCTGGTTGCGAGGGACAATCTCAGCCAATTCGTCCATTCGTTGAACCAACTCGCATTCAACACCTCCGATTGCGACCTCTTATGCAGCGGTGGGAAAGGCCATACGCGTGGCTCCTGGCCAGCAGTCGCGGCCAAATCGGTGCAAGTCGAGCAAGGGGGGAGAGAGCCGGGAGAAGCGCATGGCGGGAGCAGGGGCGCCGCAGGCAAGAGCCGGACAACGGCTGGGGTCCTGGCGCTGCTGCTGGGCTGCGTCGGGGCACACAAGTTCTACCTCGGGGAGCGGAACCAGGGACTTCTTCGCCTAGCCCTTTTCTGGACGGCCGTGCCCGCGATCATGGGAGTGTTCGAGGGGATCAGGTACCTGGAGATGGGCGACCGCGAATTCGCCGACAAGATGCGTCAGGCGCGGCGGTTGAGGGGCAGGACGGGGCCGGGATAGAACTTACCGCGAAACGGAAAAGGCCCGCGGGAACGCTTCTCCGCTCCGGCGGGCCATTGGCTGTTTACGCTCCTTGGTTTAGGATCTCGAAGCGAATCTCCTCCTCGAAAGGACCAGGCCCAGGAGTCCGAAGCCGATCATCGCATAGGTGCCTGGTTCGGGAATCGCGGAAACCTCCTGTGTGAAGGCATTCGTGGTGCTTTGGTAGGTGCTGTTTGTCACCGTGATGGTTTCCATGATGGAGACCGACTTCGCCGAGAATGGAATCGAGAGGTCTATTCCGCCCGACGAGAAGAGGGTGTCGAGTAGCTGGCCGCCGACCCAGATCTGTTTGGAGGCGCTGTTACCCGGCGCCCCGGCGGAGTCGAAGCCCAACGACACCTGGGTGATGTTCCTATCTTCGTAATCCGCTGTGAGCGGGTCGATTGTGATCAAGTACTCTAGCGTATAGACCCCAATCGGCAGGCTGCCAATGCTGATGAGGTGGGTATCGACCAGTCCCAGCACTGACTCGATATCAATCACCGTACCAGCCGGCAGGGTGCCGTCAAAGTTGTTGTAAATCTTGTCCTGGTCCTGGCACCCAGTGCTCCCAAGAGACTGCAAGTCTCCGAAGGTAGTTGGTGTGGTGCATGGAGCCGCAAGGGCCGACAGTGCCATAGCCAGAAAAACAGTAGTTAACTGCAACGTTTTCATCAAAGAGCCTCCTCTGACCAAACAATTCATGTACTGCTTGTTTTGGGTACTTCCTGCTTCGCCTTGTGGCGGATTCCATGCATCTGGATCTGCCGTTACGCCGGGGAGGCGTCAGTCGAAGCTTTGCTGCTGACTCCCACTTTGGGCCAAACGGGGCGCTAAGTCAAGGATAATGTACAAATAAGTTAGGTTTAATAGCGCGTCAACTACGGCGGTTACCTTAGAGTGGGCGCTAAAGTGAGCGCGAGTGAGTGCGCTTCAGGCTGGTCAGCGCGCCGACGGGAGGTTCGCCGCAGAGGGGGGCTGGGCGATAGTTGAATGACTAGAGTAACTTACAGGGTGTGGCGGGGCAGATGGAGCAGGACAGGATGGAGTGGATTTGGGCGGGTTTCGGGAGGCAGGACGACGGTCATGCGTGTTCCTTCCCCCCCAAGTGGGGGTATGGGCGGGGGAGATGCCAGGGTTCCCGCGTCCAATCTGTCCTCATGTGGGCGAATCGACTCCTCCAGGCAGTCCGTCCGGAGGCGGGTTGGTGGTTCACCTAGGGAACGCCAGTGCGTCCAATCCTGGCACAATCCGGAGCGCGTTCTTGTAGTAGAGCTTGCGTAGGACTTCGTCAGGCAGGTCGAGGCCGTACATCTGCCAGAAGGCGTGGCGGCGGCGGTAGTAGTCGAAGTAGTCGTCCGCTGTTTCGAGGACGCGGAAGTAGGTGTGGTACTCGGACGGGTTCCATGAGTCCTTACCGAACATGACGCGGTCCTGATACTTGATGAACCAGGCGCGGGCTGCGCGCGGCTGTCGGCCGAGTTCGGCGAGGACGGCGCCGATCTCGGTCACCATGTTCGGCATCTCGTCCATCAGGCGGCCGAGTTGGGCGAGATCGCCGCCGAGCCAGCCGAGATGGGCGTTTATGAAGATGGTCTGCTTGTGACGGCGGAACAGGCTATGCTGTTCGGCGATGAGCGTCTCCCAGGGGGCGGTGCGGCCGGGCGGCCGGCGGCGGCCGGGGATCTCCATGAGTTCGTACCAGCGCTCGTTGTATTTGTCCACGGGTTCCCAGAACTGCTTCGGATCGGCGGTATGGATCAGGACCGGGATCTTCAGCCGGGCACAGGTCTCGAAGACGGCATCGAAGCGGGCGTCATCGACGGGGATGCGCTGGCCCTTGGCGTCCTTGATGTCCATGCCGAAGCTCTTAAACAGCTTCAACCCGGCGGCGCCGTTGCGCACGTCGGCTTCAAGCTGGGCGGCTGCGCGGCGGCCGTAGCCGGGGTCGTCGATGTTCGAAAAGTCGAGGTTGGCGAAGACGGCGAAACGCTTCGGGGACGTGGCGCGGGCGAAATCGACGGCCGCTTTCAATCGCTCGCCGAAGCCGCCGCTCAGGTTCACCAAGATCTGGAGATTGAGCGAGTCCATGTCGTCGAGCAATTTCCTGGCGCGGTCGGCGGGCATGGGGAAACGCTGATGGTTGTGGACGTCGATGAACGGATATTTGGCGCGTGTCTTGGGGTGCGCCGGAACGACGAGCGACGACTTGGGGGTGTATTCACGGACGTCGAGGCCGGGTCCGGCTTCGGGCCGCTGAGGGGCCGGCTGGCCGAACAAAGAAAAAGTGAGTCCCAGAAGGAGTAGCCCGCGCATAGGTTGAGTATAACGGGCGCGCCAGGGATCAGGCGGGGCCGAGGAGTTGGATGAACACGCTTGGGCAGCAGGAACCCTCTCCTCCCGTTATTGCAGGTGCGGGTGGCCCTGGAGTGGACCTAGCGCAAGGGGAGTTGACGGACGCGGACTGTCTCGCCATCGGCGGAGATAGCAGCGCCACTCTCGATGGCCGTCTCGCACGCCGCCCAAACTGTCCTGATTAGCGCCGCCTGACGTGGAGCGTCCAACTTTTCAAGGCGCAAAAGGATCACGGAGGGCTGATCTGCCCGGGTGAGGGCCAGGTTCGCGTGGAAATCGTGGTCCAAAGTGATGCAGACTCTTCCGCCGGATCTGGCGGCGTCCAGGATCTCCTCATCCGAGGCGCGCGCGAGACCGATCTCACTTACATGGAGTGCGTCCCATCCCTCCTGCCGCAAGAGGCAGGCGGCTCGCGGGGCAAGACCCTGGTCCAGCAGCACCCGCTTCATGCGACTTGATTCAGGCGAGTGACGTCGTCATCAACCGTTGCCGCGGCAAATCGAAGCGCCTGATTCAGATCTTCGTCTTCGAGATACGGATACTCGCGCAAGAGTTCGTTACGATCCGGATATGTCGCCAGCAGTTCGAGGACCCGCCGGACGGTGATCCGCATCCCGCGAACGCAGGGCTTACCGCCGCACATGCCGGGTTCTACGGTGATCCTGTCAAATGGCGGGATTTGCATATGAACAGTGTAAACCCCAAGCACCAGTGGACAATCGGTGTCTTGGACCTGAAGCCGGGGCTCAGTCGGTCAGCGGCGGCTGTAGAAATCAAACGGGCCACTGCGGGCTGAGTCCGCGCATAGGAATGAGCATAAGGGGCGGAGGGATACGTCAGGCGTGGCCGAGGCGCTGCATGGCGGAGATTTCGTCGCAGAGGCGTTGGGTGAGGGCGGTGCGGTCATGCGAGCGCATACCTGTGGTTTCGATGGGCTTGCCGATGCGGATGGTAACGCGGCCTGGCCGGAGATGATGCGAATGCATCGGCAGCACATCCTTGATGCCGATGATGGTGACGGGCAGGATGGGGACTTCGCCCTTGATGGCCAGGTACGCCGCGCCGTCCTTGAACGGTTCCAACTCGCCGGTCACCGACCGTCCGCCTTCAGGGAAGATGAGCAGCGACAGTCCGTTCTGCTTCATCGCGTGGCCGGCGTGCGAGAGCACTTTCAACGATCCGCGCGGGTCTTCGAGCGGCACGCTAATGTTGCCTGCGCGCTTCAGGTGACCTCCGAGGAACGGAATCATGAAAAGTTCCTTCCGTGCCAGGAACCGGAAATTGGCCGGGACATGGCTGAGCAGGACCGGCGTGTCCATGTAGCTGACGTGGTTCGGGCAGATGACGTAGGCGACATCCGGGTCGACGTTCTCGGCCCCGACCGACGTCACCCGCGCCCCGGCGATGCGCAGCAGCATCCGCGCCCAGGCCCGCGCCACAGTCAACTGCTTCCGGCCGCCGTTGTCGAACGGCGCGCACATCAGGCTGATGGACCCGTAGACGATGGTGGCGAGGATGATGCCAGGGGCGCGGTACAGAACGCCGATGAGGTAACTCAACGTCATGCGAGGGGACGAATCTATGATTCTGTCACAAGCAGCGGCCGTGCTTCGCCAACCAGATAGAGCGACCCGGTGATGAACACGACGTCGGCGGGCGAGGCTTCGCGGACCATTGCGAGGGCGTCATCTATATAGGGGGCGAGACGGGCGTGGGTGGCGCCCGAGAGGTCGCGGATCTGCTCGGGCGCGAAGGCGCGCGCCTGGTGGACGCCGGTCAGGATCAATTCGGACGCCAGCGGGAACAGCAGCGGAGCGATGACAGAGAGGTCCTTGTCGCTCATGGCGCCGAAGATGATCCAGATGCGGCGGTGGTGGTGGAATTCGCGGATGTAGTCGGCCAGGGCCTGTGCGCCCGCGGGGTTGTGGGCGCCGTCGAGGAAGATGTCGGGTGACGACGAGACGTGTTCCAGGCGTCCGGGCCAGCGGGTGGCGGCGATGCCCTGGCGGATGGCGGAATCCGGGACGCCAAGGTGATGCAGGGCGGCGATGGCGGTGAGGGCGTTTTCCACCTGGTGCGCGCCGATCAGTGGGCACTCGATTGGAATCGAGGCCGGGCCCTGGGCGGTAAAGCGGCTGCCATAGGCGTCGAGGTGGAGGTCCTGGGCCACCCAGTCGGCGGCCCGGACGACTTCGGATTGATTCTCAATGGCGGCGCGTTCGAGGACGGCCTGAGCTTCCGGGCGCTGGCGCGAAAAGACTACCGGGCGCTCGGGCTTGATGATGCCGGCCTTCTCGTGGGCGATCTTGGGGATGGTGTCGCCGAGGTAGCGTTCGTGGTCGAAGTCGATCGGGGTGATGACTGAGAGGAGGGGATCGACGACGTTGGTCGCGTCCAGACGGCCGCCCATGCCTGTTTCGAGGACCACGCGCTCGACGCCATGGCTGCGGAAGAGCAGGTAGGCCATGGCCGTGATGGTCTCGAAATAGGTGGGGTGCATGTCGATCAGGCCGTCGCTGATGAGCCGGTTCGACACGCTATGAACCTCATCGAACGCCGCCGAGAACTCGTCGGCCGTGACGGCCTTGCCGTTGATGCGGATGCGCTCGGTGGGTTCAACCAGGTGCGGCGACGTGTAGATGCCGGTGCTCAGGCCCGAGGCGCGCAGGGCGGATTCGATCATCGCGCACGTCGAACCCTTGCCGTTGGTGCCGGCGACATGGATGGTGGAAAACGCGCGGTGGGGCAGGGCCAGCGCTGTGAGCAGCGTTCGGATGCGTTCGAGGCCGAACTTGATGGTCTTGAACTCGTTGCCAAGGGCGTAGAGGTAACGGACCGAGTCTGGATATGAGGTGTCCAAAGGATTATAGTAACGGGATCGACGCATACCCCGCGACGCCAGTCCGCGAATGTGATACAGCTTCATCTATGCGCCGCACCCCGTTCCTGCCCGCCCTCCTGCTGGCCGCCACCGCCTTCGCCCAGCCAGACCCGTCCTCCAAGCCCGCCATTTCAAACCTCATGAATGCCGAATACCCGCGCGTCCACGCCGACGGCCGGGTGACGTTCCGCCTGGCCGCCCCCAACGCCGCGAAGGTGCAACTGGCCGGAGCCGTGACGGCGCAACCTGTGGACATGGCCAAGGGCGGCGACGGCGCATGGATGGTCACCATCCCGCCGCCCGCTCCGGGCTTCCATTACTACTGGTTCCTGGTGGACGGCCTGCAGGTGAACGACCCGTCGAGCGACACTTACTTCGGCTGGACCCGCCCGACCACGGGCATCGAACTCCCGCTGGCCGGCGAGGATTTCTATTTTCCCAAGCCGGTCCCGCACGGCCAGGTGCGCATGCACTGGTACCTGTCGAAGACCACCGGCGAGTGGCGGCGGGCGATGGTCTATACGCCGCCTGGATACGATGCGAACCCGCGCACGCGTTACCCGGTTTTGTATCTCCAGCACGGCGCCGGCGAGGATGAAACCGGCTGGACCAAACAGGGCCGCGCCAACTTCATCATCGACAACCTGCTGGCCGAGAAGAAGGCCGTGCCGCTCATTGTCGTCATGGACAAAGGCTACGCCTACCGGCCCGGCGAGCGTCCGCCGCAACCCGGCTCGCGGCCCGCGCCGCGCCAGCCCGGCGTGCTGGCCGCGTCCACGTTTGAGACCGTCATCATCGAAGACCTGATCCCCTCCATCGACCAGACCTTCCGCACGCTCACCGGCCGCGACCAGCGAGCCATGGCCGGACTCTCAATGGGCAGCATGCAGACCCTCCAGATCACCCTGCGTAACCTCGACAAGTTCTCCTGGATCGGACTGTTCAGCGGGGCGACGGTAAACGGCGACCTTGACTCTGCCTACAACGGCGTGCTGAAGGACGCGGCCGCGTTCAACAAACGCGTCCACCTGCTCTGGACCGGCGCCGGCACCGCCGAGGCGCGGCTGATGGACGCCCTGAAGACGTCAGACGAACTCCTGACCAAACGCGGCATCCGCCACGTCAACTTCGTCTCCGAAGGCACCGCCCACGAATGGCACTCCTGGAGGCGGCACTTGAATGATTTCGTGCCTAGGCTGTTCAAGTAGGGGCCGTGCGCCCCTTGTCTTCCTGGCGGCTCGCTCTGAGCCGTTGGCGCGTGCAACTTCTCTTGTAGCCGGCGAATCTACGCCGGTCACTTCTTCAATGAATGGTGATCGTAGCTGATGACCCGGGCGAGTTCCCACCTGCTGCCGGTCTTCCGCCAAAGATGGATGAATCGCGCCTCGCCCACAGGCTCAATATGGTCCCTGCCAGGGTGGCGAAACCGGTGGACGCCGATTTCCAGCGCGCCATAATTCGCAATGGGATGCACCTCAAGCGTGCCAGGAACCAACTCGCGGGTGACCTTCCCGCAGATGTTGTTCTTGAGGGCATCAACGCTTGCCTGCCTCGAACGGCTCAAGCCTCCAATATCGTGGTAGAACTCAAGGTCTTCGGCGACCATTGACCCAAAGGTAACCAAGTCGCATCGGTTGTAGGCGTCGAAGAGCTTGGTATCCAGCGCCTGAATCGTCCGGAAGAGCTCCTCGGGCTTGGGCGGAGTCTGCGCACTCACCTGCGCGAGGGGTGTGACAAGCACTGTGGCGAGGATGCACAAAGCTTGAAAACTAAAAGGATTTTTCAAACCGGAGTCCTTTCCGTGGTCGGCGTACTTCGGCGCACTAAGGTGACTACGCATGCGCGGGCCGTTTTGTTCAACGCCCTCCGGCAGGATTCGGTTTATCCAGATCTCGCAAACAGGTCGCGGGGCACGCGGATCGGGGCAGTCCCACAGGGCACTCGAGTCTCAGCGCCGCCAACCAACGAATGGCTTCTGGCGGCGGCATCTGAACGACTTCGTGCCGAGGCTGTCCAAGTGAGGGCAAGTAAGAGAAGCTCAATCAGCGCCGCTCGCAGTGGGGTCCTTCGAGCAAAGCCGGAGGGCTACCACCAAGTCCAAAGTGTTTGTTCAGAACACGTGCGATTCTGGCCGTGAGATTACAGCAAATCGGTCTCAGGAACCAAACCGTGTGCCTTGCTCGACTGAATCGGTCGGCGATTCCGATAATTGAGTCACCACTCTAGGTTCAGGACGCTTCGCGCTTTGAGGTACGCTTTCGCGCTGGGTGCGCCTTCCGCTGGACTACTCCTTGGGGAGAGGCTTCCGGCTGTGGAAGGGGGGCCAGTCTCAGCAGCGGGATAGGTGGAACCGACAACCCCATCCTCTGCGTCGCACTCTGTACAAACTCCCGCATGTAGGGCCAAGAGTGGAATACCGCATTTCCGCGCTTGAACGCGTCTAAGTCGCTTGGGGTTGGGGAGTAGTCTGGTGCCAGAGTGTACGTCAGTTCGATACAACAATCCACGTGGAACAGCATCTTCTCCGGGTCTTTGTCCCCCAGTGCCTCTATCTCCAGTTTCACGTCAAACCGAGCCAACCCATCCGCCGCTTCTGTCCGGGGCACTGAGTGCTTCAAGTCCAACTGCAACCCATTGGAGATCACAGGTTCTTTTTCGGCGCTTCGGGCACAGAAGTCTTTCATCCGGACGCCAGTGAGTTGTGCATGGGTCTGGAAGTTTCGAACGGAGTCGAGTTCCGCGTCCGATTGCTGGATCAGAAACATGCTCATAGCGGTACCTCAGTTCACCAGCGCTGTGTCCGGAAACACGAAGGGTTCGCCACTTCGATCGTTGATGGGCGTCTCCGTCGTCCACGAGAACCGCGGTCTCCTGAATCCAGCTTGCCCAGCCACAAATATCAGCTCGCGCTCCGGCTCAGTAGGAGATCTGCGGCCCAGCCGACGACATAGCTGCTCCAGATTCTCCTGCGCGAACTTGGGGTCAGTCTTGAGTCTAATCAAGTCATCGCTACTTTTATCTTGCAGCGCTCCTGCCTCCCAACGCTTCACACTCGCTTCCCCAACACCCAAATACTCGGCGAACTCCAATTGGCTCAAGCCGAGCCGTTTCCGCGCGTCACGAATCTCGTCTGCCCTCAGAAGCCCGGCGGCATGCCGGTATGCCTTGTCTACAAGCAGACCATGCTCCTCCAGGAGATCTGCAGGGACCATCTGAAAACCACAGTTACTGCAAACCAGGAGCTTCCCCTCGACTTCGAATGCCAAGCCTCGAACTTGGTGAGACGTGCACGCCGTCGTGCGCCTCATCCACCCCTTCCCACATTCAATACATTTCATTTTGATGTAGATTCCTAATAATCAGCCTTGTGGAGGGAGTATAGCCAGCAGACGGGCTTCCTTCCTTCCAAGCGGAACTTTAAATACATGCGACAGCCGAACCGAGCCGACTGCCAAACAAACCCATGCCCTGGGGGATCGAAGGCCTTGTCGGGCGATTTGTAATCCTCCAAGCTAACCTCAAGCAGGGAGGTCTCCAGAGCCTCGCGGATCTCCTGGTGAGCAATGCCCAACTCCAGCAGTCGATCGAATACCCGAGGATCAACTCGATATCTTCCTGCCTCGACCGCAGCCCGCATACGCTGGAGTGCTTTGGCTGGTTGATGGGCATCGGCAATCGACCGGGAGGCTCTCTGGCTCAAACTAACGCCTCCCAAGTATCATTTGATACTACTGTCAATGGGATTGCAAGAGAAATGGATTCAAGTGGTTGATTCTGAACGACAAATAAAATCGCTCGTTCCGTGAACGGGGCAGGCGCTCCGCAGGAGAAGCGGTTTTCCATGGAAGTCTCAGACGAAGGCTGAATTGGTGAAAGTGAACGGTGGTTAGTCCTCATCGGCCTATGCTCCCTCCAGCGCAAAGCCGCTTGCGTTCGGATTCCTTCAGGGATTCAGGTACACCGCCGCTTCGAGATATCACCTTGACGTCAGTTAGTAACTCGAGATCAAGCTGGAACCGGTAGCCGCCATCACCAAAAGATCTAGGCGTGGCTCTGAAGACGCCCTTGAATACCCCGTTCAGGGTCCCCTGCCATCTCGGCGCCTTGCGCAAGACGCGCCTCATACCTTTAGGCGGCTCAGTTGGGAACTCCAGCCATGTCCTTCCAAGGCTGCTGCACCTCATGCAATGGAGTTCCTGCCACTCGAAACCATAGCGGTACGAAGCATAAACGCTGCCTCTCCGACCGTCATACTCGGCCGGCTTCAGCATCAAGTCACAGTAAGCGACAGGCAAATAGTCGACCTTGGCGACAACCTGCGCCGAGGCGGTTCGCGCACTCGCCACTGCCCATAGAAGCCAGACAAACAGGCAGCAAGTTCTCACACACACCTCGCATATCACCGAGATCTGGCGGCTGGGAGAATTCGCGCTGCGGCCTTGGGCCGGTACGGCGTGCCCCACAACCCAGAGACCAAATCGTTGACCGTTGCGCTTTCCAGCTTATACCCCCGCCCCCATGTCGTAGGAGGATGGCTGCAGACGGAGACATCATCGAGGGTTGAGTGGGTTAGGCGGAGAGAGGACATCCGCCAACAAGGTAACGCTCCGTCGGCTGGGGCGGCCGGGTGACTGGCCTCATCCAACTGCGTGAGGAGCCTTCGTCTTTTTTTCCGTGGGGTGCGTCTTGGAATCAGATGCAATGCACGGGACAATAACCGGGGAGACCTGGAGTTGATCTTTCGTGAGGTAGAAGACCGGGACCTGGTCATCCGCGCTCGCAAAGGGAGCGTGGATGCGTACAACACACTTGTGTCCCGATGGGAGGTCCGGGTCTACAACTATCTGTTGCGGATCACTGGCTCGGTGGACGATGCCATGGACCTGAGCCAGGACGCGTTTTTGAAGGCGTACCAGAACCTGCAGCGGTTGGACGATGCCGCGCGGTTCGGGCCGTGGCTTTACAGGATCGCGCACAACGAGGCGATCAGCCACTTCCGCAAGCGGCGCCCGGAGACAGGGATCGAGGAGCTGGATTTGAAGCCCAACCTGTCGCCCAGAATGGCCCCCGTGGAAGTGACCTTGGCCGTGGAATCTGCGTTGGACCGGCTCCCGCCGGATCAGAAGGAGGCGGTGGTGTTGAAGGTGTATGAGGGTTTCAAGTTCGATGAGATCGCCGAGATCCTTGAATGCCCCGCCTCCACGATCAAGTCGCGGGTGTATACGGGTCTGGAGACGCTGAAGGCAATATTGGCGCCGCTGGCCAAAGGGGCTACGGCAAGCGGGGATTTGGACAAGGGGGAGTGGCAATGAGCTGCGAACGGTTCGACTGGAAGGCGTATGTGCTCGCCGAGCACGCAGGCGACGAGGCGCGCCGCCACGAAGCGCACCTGAAGGAATGCGCCGGGTGCCGCGAGGAAGTGGCCGGGTTGAAGTTGACCATCACGGCGTTGAAACGGCTGCCCAAAATGGAACCGCCGCGGCGGATCGCGTTTGTGAGTGACCCAGTCGTTGAGCCCTCATGGTGGGCGCGGCTCTGGGCGTCGGGCCCGCGGCTGGGTTTCGCGTCGGCGGCCATGTTGTCGGTGGCGATCCTGGGTCACGGAATGATGGCGCGGACAAGCGGCGGGGACGGGATCGAGGCCAAGGTGGAACAGGAACTGGCCCGGCGGTTGCCGGCGGCGGTGGAAAGAGTGGCGGCCGAGAGCGTGAACCGCCAAGCGGCGGAGTTGAAGCCGGTGATGGCCGAGATCCGGACGCGGCTGGACGGGCTGGAGCGCAGCGGGATGGACAAGATGCGGGCCGAACTCGACGAGCGCCGTAAGTCCGACATCCAGGAGATCCGCGCCGCGTTCGAGCTGATGGAACGGCGGATCACCACCCGGTACTTGAGCGCCGCGCGCTACGAGGGGAACTAACCTTATATGAAAGCGATTACCATCGTCCTGCTCGCGATCACATCGCTCACCTGGGGCGAGACGCTTGCGCCCTCGCGCGAGGAGATGGCGGCGGTCGAGCGCAGCATGTACGACAAGATGTTGAGGTTCAACGTCGAGTCGCCTGCCGACGTGCTGGGCCTGCCAAGGGGGATTTACCTTGACGGGTTCGGCGCTGTGTTCACGGCCGAGTTCAGCCCGCTGGTGACGCCGGGCATCTCGCCGTTCCGTCCGGTGATGTCGAAAGAGCAGATTGCGCAGATCCGCGCGGCGAAGGAACAGCGAATGCCGCAGGTACGGGCGATGATGCGGCAGATGCTGGTGGATGCGGCATCGACGCTCGACCGACTGCCGAAGAACGAGCAGGTGGTGCTGGGCTTCGTCATGTTCTACACCAAGTGGGAAGATCGCGGGCGGATGCCGCGCGTCATCACGATGCAGGCCGAAAAGGGCGCGCTGCTGGATGTGGCGACGAATCGCGCACCGGCGCAGACGCTTGAAAAGACCATCACGGTGCGGGAAGAGTAACCTGCGATGCGGCTCGGCGAAATCCTCATGACGCGCGGGCAACTGGCGCAGGACGAATTGGATCGCGCGCTGGATTTGCAGCGTGAACGCGGCGATAAGTTGGGCCGCATCCTCACTGACCTGGGATTCGTCTCGCAGCGTGACATATTGTCGGCGCTGTCAGAGCAACTGGGCGTGGCTGTGGCGGCGATGGATGCCCCGCCGCAGGTGACGCCGGAGACCGAACGTCTCGCCCCGCGCTTCCTGCGTCAAGCCAAAGCCCTGCCGATGCGCGTGGAGGGCTCCACGCTTGTACTGGCCATGGCCGATCCGCTCGACTTCGAAACGCAGATGGCCGTGCGCGCTTCGACGGGTCTCCAGATCAAGGTCGAGATCGCGCCCGAGCAGGAGATCGCCGACGCGCTGGACCGCCACTACACCGAACTGAAGGAAGAGGAAAGCCTCGTCGAAGGCCGCGACGGCGAAGAGACCGCCGCCGATCTCGAACATCTGCGCGACATGGCCAGCGAGGCGCCGGTGATCCGCCTGGTGAATGTCATGATCGGCCAGGCCGTCGAGAAGCGCGCCAGCGACATCCACATCGAGCCTTACGAGAAGGAGTTCCGCATCCGATTCCGCGTGGACGGCGTGCTGCAGGACCAGGACCCGCCGCCGCGCGAGATGAAGGCCGCCATCATCAGTCGCGTGAAGCTGATGGCGAAGTTGAACATCGCCGAACGCCGTCTGCCGCAGGACGGCCGCATCAAGATCAAGACCATCGGCCGCGAGGTCGATCTCCGCGTCTCCACGCTGCCGACGCTTTACGGCGAAAGCGTCGTCATGCGACTGCTCGACCGTTCGGCGGGCGATTTCTACGACCTCCGCAACCTTGGCTTCGACGAGCACATGCTCAACCGCATGGAGCATTTCACGGCGCTGCCGCACGGTATTTTCCTGGTCACCGGGCCCACGGGTTCGGGCAAATCCACGACGCTGTACTCGGCCCTGAAGCGTATCAATCAATCCGACAAGAAGATCATCACCATCGAGGACCCGGTCGAATACCAGATGGACGGCATCAACCAGATCCACGTCAACACCCAGATCGGGCTCACCTTCGCCACTGGCCTCCGCCACATCGTCCGCCAGGATCCTGACGTCATCATGGTGGGCGAGATCCGCGACTACGAAACCGCCGAAGTCGCCATCCGGTCGGCGCTCACCGGCCACTTCGTCTACTCGACGCTGCATACCAACGACGCGCCCAGCGCGATCACGCGCATGACCGACATGGGCGTGGAAAACTATCTGATCTGTTCGTCCGTGGTCGCCGTGTTGGCCCAGCGGCTTGTCCGCGTCATCTGCCCGTTCTGCAAGACCGGCGCCGGCGAGCGCATCACGCCCGACGGCGATACCATCCCCACATTCAAGGGCGCCGGCTGCGAAAAGTGTTTCAACACCGGCTACAAGGGCCGCATCGGCATCTTCGAGATGATGGAGATGAGCGACAAGCTGCGCAAGATGGTGATGGCCAATGCCGACGCCTCCGACCTGACTACCGAGGCGCGCTCGGCCGGCATGAGGACGTTGCGCGAAGACGGCTGGATGAAGGTGGCCGCGGGCGTGACGACAGCGGACGAGGTGCTCCGCGTGACCCAGGAATTCTAGCGTGGCGACGACGTACCAATTCAAGGCGGTGGGCCAGGACGGCCGGGTTCGGACCGGCTCGCTTCACGGCGAGAGCGAGAAAAAAGTCATCGCCGAACTGCGCAAACAGGGGCTCACGCCCGTCTATGTCGGCCTCCAGCCCCAGGGCAAATCGGAACTGAAACTGCCCAAGTTCAACTTCGGCAAACGCAAGGACGTGCTGTTCTTCACCCAGGAACTCTCCACTTTGCTCAACTCCGGCGTACCTCTGGACCGCGCCCTGTCGATCACCACCGAACTCACCACGCGCGCCGAATTTAAGGCCGTGGTGAGCGATGTCCTGCGGACGATCAAGGGCGGTAAGTCGCTGGCCGACGCGCTGGGCACCAAGCCCGAATACTTCCCCGAATTCTACGTCAACATGGTGCGGGCCGGCGAGGCATCGGGTTCACTTGGCGCCATCTTCGAGCGGCTGAGCGAGTACGAGAAGACCCACGACGAGTTGAAGGGCTACATCATCAGCTCGATGGTCTATCCGGCGCTGCTGTCGCTGGTTGGCGTGGCGACAATCGTGCTCATGCTCTACTTCGTTGTGCCGCGCTTCGCGGCGGTGTTCGCCGATTCGAGGATGAAGATCCCGACGCCCACGCTGATCCTGCTTGAAGTCAGCAACATTGTGCGCACCTATGGCGCCTATGCGCTGGGAGCGCTGGTGTTGGCGATGGCCGGGTTTCGCCAGTACATCGTCACCCCGGCGGGCAAGCTCTGGTGGCACACCTTCACGCTGCGCATCCCGGTGCTCGGCGACGCGCTGCGCAAGGCCCAGACCTCGCAGTTCGCCCGCGCCATGGGCACGCTGGTCGCCAATGGCGTGCCTTTGGTTCAGAGCCTCGGTATCTCGCGCGCCATCATGTCCAACCAGAAAATGAGCGGGACTCTTGAAATGGTGGCCCAGGGCGTCAAGCGCGGCGAAGGCTTGTCCGTACCCATCTCGCGGGCCGGCGCGTTCCCGCCGCTGCTCGCCCACCTGCTCTCGATCGGCGAGGAAACAGGCCGCCTCGACGCCATGTTCATGCGCGCGGCTGAAATCTACGACGGCGAAACCCGCGCCGCCATCAAGCGCTTCACCGCGCTGTTCGAGCCGCTGATTATCCTATTGTTGGGCGTCGCCGTGGGGGCGCTGATTTTAAGCATGCTGCTGGCCATCACGTCGATCAACGAGGTGGCGGTTTAAAGGAAAGGTCGAATCATGAGGACTACACGCCGGAACGAAAAGAGAGGCGCTCGCGGCATCACGCTCATCGAGATGCTGGTGGTGCTGGCCATCATCGCGCTGTTTGCGTCGCTGGTTGCGCCGCGGTTGTTGAACAAGACCGACACGGCGCGAGTCACCGCCGCCCGCGCGCAGATCAACGCCTTTATGACGGCGCTGGGCTCTTACAAGCTCGACACTGGCGTCTACCCTGTCACTGAAGCGGGTTTGCAGGCGTTGCGCGTCAAGCCCGGCAACGTGAACAACTGGCAGGGCCCCTATCTGCCGCAGGAGATCCCCGTCGATCCCTGGGGCCGGCCCTACGCCTACAAGTACCCCAGCGACCAGGGCGACGAACCCGAAATCGTCTGCCTTGGCGCCGACGGCCAACCCGGCGGCGAAGGCATCAACGCCGACATCGTCAGTTGGAAGTCCCAGTAAGGATCGGCTATGGCACGCAGGCCCCTCCAGCGCGGCGTCACGTTGATGGAACTGCTGATGGTCGTCGCCATCATCGCCCTGCTGGCCGGCTTGACCTACCCAACGGCCAGCGCCGGCATGGACTCCATCCGTCTCCGCTCCGCCGGCGACGAAGTGGCGGCGTTTCTCTACCAGGCCGTCGGCCGCGCCGACCGCCGCCAGGAGCCAGTCGAAATCACCTTCGACAAGGACCACGGCGTCATCACCTCGCGCGGCCTCAAAGCAGGAAGTGAGAAAGAGATGGCTCTGCCCGACGGCATCCGCATCGCTGCCGTCCTGCCCGAAACGCCCGGCGAGGATATGCACTCCAAGAGCTACCTGCTGCTGCCCGGCGCGGCGTTTCCGCGCATTTCAGTCGTCGTTGAAAACCGCAAGGGTAACCGCCGCATGGTTCAACTCGATCCCATCACGGGCGCGCCCAACGTCACCGTAGTGGAAGGTCTGGCCAGGTGATTCAGATGTCCACACTCCGCCCGCCTTCGCCCGGCCCGTGCGCCGCACGTCGACGCCGCGGCTTCACCCTGCTTGAAGTCCTGGTCGCTACCGCCATCATGGGCATTGCCGTCGCCGGCCTGATGGCTAACCTCCGCACCTCGCTGCTGAACGCCTCCAAACTCAGTGACTACGACCGCGCCGCAATGCTCGCCCGCCGCCAGATGGACGAACTCATGCTCGTCCGCCCGCTGCCCAAGGGTATGCCGATCGACGGACTGTTCCCGACCGAACGCATGGGAGGCCGCCGCTGCGGATGGCGAGCCGTCGTGACGCCCTTTGAGGGCCAGGGCGCGCCGGGCGCGCCGCCCGCCGCCGGCACGCGGATTCTCGAGCGCATCGCGCTCCAGATCTGGTGGATGCAGGGCGGCCAGCGCCGCACTCTCGACATAGCCGCCTACCGTCCGGCGGTAGCCACTGATGCCGATCTGCAACTGTTCGGCACGGGCATGGGCATGGGAGCCATGCGATGAACCGCCGCGGCATGACGCTGATCGAACTGCTGATCGCCGTCACGCTCGTCAGCCTGCTCAGCGTCGGCATGCTCCATTCCATCCGCGTCGGCCTCGGCGCTCTGGAAGGCGTCCAGCGCAGCGTCACCAATTCACGCCGCGCCCTCGGTGCACAACGCATTCTCGAACTTCAACTCAACTCACTCCTCCCCCTGCGCGCCAACTGCATCGACGCCGGCGGCGCGCTCGGCGGCCCCAGAGCCCTGTTCGCCGGCGAGGCCAACATGATGCGCTTCGTCACCCGCTACTCGCTCGAAGGCGGAATGCGCGGCACGCCTCAGATCGTTGAACTCTGGGTCGCGCCCGGCGAGCGCGGCCAGGGCGTCAGGCTACTGATGAACGAAATTCCCTGGCGCGGGGCCGTCGGCGCGGCGC
>JACZJQ010000082.1 GCA_014860455.1 Bryobacteraceae bacterium | reverse complement strand
CCGACCTCTACGCCCTCGGCCGCATTCTCCACGACTGGCCCGAAGATCGAATCCAATCCCTCCTCGCCCGCATCCACGCCGCCCTGCCGCCAGGCGGCGCCCTCCTCATCGCCGAAACCTTGCTCGACGACACCCAGGACGGGCCAGTCCACGCTCTCATGCAGTCGCTCAACATGCTCGTCTGCACCGAAGGCCGCGAACGCTCCGTACCCGAGTACACCGCCCTTCTCGAATCCGCCGGCTTCTCCCAAATCGATGCCCGCCGCACCGGAGCCCCCCTTGACGCTATCCTCGCCATCAGGAAACAATAACGCCATGACCGCCAATCGCTTGGCCGCGCTCACCCTTGTTCTCGGAGCCACCCTCACCATGTCCGCTGAAGTCAAAATCGAAAAGATCGCCTGGAACGGTTGGCCCAACTGTTACCGCATCTCCAACGGCGAAGCCGAACTCATCGTCACCTCCGACATCGGCCCCCGCATCATGCGCTACGGCTTTGCCGGCGGCCAGAACTTCTTCTGGGAACAGGCCGGTACCCAGGGCAAATCCGGCGAGCCTGAATGGATTCTCCGCGGCGGCCACCGCATCTGGATCGGCCCCGAAGACGTTAAATACACCTACCCGCCCGATAACGGCCCCATAAAAGTCGAAATCCGCGGGTCGTCGCTCGTAGCCACCCAGCCCGTCGAAAAGGAAACCGGCATCGAGAAGCAGATCGAGGTCCGCCTCGCCTCGCAGGGCAACGCCGTCACCGTCATCCACCGCCTGACGAACCGCGGCATCATGCCCCTCGAATTCGCCCCCTGGGCCCTCACCATGATGGCCCCCGACGGCCTCGGCGTCACCGGCTTTCCGCCCCGCGGCAAACACCCCGACGTCCTCCCGCCCACCAACCCCCTCATCATGTGGGCCTTCACGGATTTGTCCGACCCCCGCTGGAAATTCACGAAGAAGTACATGACCCTCCGCCAGCAGCCCGGAAACACCAACCGCCAGAAACTCGGCCACTTCAACCCCAAAACCTGGGGCGCCTACATCCTCAAGGGCGAGATGTTCCTCAAACAGTACGACGCCAACCCCAACCGCACCTACCCCGACATCGGCTCCTCCTACGAGACCTTCACCAACGAGGACTTCCTCGAAATCGAAACCTGCGGACCCGTCACCAAGGTCCCCGGCGGCGCCACCATCGAGCACATCGAACGCTGGAGCCTCCATCGAAACTCCAGCATTAAAGAAATTTCGGATTCTGAACTGGATCGCGTCATCCTCCCCCACCTGCGTTGACCATCGTTCTCTATATCGCGCTCATCGGCGCGGGTCTCCTGCTCGCCGGTTGGATCTACCAGCAGGTGGGCGAGCGCCTGGACGCCCGCCGCCTGCCCCCGCCCGGCGAAATCAGGGACGGCTTCCACATCCTCCGCCGTGGCACGGCCGGACCGCCCATCGTTCTCGAAGCCGGAATCGCAGCCACCAATCTGAGTTGGGCCAGTGTTCTCAAATATTTACCGGAGGACCGCCTGGTCATCGCCTACGACCGCCTCGGTTTCGGTTGGAGCGACTCGCCCAATTCACCCCGCACCCTCGACACCCTCGCCGCCGATCTTCTCCGCGTCCTCGACCTCGCGGGCGTCCATGAACCCGCTATCCTCGCCGCCCACTCCTTCGGAGGCTTGATCGTCCGCCGCTTCGCCCAACTCTACCCTGCCCGCGCCGCCGCCCTCGTCCTCCTCGATCCTCTTGAACCCATCGAGTGGTCCGACGTGGCAGCTCTCCAGGAAGCCGCAAACGAGCTGCGCCCCCCCGACAAGCCGCGACTGCAAGACGAGCCGCGACTGCAAGGGGCGGTCAAACCTAACGGAGCCGCGACCGTAAGGGAGCGGACACCAGAAGCCGCCGCAGAGCAACGCGCGGCTCTACTCGCCCGTGGCGTGATGCTCTCCCGCCGCGGCATCTTATTGGCGCGACTGGGGATAGTCCGTTTCGCCTTGGCTCTGCTGGTCTCCGGGTCTCGCACCCTGCCCAAGCTCCTCGCCCGCGCTTCCACCGGCCGCCGCTCCACGGTCACTGACCGCCTGGTCGGCGAAGTCCGCAAGATGCCCGCCGAGGTCTGGCCCGCCGTCCGCGCGCACTGGTGCCTCCCCCGCAGCTTCGCCACCATGGCCGAGTATCTCGACCGCCTCCCCGGCAACTGCCGCCAGGCCGCAGCCATCGAACTTCCCGCCTCGCTGCCAATCACCGTCATCTCTGCCGGGAACACTCAGGATCACATCAAGGTCGCCCATGCCGCCTACGCCACCCGCCACATCGTCGCCGCCGGCTCCGGCCACTGGGTCCAACTCGACGCCCCCGAGCTCGCCGCCGGCGAAATTCTACGAATGCAGTAGAACAGACCTCTCGGCTGTCCCCAGTCGCTGGGACTGGTTGCCTTCCCTGTCCGTTCCCGACCACCCCCCGCGCCTCTCCACCTCGTCTGCGTTTTCCTCTCACTCCACCTGAGAGAATCCCTCCCCCATTCGCACTATCCCTTGCGAGAGGAAGACTATGTCCTTAGCCTACGCGCCGCACCACGCCGTCGCCCTAGCCCTGCTGTTCGCCCTTTCTGCGCCCTGGAGTTCGTTAGGTCAAACCGCCTCTCCCCCGTCTTCCCCTCCGGATAGTTCGTTTGGTCAGCGCTCCGCGCTCACCTCCGCTGAGGCCGAGGCAGCCGCCAATGCGGCATATGAGTCACTGAAAACAAAGAACTACTTCTCTGCAATCAGTTCGTTTGGTCAAGCCGTCGCGGTGCTCTCCGAGCGCGCCTCGCTGCGCAAAGACTTCGCCTACGCCCTGCTCAAAGCCGGCCGCCGCGAAGCCGCCCGCGACCAGTTCAAGGCCTCGCTCGACCTCGATCCCACCGACGACCGCGCCGCCCTCGAATACGCCTTCCTCTGCTACGAAACGAAAATGGAGATCGACGCCCGCCGCACTTTCCTTCGCCTCCACTCTTCGTCAAATGAAGAAGTTCGCCGCACCGCCTCCACCGCTTTCGAGAACATTGATCGCCAGCTCCGCGACGGCATCGCCCGCTGGACCCAAGCTGTCGCCTCCGCTCCCGGCCAATACTCGGCCCACGAGGAACTGGCTCGCCTCGCCGAGCAGCGCGACGAAACCGCGCTCGCCCTCACCCATTACCGCGAAGCCTTCCGCCTCAAGCCCGACCGCCGCCGCCTGATGCTCGACATCGCCCGCGTCGCCTCGCCCGAGGACACCATTCCACTCCGGCTGGCCCTGTCACGCTCATCCGAGCCCCGCCTGGCCGAGGAAGCCCGCGCGCTTCTGCCCGCGCGCTATCCCTACCCCTATGAATTTGAAAGGGCCATCGCGCTTGACCCCTCAAACGCCGCCCTGCGCCGCGAGCACGCCTTCCTGCTTCTCGCTATGGACCGCAAGCCCGAAGCCGCGGCTGCCTTCGCCGAACTACTCCGCCAACATCCCGACGACGAAACCGCTCGCCGCCAGCTCGATCTGCTCGAAGGCCGCACCCCGCCCGAACCCCGCATCCCCATTAAGGAGATGGCCCGCCGCAGCTTTGAAATGAGTTACTTGAACGACGCTCTCCGCTACTACCGCGCCGCCCTGGAAGACTCTCCCAACGACCCCAAAGCCATGCTCGGCCTCGCCAAAACCTACAACCAGCTCGGCCGCGACCGCGACGCCCTGCGCTGGTTCAACCTCGCCCGCCGCTCGGGCTCCTCGCCCGCCGCCCGCCAGGCCGGCGAATCCTATTCCCGTCTGCGCGAGACCGCCGCCCCGTTCCATTTCACCACCTGGATGCTGCCGTTTTACTCCTCCCGCTGGTCCGGCGGCCTGCTTTACGGCCAGATGAAAGGCGAATGGTCGCTCGGCTCCACCCGCCTGCGTCCTTACGTTTCCATGCGCCTGATGGCCGACACGCAGGGCCGCACCTCGGAATCCCGCGTCAACCCCTACTTCCCCGCCTATCTCTCTGAATCCGCTGTCATTCTCGGCGGCGGCGTCCTCTATCCCATCCGCCACGGCCTGCTCGCCTGGGGCGAGGCCGGCCAAGCCGTCAGCTATATCCAACGCCGGCACGAATCACGAACCCGTCCCGATTTCCGCGGCGGCCTCTCCTATAGCAAAGGCTTCGGCCATCAACTAGGCGCCTCCACAGGCTGGTTCGCCGAAGCAGGCCTCGACGGCGTCTACGTCAGCCGGTTCCGCAATGATGTACTGGCCTACGTTCAGGCCCGCACCGGCTACACCGTCAACGGGGCCTTCCAACTCCTCTGGAACTGGCAGGTTACCGCTGACCGCCTGGGAGAGTACTGGGGCAATTTCGTCGAAGCCGGACCCGGCGTCCGCCTGCGCTGGTCCACTCTGCCCAAGGGCGTCACCTTCCGCATCGACACCCTCCGTGGCGTCCACCTCCGCAACGCCTCTAATCCCCTTCGACCCAACTACTGGGACTTCCGCGCCGGACTCTGGTATGGCTTCACTCACTAGCCGCCTGAATCCGCTCCGCCTTCGACCGCTCCCTCACGGTCGCGGCTCTGCTGGTGGCCGGCCTTCGCTCACTGGCTGCCTCAACTCTGCAAACAACTGCAAAGACGAGGTCAACGCGCGGAGCCGCGCGCGTCAGCAAGCGGTCCCCGGCACGCTTCGGCGTCTCGCCGGACGTACATTACAGTCGGCCCTCCTTCTCGCCTGCCTACCCGTCCTCCATGCCGGTTGGGACGACCTGCTCCGTTCGGTCAACATCGACCCCTCCCGCCTCACCGTCCTCGAAGGCGGCTCGCCCGATGCGGCCAGACACGGATTCCATCCGGGCAAAACGACGGTCCGCGTCCGAGGCGTCACCGACACCTTCGACCCAAATCTCCAAATCGTCTGGCAGCACCAGGCCGAGATCCCGGTGTACATCACCCCAGCCAAGGCCCGCGTTTTCACCCGCGAACGCTGGACCGGCGCGCCGCTGGCCGCCGGCTGGGCCGAGGCGGGACGGGTATACTTCTGGACCGCTACCGCCATCGGCGAGCAAGGCTTCGAGCGCTACCCATACCTCCTGCAAGCCGTTGTATCCCTTGGACTTAATCCACAGGCCGGTGCTCGCGACCTGTGGGCCTTCTTTGACGCTTCCTATCGCCTGCGCGCCGACCCCGATTTCCTCGCCACGATGTGGCGGCGCGGCGGCATCGCCGGGCTTCACATCACCGCGTGGCAGTTCTGGGAACCTGACCCGCAGCGCGATGCCTGGCTCAAGGCCTTGATTGAGGCCTGCCACAATCAGGCCATCCTGGTCTACGCCTGGATCGAATTCCCGCACGTCAGCGAAAAGTTCTGGCAGGACCACCCCGAGTGGCGCGAGAAGACCGCCTCGGGCCAGGACGCCCACCTGGACTGGCGCAAGCTGATGAACCTGGCCGACCCGGAGTGCGACCGCGCCATCCATGCCGGGCTCGACGCCCTCGTCACCCGCTTCGACTGGGACGGCATCAACCTGGGCGAGCTTTATTTTGAATCACTTGAAGGCTATCTCAACCCGTCCCGATTCACCCCGTTCCATCCCGGCGTACGCCGGCAGTTCGAAAGTTCCTTTGGTTTCGATCCAGCGGAGCTCTACGACGAAGCCTCGCCCCGCCACCATCTGAAGACCGCCGTCCCCATGCGGCGGTTTCTCGAGTACCGCGCCGGGCTGGCCCGTTCACTACAAGTGAAGTGGATGGGCCGACTGGCGGAGTACCGGCGTGCCAAGCCGGGCCTGGACATTGTCCTCACCCATATCGACGACCGGTTCGACACCACCATGCGCGACAAACTCGGCGCCGACGCTGCGGCATTGATTCCGGAGGTGGAACGCCTCGACGCCACGTTCCTGATCGAAGACCCGGCCACGGTCTGGCATTTGGGCCCGTCGCGGTATACCGAGATCGCGCGCCGGTACGCACCGCTGGCCCGGCGGCCGGAATTGCTCGCTATCGATCTGAACATCGTTGAGCGCTACCAGGACGTTTACCCGACGCGCCAGCAGACCGGCGGCGAACTGGCGTTGCTGATCCGGCGGGCCGCCGAGGCCTTTCCGCGCACCGCCCTGTACTTCGAGAACTCGATCATGGATTCCGACTGGCCGCTGGTTTCGGCGGCGGCAGCCCCAGGCGTTGAAGTCAGGGCGATCGGCGGTGGAGCGGCCGAAGTGAAGGCGGCCAGGCCGGTCTGGCTGCCTTGGACGGGTTGCGCTGAGGTGGGCGGCATTCGCTGGCCGGTGGGCGGCGAGGACTCGATCCTGCTGCCGGCGGGACGGCACACCGTGAGGCGATGCGCGGGCGAGGCCGCACGGCCGGTGGAGGATCTCAACGCAACCCTGCTCGGGGTGGACCAGACCGGGCACGGCTGGCGGATCCGGTATGAGTCGCGGTCGCGGGCGATCATGAAAACGAGTGAAGACAAAAAGCCGGCCGGGAGGAGGTTCCTGCCGGCCGGCAAAGGTCAATTCGAGATCGGAAACTAGTTTATCAGTACCTGCTCGCCTTGCTTCAAGCCCTCGATGACGGCAACTTTAACGCCGTCGCTCAAGCCCGTCTTGACCACCCGCTTCTCGAAGCCTTTGGCTGTCCTGACCTGGACAAATTTCTGGTCTTTTTCCTCAGAGACGGCTGCAAGCGGCACGGTGAGCACCTGCTCGGCCTTTTCGAGCAGTACGTCCGCCGAAGCCGAAAGATCTGGGATCACGCGGTCATCTCGTGAATCCATCACCACTCGGACCGGCAAGGTGCGGATGTAGAAGTTCTGGTTTCTGCCGCCCACGGCAAGGGCGCCGATCGAGTCTAATTTGCCGGTGAACTTAGCGCCCGGAAAGGCATCCAGGTTGATGGTGGCGTCCTGCCCGAGCCGGAACAGGTTGCTTTCGCTCTGATTGACTGTGGCGTTGACCAGCATCTTGCTGGTGTCAACGACCCTCATAAACGGCATGCCGGGCATGACGCGGTCGCCGGTCGCGATCTGGACGCGGTCGCCACCGGGGCGGTTCATGCTCTCAACCACCACCATGCCGTCAATCGGGGCGCGGATGACGTATTTGACCACGTCCCGTTGATGACGCTCAACGTGCGCGATCTCCAGGTCGCGAGCGATCGACGTGATGCGCATGTCAGCCTTCTGGGACTGTTCGCGTAGCGCGACCTCGCTGCTGATCTGCTTGTAGGCGGCCTCGGCCTCCTCGACCGAGAGTTTCAGCAACTCCTGGTCGACCACGGTCCGGACCTCAAGCGCTTTGAAATCCAACCGGGCCTTATCCAGGCTCGCTTTGGCCACGCGGAGACTTTGACGCAGGTTCTCCATGTCGAGTTCCTGCTGGATCTGCTTCTTCTTGACGTCGTTTTCCTTGTCCCTCAGTCCGGCGACCGTGTCGTCAATATGCTCTTGCAGGGTTTGAGGATCGATTTCGGCAACCACATCGCCTTTCTTGACGAACTTGCCGGATTCGGCCATCTTCAAGATCACCATGGCGCCGCTGTCGGGGCCCGACTGCCGCGGACCGGCAATCGCGGCGGTGTTGATGGCCGTGGTTGAGCCGACGATTCGAAGACGGAACTCGACGTCACCCAGTTCGACGGGAGCGGTCTTGATGGTGGTGGGCGCTGAGGCCTTCATGGGCGCGGGCCTGTTGACGTAGTAAAGGATTGCCGCTCCGAAGGCGATCAAGCTTAGGAAGAACACGAGTTTGAGCCACACCGGGCGGCCTGTGGTTTCATTCCCGGCGGCGTTCCCGGCTGGATTCGATGTTGGATTGGTCGGTGCTGACATACCGGATTCTTCACTCCTCAGACTCGTTCGCGCCGCGGCTTGGTCTGGCCGCGAGCCACACACTTACAGAGTAATAGACGACCGCCCTGGCCGTTTGGCTGCAACAGTCGGACGATTCCCTGAGTCCGCGGACGCAGAGAACGTCAAAATCTAGGCGACTCCGCGAGCCCTTCGGGTTACATGCGGTGCACGGAGGCGTTCAGCCGTGTTTACGGCTGTCGAAGTCCCAGGCGCTGGCGATCATGTCGTCCAAATCCGGAATGGCGGGCTTCCAACCCAATTGATTCCTCAACTTAGAAGAGTCGGCGACCAGTTCCGGGGGGTCGCCATCACGGCGGGCGCCGATGACCCACGGGACCTTCTCGCCGGTGATGCGTTCGGCGGCTTCGATGACCTGGCGGACCGAGTGGCCCTCACCGGTGCCGGCGTTGAAGATGGCGCTCGGGCCTCCGGCGAGCAGGTGGTCGAGCCCGGCGGCATGGGCCGAGGCGAGATCGCAGACGTGGATGTAGTCACGGATGCAGGTACCATCGGCCGTGGCGTAATCGTCGCCGAAGACGGTGACGGGGTTGCCTGTGCGGATGGCCTGGAACAGGAGAGGGATCAGGTGGGTTTCGGGTTGGTGCTCTTCGCCGATGCCGGCTTGGCTGTCGGCGCCGCAGGCGTTGAAGTAACGCAGGATGATGTGTCGCAAGCCCGAACATCGGTCCATCCAGCCCAGGGCAGTTTCCACCATCAACTTCGACTCGCCGTAGGGGCTGACCGGCCGCAAGGGGGCGGTTTCCGGGATCGGAACCGAGTCGGGGTCGCCGTAAACGGCGGCGGTGGAGGAAAAGACGATCTTGCGGACGCCGGCCTGCCGCATGGCGGCCAGGAGATTCAGCGTGCCGGCGACGTTGTTGTGAAAATAGGCTTCGGCTTCGCGGACCGATTCGCCGACGGCGATGGACGCGGCAAAGTGGATGACGGCGTCGAAGCGAGCAGAAGCCAGCAGGGCGTCCAGCGCGGGGCGGTCGTGCAGTGAAAGCACCTGAAGGCGCCCATCGGGGACGTTGTGCCGGTAGCCCTTCGACAGGTCGTCGGCCACGGTAACGTCATGACCCAGACGCAGGAGGTGGTGGGTGGTATGGGCGCCGATGTAGCCGGCCCCGCCGGTGACCAGGATGCGAGCCATAGAAAAGGGAGGTCCGGACGCTCTTCAATCCGGACCTCCTTAAGGTATCAGAATCCGCTGCTCAGGCTACTTCAGAAGCTGTTCGATGGCGGCGGCGAGGTCGGCGGAATCGGGCGCGACCTTGGATTCAAACCGCTGGACCACTTTGCCGTCCTTGCCAGCGAGGAACTTGGTGAAGTTCCATTTCACGTCGCCGCCCTGGGCCGAGGTGAGATAGGCATACAAGGGTGTCATGTCGTCGCCTTTGACGCTGACTTTCGACAGGACGGGGAAGGTGACGTTATAGGTGCGGGTGCAGAATGTCTTGATTTCGGCGTCGCTGCCTGGTTCCTGGCCGCCAAAATTGTTGGCGGGGACGCCGACAACCACCAAGCCGCGGCTCTTGTACTTCTGGTAGAGAGCTTCGAGACCGGCGTATTGGGGTGTGTAGCCGCAGCGGCTGGCGACGTTGACCACGAGTACGGCCTTGCCCTTCAACTGAGAGAAAGCAAAGGCATTGCCGTCGATGTCTTTCAACTGAAATTCGTGGATTGAATTGGCGGAAAAGGCGGGAGTGGTCATGAGGAGAGCTCCGAGCAGCAGAGAGTGCAAACGCGTCATGTATGTCCAGATGCTTGCGCCGCAACTGAAGTTTTAAGTTTCAGCGGCGAACGAATCTGACCGCGGGCATCAGAGCGGTGAGGAAGCCCATGAGGGTGATGGGGGGCAATCCGCCGGGCCATTTCGAGGGGGTGAGCCAGCCGGGCAGGCCGATGGCGAGACAGTGGATGGCCGTGAGGGCCAAGCCGAGGTAGCCCATGCGCTGGAGAGTGAACCAGCGGCTCAGGTCGAGCGATTCCTTCACGCCTGCCCGACTGGCCCAAGCGGGGCAGCAGAACGCAAGGGCGCCGATCGCGCCCAGCACCATGGACGAAAGCGCCGCGGCGGTGAGTGCATTGCCGGCATAGAGTTTGGCGTAGAACTCGGGTCCGAGCAGGAAGAGCGAGACCAGGCAGTGCCAGGCCATCAGGGCGAAGCCCAACAGGCCGTAGCGCCGCGCATCCGTTTTGTCAGCAACAAGATAGGACGAAGCGAGAAGGGCTGCGGCGGTCCAGCTGAGGGCCTTGTTGGTGGTCCAGAGCGGGAACCACGCCCAGGAAGCATCGCCGTAAACGTGGTAGCGGAAGGTGGAATAGGCCAAAGTGATGGCGAGGATGATGGCGGCGGCAGGGTACGGCTTCATGGCAGCTCCACGGGCGGCATAGGTAGACGGGACTTCCGATATCCTCTCACAGCGGCAGGTGGATGCGTTGGGCAAGACGGAATGTTGGCCGGGCGGGTAGTCTGGAGAGTGGTGGAGACGTTCACGGTATCCCCGGACAAAGCAGGCTCGCGGCTGGACCATTATCTGGCAGCGACAATGCCCGCCTATAGCCGGGCGCGGGTGCAGGAGTGGATCGAGGCGGGACGGGTACGGGTGGATGGGGCGGCTAGGAAGGCGTCGTACAAGCTGCGAGGGGGCGAGGCGGTGGCGGTGGAGCCCGCGGAACAGAAGCCGCTCAGGGCGGCGCCCGAGGAGATTCCTCTGGACATTTTGTATGAAGACGCCGACGTGGTGGCGATCAACAAGCCGGCGGGGATGGTGGTGCATGCGGGTGCGGGACGGCATGCAGGGACGCTGGTGAACGCGCTGCTGCACCATTTCGGGACGTTATCGGGAGTGGGCGGAGAGCTGAGGCCGGGGATTGTTCACCGGCTGGACAAGGGGACCAGCGGGGTGATGCTGGCGGCGCGGCACGATGCGGCGCACCGGGAACTGGCGCGGCAGTTTGCGTCGAGGACGGTGGAGAAGACGTATCTGGCGCTGGTGGAGGGGGTGGTGAAGCAGGAGACGGGCAGGATCGATAAGCGGATCACGCGTGATCCGGTACGGAGGACGCGGATGACGGCACGATTGGAGTCGGGGCGAGAGGCGCATACGACATACCGGGTGCTGGAGCGGTTCAGCCGGTACACGCTGCTGGAGGTAAAGATCGGTACGGGGAGGACGCATCAAATCCGGGTCCACCTGTCGTCGATCAGCCATCCGATCGCGGGCGATACGTTGTATGGTGCGGCGGCAAATCCGGCCGGGATGGCGGCGTTGGGGCGTCCGTGGCTTCATTCGTCCAGGTTAAAGTTTGCTCTGCCATCGACTGGAGAGGAGATCACAATCGAGGCGGCGGCGCCGGAAGAGCTTGAGGCGTGGAAACGGGGACTCCTATAATCGAGTCAGAGAGAACTGATGAACTCCACCCGACGCGCCTTCTGCCTAGGACTGCCCGCCGCCGGCGCCATGCTTGGCCGGCAACAGGCGGCGCAACCACCGATTGACCCAACACAGACGATCACGCTGGAAGTGACGCGCGTGAATCTGTTGTTCACCGTGTCGGACAAGAAAGGCCGGTTTGTCACTGACCTGAGGGCGCCGGACTTCGACATCTTCGAGGGCAAGCGCCAGCAGAAGATCCTCGACTTCCTGGCCGAATCGGACATGCCGCTGCGCATCGCGCTGCTGATCGACACCAGCAACAGCATCAAGACGCGGTTCAAGTTCCAGCTTGAAGCGGCCAGCGAGTTCCTGAGTAGCGTGATCAGGCCGGAGAAGGACAAGGCGCTGATCTACAGCTACGACACGACGGCGGAACTGGTGCAGCCGCTCACCAGCGACACTTACCTGCTGGGCAAGAAACTGATGAATCTTCGCGCAGGCGGAGGCACCTCGATGCACGACGCCTTGGCCGAAGCGTGCCGGGATCATTTGGGCCGGGAGCAACCGCGGCACCAGTTCCGGCGGGCGGTGATTATCATCGGCGACGGCGAGGACAACAACAGCCGGTTCTCGCGCGACCAGGCGCTGGAGCAGGCGCACAAAGCCGACGCGGTGGTATATGCGATTTCAACCAACATCACGCGCCAGGAGACCGACGGGGACAAGCTTCTGAAATACCTGGCCGAGGAGACCGGCGGACTGGCGTTTTTCCCATTCAAGGCCGACGACCTGATCCAGGACTTCGAGAACCTGGCCAACGAGTTGAGGAGCCAGTACAGCATCATGTACAGGCCCGAGCCGATGCACACCGACGGGCTGTACCACGAGGTGAAGATCAGACTGCGGGAGCGAAAGGGGCTGACGGTGAGGTCGCGGAAGGGCTATTACGCGCCGCGGTCGTAGGCGGGAGCAGCGGAATTGGAAAAGGCCCGCGGCCGGTGGACGGCGGCGGGCCATTCGATTTTGTGACGTTAGATTAGCGGGCCGCGGTGAGCGGGATGGCGCCGTCGGGACCAGCTGCGGTACCCTTCATGCCTTCGCCATCCTTGGCTAGTTTCAGGGTGTAGACAGCGTTGCCTGCGTCGATGGTGATGGTGAGGTTGCCGCTATCCATGGCGACGGTGGCCGGAACCTGCATGCCGTCGGGGGTGACGAGCGAGCCGGACCACTTGCCGGCCTCTTCCTTCAGTTCCAGATCGACCTTGATGGGGTCGCGGTCGGGACGCTCGGCGGTGAGCTTCCACTTGCCGGTGTAAAAGGCATTGGCCCCGGCAGCGGCGGCTTCGGCGATGCGGACGGCGGAGATGGGGCCGGTATCGCCGGTGTCGGCGACCCAGTTGCCGGCCAGTTTGTCGCCGTCGAGCTTGGCCTTGAGGTTGACGCCGGTTTCGCCCCACATTAGGCGGAAGGAGAGCTGATCATCGGCGAAGGCGACATTGGAAACAGGCAGTTTCTGGTCGCCGATGCTGAGATTGACTTCCATTTTGCCAGCGGTTTCGGCGACAACGAGAAGAGTCTTGATCTTCTCGCCATCGGCTGTGGTAGAGGTGACATCCCAGCGGCCGGCGATGCCGGCGAATGCGGGGACGGTGAGGAGCATCGTGAGTGCAAAGCGAGCGAATGTCATAGGAGGTAACCTCTTTCATTCTAATCACAGCGCCGGTGGATGCGCCTGAGCGGGTGATGTAAAAAAACGCCGGCGGCCGATCCGATGGACCCTCCGCCGGCTGTTGGTTTGCGGAACGGTGCGCTATTTCTGCTGCTCGGGCCAGGAGCAGATGGCTTTCACGTCCCCGGCTGAGAGTTTGGCCTCGGGGTGGGCCGGGAGGTAGTAAGGCAGAGGCATATCGCCGCGGGTGACCTCGATACAGGCTTCGGTCATTCGCAGGGCGGTGATCTCGGGGCTCATGCCGCGCCATTCAGAGAAGTTGAGATGGGCGCGGCCTTTGGTGACATCGCGGGCGACGAGGAACGACGCCGGGGCGATGCGGCTGTACCAGGGCCAGGAGGTGCGGTTGGTGTGACAGTCGCGGCAACCGCGGTCGATGACGTTGATAACCTCGACGGGCGGTTTGGCGACGGCGGCGATGGTGGCGGCAGGGTCTTCGGGCGGATTGGCGGTCTCGGGCCCGAAGAACTGCATCACGATGAGGACGACGACGAGCAGGGGCAGGCCGTAGGTGATGATCTTCTTCATCGATTTGGCGCCCCTTTAGCCCTTGTCGGGTTTCGGCGTGTTGGGGCCGCTGGGCGGAAGCTCGGGCTTCTTGATGTAGTCGGCCGGGATTTCGCCGGTGAGCGACTTGAGCCAGGTGGTGATGGTCTTCACCTGTTCGTCCTTGAGAGGTGCGCCCAACTGGTACTCGCCCATCTGTTTGACGGATTCATCGAGGGTGACGACCTTGCCGTCGTGGAAGTACGGTCCGGTCTTTTCGATATTGCGCAGCGACGGGACCTTGAAGAAGAACTTGTCACCTTCTGACTTGGTCACCTTGGCGCGGCCTTCGTCCGCGAGCTCCGGATAAGCCTTGGCGAGACCCATCTTCTGATAAAGATTGCCACCGACGAGGACGCCCATGTGGCAGGTCTGGCAACCGGCTTCGAGGAAGGCGTTGAAGCCGGCCTTTTCTTCGTTGGTGATGGCGGCAGCGTCACCGGCAAGGAACTTGTCCCAGCGGGAGGGGGTGAGCAGGCCGCGCTCGAAGGTGCCGATGGCGTTGGCGATGGTGTCGTAGGTGATGGGGTCCTTCTGATCGGGGAAGGCGGTCTTGAAGGCAGTAACGTAGCCGGGGATGGATTTCAGGACAGCGACGACGCGCTTTTCGTCAGGCATGGCCATTTCGACGGGGTTGAGGATAGGGCCCTTGGCCTGTTCCTCGACGTCGGCGGCGCGGCCATCCCAGAACTGGGTGAAGTGCAAAGCGGCGTTATAGACGGTGGGCGAGTTGCGGTCGCCCTTCTGGCCCTTGTGGCCTTCGGAGGTGGGTTCGTTGTCGACGCCGTACTTGTCGAGCATGTGGCAGTCGTTGCAGGCGATGTCGTGGCCCTTGGAGAGGCGGGGTTCGTAGTAGAGCATGCGGCCGAGGGCAACGCGTTCGGCTTCGGGGCCGCCGGGCTTGACGTCGACCTTGGCAGGCAGGGGCTTGAACAGTTTCAGCTTGGCGGCGTCGATTTCGACGTTTTTCGACGCAGGGTCCGAACCGCAGCCGGACAGCGCCAGGGCCATGAGCAGGATGAATGGGATAAAGCGCATCTTTACTCCTCTATGTACTTATACACCTTTACTCCGGGATGACGCCGCAGGACGGAAGGTGACGAGCGTTTGCCGGCAGTGTGATACAAACTGGGTCGAGGATTGAAAGCCATGACCAGACGAGAGTTTGCCGCCGCCCCGGCGGTATTGCCGGCCATGCCGGTGGCGGGTGCGATGCAGGCGCCGCCGGAGAGAAACCTGATCAGCGGAAGCTGGGACGTGAACCGGGTGGCCGGGGCGCTGCTGCCACGCGCGCAGTGGCAGCATTTCCCGAGGTGGCGGGACCGGGCCAGGTGGGAGGGACTGGCTGGAGAGACGCGGCGCGGGCTGGTCACATCCGGGGAGCGGCATTTGGGCGCGCCGTGGACGGTGTTGCCGGCGTCGGTATTTCTGGACTACAGCCGTGACGGCAACAGGTCTCGCTATGAGGGGTTGCGGAGCGCCCGGCGCGGCAGGCTGCAGGACCTGGTGTTCGCCGAACTGGCCGAGGGCAAGGGCAGGTTTGTGGACGAGATCGTCAACGGCGTGTGGGCGACGTGCGAAGAGACCTATTGGGGCGTGCCGGCGCACGTGGGGGTACAGAAGGCGGGGACGGGGCTGCCGGATGTGGCGGAGCCGACGGTGGATCTGTTCGCCGCCGACACCGCGGCGACTTTGAGTTGGATCCATTACCTGATGGCGGAGAAGCTGGACGAGGCATCGCCCCTGGTGTCGAAGCGGATCGTGCATGACGTTCAGGCGAAGGTGCTGACGCCCTGTTACCTGAGGAATGACTTCTGGTGGATGGGCTTCGGGCAGGACCGGGCGATGAACAACTGGACGCCGTGGATCTGTTCGAACTGGCTGACCGCGGCTCTGTTGATGGAAGGCGATGAGCGGCGGCGGGCCGAGACGGTGCAGAAGGCGATGCGGTCGATCGACCGTTTCCTGGATGGCTATCACGAAGACGGCGGATGCGACGAGGGTCCGAGCTACTGGGGGCATGCGGGCGGGTCGCTGTTCGAGTGCCTGGAACTGTTGGATTCGGCGTCGGCCGGCAAGATGGACTTCTTCGGGCTGCCGCTGGTGGGCGAAATCGGGCGTTACATCTATCGGGCTCATGTGGCCGGCGACTGGTATGTGAACTTCGCCGACGCCTCGCCGCGGATACAGGTCTACGGGGAGTTGATCTACCGCTACGGCAAGCGGATCAAGGACGAGAAACTGATCGCCCAGGGCGGATTTGGCGCTGCGACGCGCGGCGGCCGGAGGGCGAGCGGCAGCCTGGCGAGGACCATGGACGGGTTGATGCTGGAAGGCGAGATGGCAAGGGCGCCGAAGACGGCGCCGCTGGTGGGCGATGTCTGGCTTCAGGGGACGCATGTGTTCGTGGCGAGGCAAGAGGAGGGTTCGACGGAGGGGCTTTATCTGGCGGCACAGGGCGGCCACAACGCCGAGAGCCACAACCACAATGACGTCGGTAATTTCATCGTGTACGCGTCGGGCAAGCCGGTATTGATCGATGCCGGGGTGGAAACATATACGGCGAAGACGTTCAGCTCAAGACGGTATGAGATCTGGACGATGCGGTCGTCGTACCACAACCTGCCGACGGTGAACGGCGTGGAGCAGGCGGCCGGGAGGAGATTCGAGGCGCTGGATTGCCGGGCGGGAGCGGGAGAGAGGGCGGAGTTCAGTTTGAACATCGCCAGGGCGTATCCGGCGGAGGCGGGCATCAGCGAATGGCGGCGGACGATCAGTCTGGACCGCGGGCAGCGGAAGGCGACGGTGGTGGACGAGGCGCGGTTCACTGGCTCATCGAACCGCGTGGAGTTCACGCTGATGACGCCGTGCGCGGTGACGGTGAAGCAGTCGGGCGTGCTGGCGCTTGACGGCGGCGCGGGGCTTGGAGGCAAGGCGATTGTCCGGCACGATGCGGCGCTGGCGGTGAAGGTGGAGGAGATCGCGATCACGGACGGGCGGTTGAAACCGATTTGGGGAGAGAAGCTGTACAGGATTCAGTTGAGCGCGCCACGGGTGGCGGGCAGCGGGCGCTGGGCGGTGGAAATCAGCGAAGCGTAGACGGTGGGAAATGTTCGGGCCGAACACCGGGCTTGCTTCCGACTTTCAGATTTGATTATCTGAAATATACGGAAAGGAGCGCGCCGGATGATGGTGGCCGACAGCGTGGAACTGAAGAGAGAAGACCGCGAGTTTATTGACTCGCTGGTATCGAAGCACCGGGGGCGGCCTGGCGTGCTGCTGACGATACTGGAGTCGATTCAGGAGAACCACCCGCAGCGCTACCTGCCGGAGGATTTTCTTGAATACCTCGCCGCCCGGATGGGGATTCCAACGGCGCAGGTCTATTCGGTGGTGACCTTCTATTCGTTGTTCAACCTGAAGCCGCAGGGCCGGCACACTGTGTGCATCTGCCGTGGAACGGCGTGCCACACGCGCGGATCGCTGAGGCTGTTGGAGGGCGTGCGGCTGCAACTTGGCCTGAGGCAGGAAGAGGAGGAGGGCTCGGCCGACAAGATGACGGGCACGACGGCCGACGGTAATTTCACGGTGCGCACGGTGGCGTGTTTCGGCCAGTGCGCGCTGGCGCCGGTGGCCGAGGTGGATCACCAGATTCTGGGGCATGTGAGCGAGAGGGCGCTGGAACGGGAAGTAGAACATTTGAGGAAGGGCCGGCGGTAGGGGAAGAGGTGGAAGATGAAACGGATCACGGATCTGAGTTCTTTTAACGCGGCCCATGAGGCCGGCCTGAAGAAGTTGTTGCCGGCGACGGGACGCATCGCGGTGGGCATGGGGACATGCGGGGTGGGCAACGGCGCGGAGGGGCTGTATCACGCCCTGTCGGACGGGATCCACAGCCGTGGATTGAGCTTCCACCTGGCGCAGGTGGGCTGCTACGGACCGTGCTCGGAAGAGCCGCTGGTGAACGTGTGGCTGCCTGGCAAGCCGCTGGTGATTCTGCACAAGGTGCAGGCGCAGGACGTGGCGGCGCTGCTCGACGATCTGTCGGCCGGACGCATTCCGGAAGAACTGGCGCTGTGCAAGGTGGAGGAGTGGGACCACATCACGGGCCAGGTGAAATACGGCAGCGGACTGCCTGATCTGCCGAAGTGGAACGAGATCCCGTTCTTCACCGGGCAGTCGAAGATCGTGTTGCGCAACTGCGGATTGATCAATCCAGGCGACATTGAGGAGTACCTGGCGGTGGGCGGGTATCAGGCGCTGTATAAGGTGCTGATCGACGCCAACCCGGAGATGGTGATCGAGCAGATCAAGGCGGCGAAGCTGCGCGGGCGCGGCGGCGCGGGTTATCAGACGGGCCTCAAATGGGACATGCTGCGCAAGGCGCAGGCTGATCAGAAGTACCTGATCTGCAACGCCGACGAAGGCGATCCCGGCGCCTACATGAACCGCAACGAGATTGAGGGCGATCCGCACGGGCTGATCGAAGGCATGGTGATCGGCGGCTACGTGACCGGCGCGACCGAGGGCATCCTGTATGTGCGCGCCGAGTACCCGCTGGCGGTGCACCGGCTGACCCTGGCAATCCAGGAGGCCGAGGAGCGCGGTTTGCTGGGCGAGAATATCCTGGGCCGGGGATTCAGCTTCAAGCTGTCACTGGTGGAAGGCGCGGGGGCGTTTGTGTGCGGCGAGGAGACGGCTCTCATCCGGTCGCTGGAAGGGCGCGCGGGCCGTCCGACGCCGAGGCCGCCGTACCCGGCCGAGAGCGGGCTGTGGTGCCGGCCGACCAACATCAACAACGTCGAGACCTGGTACAACGTGGCGCCGATCGTGGTGAAGGGACCGGCATGGTTCACCGAGACGGGTTCGCCGAAGAGTCCTGGGACAAAGGTGTTTTCACTGGTGGGCAAGGTGCAGCGGACGGGCTTGGTGGAGATGCCGCTGGGCACGCCATTGAAGACGTTCGTCTATGACATCGGCGGTGGTGCGCCGGCGACGAAGACGGTGAAGTCGGTACAGACGGGCGGGCCGTCGGGGGGCTGCATACCGAAGGAGATGTTCGACACGCCGGTGGATTACGAGACGCTGGCGCAGTTGGGGTCGATCATGGGCTCGGGCGGCATGGTGGTGATGGATGAAGACAACTGCATGGTGGATGTGGCGCGGTACTTCATCGAGTTCACGCATTCGGAGTCGTGCGGCAAGTGTGTGCCGTGCCGCGTCGGGCTGGACCAGATGCTGGCCATCCTGAACAGGTTCACGACAGGGAAGGCGACAGAAGCCGACCTGGGGACGATGGACGAGTTGTCGCGGATGATCCGTGACATGTCGCTGTGCGGTCTCGGCCAAACAGCGCCGAACCCGGTATTGACAACGCTGCGGCACTTCCGGCAGGAGTTCGAGGACCATCTGCGGGCGCATCGCTGCCGGGCCGGCGTTTGCGAGAACCTGGCGCTGAGCCCCTGCGAGAATTCGTGCCCGCTGCACATGAACATCCCGCGTTTTCTGGAGTTGCTGAAGGCGGACCGGCTGGAGGACGCATTCCTGTCGGTGGTGATGGACAACCCGCTGCCGGCGTCGACCGGCCGGGTTTGCCAGCATCCGTGCGACAACCGCTGCCGGAGGTCTGGCATCGACGAGGCCGTGAACATGCGCGACGTTCACCGCTACATCGCCGACTCAATTTACAACGGCGGCAGGTACGACGAGATGATCGAGCGCGTACTCGAACACCGCTTCCCGCCGACGGGCAAGAAGGTGGCCGTGGTCGGCGCCGGGCCGACTGGACTGACCTGCGCATTCTACCTGGCCATGATGGGCCACTCGGTGACGGTGTACGAGAACAACGCCGATGCCGGCGGCATGCTGCGATACGCACTGCCCGAGTACCGGCTGCCGAAGAGCGTGCTGGACGACGAATTGAAGCTGATCTACAAGGTGGGCGTGGAGTTCGTCTTCAACGCGGTTGTGGGCGAGACGGTGACGCTGAACGACCTGTCGACGATGTACGACGGCGTGTTCCTTTCGATCGGGACCTGGAAGGAAACGTGGGTCTACCTGCCGGGCACGGAGTTGAAGGGCGTACTTCACGCGCTGCCGTTCCTGGAGGCGTTGTCGAAAGACGAGCATGTCCCGTTGGGCAAGAAGGTGGTTGTGATCGGCGGCGGCAACGCGGCGATCGACTCGGCGCGCACGGCATTGCGAATGGGCGCCGACGTGACGGTGATTTACCGCCGCGAGCGTAAGGACATGCCGGCGATTCCTGAAGAGACCGAGGCGGCCGAGGACGAGGGCGTCAAATACGCATTCCTGGCTACGCCGCACCGGATCGTTTCGGGCGAGGACGGAGGAGTACTGGCCATTGAATGCGCGAAGACGACGCTCGGCGAATTCGACTCGTCGGGGCGCAGGAAGCCCGTCCCGACCGGCGAGATCCAGCGGTTTGAGTGCGACACGGTGATTCTGGCGGTGGGCGAGACAGTGGATCTGGACTTCCTGAAAGCGTCGGGCCTGAAGCTGAAAGAGAAGGAGAAGATGCTGGATGTGAGCCCGTTCACACTGGAGACATCGAGGTCGAATTTCTATGCGGGAGGCGACCTGATTTCAGGCGCGTCGAACGTGTCGAACGCCATGGGCTACGGCAAGAAAGCGGCTCGAAACATGGACCAGAAGCTGATGGGCGAGTTCCGGTGGCCGCGGCTATGGCCCGAGTTCGAGTATTCGATGGTCCCGCCGGCGCATGTATCCGAAAGCGGGCGGCACCACATCCACGAACTGCCGGCCGACGAGCGCGCCAAGGGCTTCATGGAGGCCGTCACCGGCCTGACGCCGGTGGAAGCGATGGAAGAGACCTGCCGCTGCCTGCGCTGCGATATCCGCGAGGGCAACCACTAGGGGCTGGCGCCGAGGGAGCAAGAAATGGACAGCAAGATCACAATCCGCATCGACGGCGAGTTGGTGAAGACCGACCGGGGGGCATCCATCTTCGAGGCGGCGAAAGCCAACGGGAAGCACATCCCGGGCCTCTGCAATATGAAAGGGCTGAAGCCGGTGGGTGCCTGCCGGCTGTGCATGGTGGAGGTGGCGGGCGTCAACCGGTTGCTGCCGTCCTGCACCACGCCGGCGCAGGAGGGGATGTCGGTGACCATCCGTTCAGCGCGACTGGACGCATACAGGAAGCAGGCGCTGGAGTTGCTGTTGTCGGAACGCAACCACGTGTGCGCGGTCTGCGTGTCGAACGGGCACTGCGAGCTGCAGTCGCTGGCGACGGCGCTGGGCGTGACCAATGTGCGCTACGGCTACCGTTACCCGAAGCTTGGCGTGGATTTGTCGCACCCGCGCTATGTGCTGGATCACAACCGGTGCATCCTCTGCACGCGATGCGTCAGGGTGTGCGCGGAGGTTGAAGGGGCGCATGTATGGGACATTGCCGGGCGCGGGATCCACTCGATGCTGACGTGCGAGATGAACCGGACGTGGGGCGCGTCGCGCAACTGCACATCGTGCGGCAAGTGCGTGCAGGTGTGCCCGACGGGCGCGCTGGCGGAGAAGGGCTTCGCCGTGGAGGAAATGATTAAGCGGACGGCGTCGGTCGAGCGGCTGACCGCGGTCAGGGGAGGTGGACGTTGAGCGGACAAACAAAGGTGAAGCTGGCGACGGCGTGGCTGGACGGTTGTTCTGGCTGCCATATGTCGCTGCTGGATGTGGACGAGTTGCTGGTGGCGCTGGTGGAAAGAGTGGAACTGGTGTACGGACCGCTGGTGGATACGCCGGAGTATCCGGAGGCGGTGGACGTGGCGCTGGTCGAGGGCGCTGTTTCATCCATCGGCGACCAGAAACTGGCGCAGACGATCCGGTCGAAGACCAGGATCCTGATCTCGCTGGGCGACTGCGCGGTGACATCGAACGTTCCTTCAATGCGCAACACGATTCCGGTGAAGAAACTGCTCGAACGGTTGTACATCGAAGGCGCCGACGCTGCGCCGGCGATTCCCACCGATGGCGTGCCGGCGCTGCTGCGTCATGCGGTACCGCTGGCCGAGGTGGTGAAGGTGGATATTCATATTCCTGGATGCCCGCCGGCGCCGGGCGCGATCGCGCATGTATTGACCAGCCTGCTGGACGGCAAGAAGCCTGAGCTGGCGGGTCTGGTGAAATTTGGCTGAGGAGAGTCGGATGGGCAAGAAAATCGTCATCCCGCACATCACGCGGATCGAGGGCCATGGCAAGGTGAGCATTCACCTGAACGACGCGGGTGAGGTGACATCGACGCAGTTCCACGTCACGCAGGTGCGCGGCTTTGAGAAGTTCGTCGAGGGGCGGCCGTATTACGAGATGCCGTCGATCACGGCGCGCATCTGCGGCATCTGCCCGATCAGCCATTTGCTGGCGTCGGTGAAGGCGTGCGACGCGATCATGGCGGTGCGCATTCCAAAGACGGCCGAGATGCTCCGTGAACTGCTGCATTGCGCGCAGATCGTGCAGTCGCATGCGCTGAGCTTCTTCCATCTGTCGTCGCCGGATCTGCTGCTTGGAATGGACTCCGATCCGCGCAAACGGAACATCGTGGGGATTCTCGAAAAGCACCCCGACCTGGCGCGCGACGGCATCGCGCTGCGGAAGTTCGGCCAGTTGGCCATCGAACGCATGGCCGGTGAGCGGGTGCATCCGTCTTGGACCGTCCCTGGAGGCGTGAACGCGCCGTTGACATCAGACTCCCGCGACGCGATCCTGAGCGAGATCAACATCGCGAAGTCGATCATCCGAAGGGCGATCAAGCTGTTCGTTTCAATCATCGACCGCTTTGAGGCCGAGATCGAGAGCTTTGGCAACGAGCCGACAATGTATGCGGGCCTTGTTTCGGCGTCGGGCGATCTGCGGCTCTACGACGGCATTCTGCGTTTCCGCGACCCGGCGGCCGGCGGTACCATTGCCGACGTCGAAGACCCGCTGGACTACGCGAACTACATCGGCGAAGGTGTGCTGCCGCACTCGTATTTGAAAGCGCCGTACTTCAAACCGCGCGGCTTCCCGGAGGGCAACTACCGGGTGGGCCCGCTGGCGCGGTTGAATGTCGCCGAACGGTGCGGCACGCCGGAGGCCGACGAAGAACTGGCCGAGTACCGCCAGCGACTGGGGCGCGATGTCCAGAGTTCGTTCTTCTACCACTACGCACGGTTGATTGAAGCGATGTACGGTGTGGAGCGGATGGAGCAGTTGCTGAACCATCCGAAGATCCTCGACACGCATGTCCGGGCGCGCGCCGACGTCAATGCGCTGGAGGGAGCGGGCATCGCCGAGGCCCCGCGAGGAGTGTTGATCCACCACTACAAGGTGAATGAGTCAGGCGCGATGACATGGGCCAACCTGATCATCGCCACGGGGCACAACAACCTTGCGATGAACCGGGCGGTGGATCAGGTGGCGAAGCGGTTCGTCAAGGGCGAGCGGATCGAAGAGGGCATGTTGAACAGAGTGCAGGCGGTGGTGCGGGCATTCGATCCGTGCTTATCGTGTTCGACGCATGCGCTGGGCCAGACGCCGCTGGTTATTGAGTTGTACGGGCCGGACGGCGAAGCCCTGGACCGTGTTTCGACGGACTGCGACTGATGCCAAACGGGCGGACGCTCGCCGCGCTCCTGTAGAATACGAGGCAAATGACGATCGACGAACTCGAGGACCGGCTATCGGCGCCTCTGGAACAAGACATTGACTTCGCGAGGCGGTTGGACGGCGATGTGCTCATTCTCGGCGCAGCGGGCAAGATGGGTCCGTCGCTGGCGCGCAGGATCCGCCGGGCGATGGATGCGGCAGGCAGTCCTCACGCGGTGATCACGGTTTCACGCGGCGCGCTGGAGATTCCGGGCGTACGGCACATGCAGTCGAATATCCTGGCCGACGGCGCTCTCGAATCGCTTCCTGACGCACCGAACGTGCTGTTTCTGGCGGCGCGCAAGTTCGGGTCGACGGGAGCGCCGGAGCAGACATGGTCGACCAACGTTCTGCTGCCGGCACTGGTCGCTCGGCGTTACCGGAAATCGCGCATCGTCAGTTTTTCCACGGGCAACGTTTATCCGCTGGTCCCTGTCGAGAGCGGCGGCGCGACCGAGGAGACGCCAGTGGATCCGGTGGGCGAGTACGCGTGGTCGGCTCTGGGCCGCGAGAGGATGTTCACTTACGCGGCGATGGAGTTCGGAACGCCGGTCTCGCTGCTGCGGCTGAACTATGCGGTTGAACTGCGTTACGGAGTGCTGGTGGACATCGCCGTGAAGGTTCGCGACGGTGTGGCAGTCGACCTGTCGATGGGCTATGTGAACATCGTCTGGCAGGGCTATGCGAATTCGGTCTGCTTCCGCTCGCTTGGAGTGGCCTCGACGCCACCGCGCGTTGTCAATTTGACAGGTCCGGAAACGCTGCGCGTCCGCGATCTCGCCGTCGAGTTCGGCAAACGCCTGGGCAAGGAACCCGTGCTCACCGGGCAGGAGCAGCCAACGGCATTGCTGAACAATGCCGCCGATTGTCACAAAACGTTCGGGATGCCGGATGTCGGGGTGGAAGAACTGATTGGCTTGGTGGCTGAGTGGGTGGGCGCGGACGGCGAATTGCTGGGCAAGCCGACGAAGTTTCAAGTCAGGGACGGGAAGTTCTAACCATGGATAATCTCCGCGAACGGCTCATGAAGGGATGTGTCATCCCCGCGCATCCACTGGCGCTGGACGCAAGCAGGAAGCTCGACGAGGCTGCGCAGCGCGGCCTCACCCGCTATTACCTGGATTCGGGAGCAGGCGGCATCGCGGTGGGCGTCCACACGACGCAATTCGCCATCCGCGAGCCGCGCTACGGGTTGCTCGAACCGGTGTTGCGCATGGCCGAAGAAGAGGCTCGCGAACGGGACTGCATTCTCGTCGCCGGTGTCTGTGGACCCACGCCGCAGGCTTTGCGCGAAGCGGAACTGGCGCGCGAATTGGGATATCACGCCGGATTGGTGAGCCTGTGCGCACTGAAGAACTCGACCATCGACGAGATGGTGGATCACATGGCCGCTATCGCGAAGGTGATCCCGGTGGTTGGTTTCTATCTGCAACCGGCCGTGGGCGGGCGCGCGCTGCCGTACGAGTTCTGGCGCAAAGCAGCCGGGATCGAAAATCTGGTGGCCATCAAGATGGCGCCGTTCAACCGCTACCAGACGCTCGACGTCATCCGCGGCGTGATTGAATCCGGGCGGGCGAAAGAGATCGCGCTCTACACGGGCAACGATGACAACATCATTGCCGACCTGATCACGCCGTTCACGTTCTCCGGACAGACCGTGCGAATCACGGGCGGATTGCTCGGCCAGTGGTCGGTCGGCACTCGCGCCGCCGTTGAACTATTGACGCGGATTCATGCGGGACAGACGCCGCTGTCGCTGCTGCTGGCGCTGGGCGCACAGTTGACGGATCTGAACGCGGCGCTGTTCGATGCGGCGAACCACTTCCACGGCTGCATCGCGGGCATCCACGAAGTGCTGCGCAGGCAGGGCCGGATGCAGGGCATCTGGTGCCTGGACGAGGACGAATCGCTTTCGCCGGGCCAACTGGAAGAGATCGACCGCGTCTGCGCGGCCTATCCGCATCTCCTCGAATAGCCCTTAGTGCAGCCCTGTGATCACGCCGCCGGGGTCCACTTCCATGTTGTGAGCCTGCGGCGTCTTGCCCAGTCCAGGCATACGCATCATGTTGCCCGCGGTGACCACGACGAAGCCCGCGCCGGCCGACAGGTGGGCGCCGCTCACCGTCATCGTCCAGCCCTCGGGCGCGCCGTAGATCTTCGCCCGGTCGGTGATTGAAGACTGCGTCTTGGCGACGCAGACCGGCAGACGTTCGAAACCGGCCTCGGCGAGGCGGGCCAGGGTCTTGCGCGCTTCGGTCTCGAAGTAGACGTCCGCGGCGCCGTAGATCTCTTGAGCGATGACGCGAGTCTTCTGCTGGAGCGGCAGCGAATAGTCGTAGATCGGCGCGGGATTGGATTCCTGCTCGCAGAGCGCAACCGCCTTCTTCGCCAGCTCCAGCCCGCCTTCGCCGCCTTGCGTAAAGACGTCGCAGGACGCGCTTTCAACTCCCATCGCCTCGCAGTGGCGTCCGATCTCCGCCACCAGGTCCTCCGCATCGCCGGGGAAACGGTTGATAGCCACCAGTACCGGAACGCCGAACTTCCGAAGGTTTCCGATATGGCGATCGAGATTGGCAAACCCGGCGCGAAGCGTGTCCAGCGTGAACGGGCCTGCTTCGTTGGCCGCGCCCTGTGCACATAGCGCCCTTGCAGAGGCGATCAGCACGGCCAGCGACGGCTTGATGCCCGATGCCGGCATGACGAGATCGAAGTACTTCTCCGCGCCGAGGTCGGCGCCGAAGCCGCATTCGTTCACAACGTAATCAGCCAAGCCGAGGGCCATCTTCTGGCTGATCACGCTGGCTGTGCCGTGGGCGATATTGGCGAACGGGCCGGCGTGGACAAACGCCGGCGCACCCTCAGTAGTCTGCACGAGGTTGGGCATCAGCGCCTCGTTGAGCAGCACCATCATGGCTCCGGTGGCTCGAAGGTCGGCGGCGCGGACTGCGCGGTTCTCGAGGTCGAAGCCGATGACGATTTCGTTCAGGCGGCGGCGCAGGTCCTCCCTGTCCGCAGCCAGCGCGAGGATCGCCATCACCTCGCTGGCGGCGGTGATCACGAAGCCCGTTTCACGCGGGATGCCGTGAGCCTTGCCCCCGAGGCCGACGATCACGTTGCGCAGCGCGCGGTCGTTCATGTCGAGAGCGCGGGGCCAGGTGATGTTGTCGACGTCGATGCGCAGCGAGTTGCCATGGTGCAGGTGTGAATCGATCATCGCTGCCAGCAGGTTGTGCGCCGACGAGACGGCGTGGATGTCGCCGTTGAAGTGCAGGTTGATGATGTCGCTTGGCAGCACCTGCGACTGACCACCGCCGGTGGCTCCGCCCTTGATTCCGAACACCGGACCTAGCGACGGTTCCCGCAGCGTGACCGCCGCATTGCAGCCAAGTTTCACCAGCGCCTGCGTCAGTCCGATCGAGACGACGGTCTTGCCCTCGCCGTGGCTGGTTGGGGTAATCGCGGTGACCAGGATGAGCTTCCCTTTGCGCTGGGGGCGGTTGAGGAGTTCAAGCCTGAGCTTGGCCGTGTAGCGGCCGTAGTATTCCATGTACTCATCCGGGATCTCGAGTTTGTCGGCGACCTCTCGAATCAGAAGCATTGCAGTATGATCCTCCGGCGGCATGATATCGCCGCAGGCTGCCGGATGGAAGGCCGGCCCAGGCCGCATGGCCCCGCCCGCGATGCGCCGGCAATAAGATATGAGGGTGCCCGACACAAACTCAGCCATCATCGTCACCGGTTCTCTGAATATGGATTTCGTGGTTCAGGTGGACCGTCTGCCCGCCCCCGGAGAGACCACACTCGGCAGCAACTTTCTTACAATCCCCGGAGGCAAGGGCGCCAACCAGGCCAACGCAGCCGGGCGACTGGCCGCCGCTGGCACAGTCCGCATGATTGGTTGCACTGGCGAGGACGCCTTCGCCACACAGCTAAAAGACAGCCTCATGGCTTCGGGCGTGGATGTGTCTTGTGTCCGTCAAGTGGCCGGCGTCTCGACGGGCGTGGCGCTGATCTGGGTGGAGCGTTCGGGGCAGAACTCGATCGTCGTCGCTTCGGGCGCGAATAACGAGGTCAATCCGGAGATGATCGCCGGACTCGGCGAAGCCTACGCGGGCGCCGCATGCGCTCTGTTCCAGTTGGAGACGCCGATTGACGCGGTGGAGGCGGCACTTTCCACCGCCCGCGCCGCAGGAGCGATGACGATCCTCGATCCGGCTCCTGCGCGGCAGTTGCCTGCGTCGTTGCTGCGACTGGTTGACCTGATGACGCCAAATGAAACCGAGGCCTGCATTCTGCTTGGACGCCCACCTGCCCGGCTTGCGCCCGCCGATGCGCCAAGCCTTGCACACGAAGTTCTTGGGCTTGGGCCCAAGGCTGTTGTGCTGAAACTCGGAGACGCCGGGTGCTTCTATTCCGACGGCCGCACGGAGGTGTTTTCAGCTGGCTTCAAGGTGGATGCCGTCGACACGACCGCGGCGGGCGACACATTTAACGCTGCCTTGGCCATCGCACTCTCCGAAGGGCGGCCAATCGAGGACGCGCTTCGATTTGCGAACGCCGCCGCCGCCATTTCGGTCACACGGCTTGGCGCGCAGTCCTCCGCGCCGGGCCGCGCAGAGGTGGAAGAGTTCCTCTTGATCCGTTAGAGCGCGGGCGCCTTCTCTGGTTCGCGGTCGGCATGCGAGAGATTGCATGACGGTGGGCTGAGAACGACAATGGCAGCTATAACCAGGCGCGAATACCTCCTTCTGCTCAGCGCGGGCGCGGCTTCGGCCGCGCGGCCGGCGGTCATCCAGACCGACCTGTTTGTCAGCGGCGAAGGTGCATATCACACCTACCGCATCCCGTCCCTGCTGCCCACGAAAAAGGGGAGGCTGCTCGCGTTCTGCGAAGGCAGGCGCGGCGGACGGGGTGACAGCGGCGACATCGATATCGTGTTGCGGCGGAGCACGGATCGAGGACGCACTTGGTCAGAGCCGGTGACGATTCTGGATATGGGCCCGGATTGTCTCGGCAACCCGTGTCCCGTGGTCGATCGCAAAACCGGCACGATCCATCTCCTGCTGACATCCAACCCCGGCCACGTCGTGGAAAAGCAGATCATCGAGCAGACGGTGAAGGAGACCCGTCAGGTGTGGGTTTCGACCAGCACTGACGATGGCCTGACTTGGTCCAAGCCGGCCGAGATCACGGCATCGGTCAAGGCACCGGACTGGACCTGGTACGCCACCGGCCCTGGCGTCGGCATCCAGCTTCGATCCGGGCGCATGGTGATTCCCTGCGACCACGCCCAGGCCGGGACCAAAGCGTTCTTTTCACACTGCATCTACAGCGACGATCAGGGCCGCACCTGGAAGCGGGGCGAACGGCTGGGCGAGAAGGTGAACGAATGCCAGGTGGTCGAGTTGCGCGACGGCTCGCTGATGCTCAACATGCGCGCCTACCATGGCAACAACCAACGGGCGGTAGCCATCAGCCGGGATGGAGGCGTGACGTGGGGCGACATAACCCACGACCAGGCGCTGGTTGAGCCCGTCTGCCAGGCCAGTCTCATCCGCGAAGGCAACGTGTTGCTGTTTTCGAATCCGGCGTCGACGCGAAGGGTGAACATGACCGTGCGGGCAAGCCGCGATGACGGCAAAAGCTGGCCGCGGTCGTTGGTATTGGAGACGGGTCCGTCGGCTTATTCATGCCTGGCCCCGGTCGCGCGAAACCGCTTCGCCTGCCTGTATGAGCGCGGCGTGAAGTCGCCGTACGAGCGCATCACGCTGGCGATGTTCCACATCGACGATCTGAGCGCGACTTGAGGCCCATGCCGGTGAGAGGTGATTGAATATGCGACGTAGAGATTTCCCGATCCACCTGGCCGGGGCATGGGCGGCGGCAGCCGAACCGCCCAGGATGTTGTGGGCCGATTCCTCGCGCCTTGGCCGCCCCTACTCCAAGGACCCTTCCGTGATCCGTTTCGGCGGACGCTATCTGCTTTACTATTCGACGCCCACCACCGAGGCTGAAGGCCAGTTGCGGAACTGGGTCATCGGAATCGCGGAGAGCCGCGATCTCTACCGCTGGAACAAAGTTGCTGAGATCGAGCCGGAGCAGGAGTGCGAGCGAAACGGCATCTGCGCGCCTTGCGCCCTGTTGACGGGGGGCAGGGTTCACCTCTTCTATCAGACCTACGGCAACGGCCGGAACGACGCCATCTGCCACGCTGTCTCCGGTGACGGAATCCGGTTCACGCGGGATGCGTCGAATCCGGTGTTCCGGCCCACGGGCAACTGGAATGCGGGCCGGGCCATCGACGCGGAGGTGATCGCGTTCCAAGGCCGCTGGCTCCTCTACGCGGCCACGCGGGATCCCGGCATGAAAGTCCAAATGATCACTGGAGCCAGCGCGTCGAAGGACTCCGATTTCGGCCGCCAGTCCTGGCGCCAGATCGGCGACGGACCGTTGCTCCGCCCTGAACTACCGTGGGAACGGGATTGCATCGAAGCGCCATCGATCATCGAGCGTGGCGGCTCGCTTTACATGTTCTACGCCGGCGGCTACAACAACGCTCCGCAGCAGGTCGGCTGTGCCCGCAGCACCGACGGAGTTCTTTGGAAGAGGCTGTTCAACGAACCGTTGCTCGCCAATGGGCGTGAGGGCGAGTGGAACTCATCGGAATCCGGCCATCCCTGCATCTTCGCTGACGGAAGGGGGCGCGATTACCTTTTCTATCAGGGCAACAACGACAAGGGGAAGACGTGGTTCCTGTCGTTCGCCCGGATCGGCTGGCGCAACGGAGTGCCGTTCATATTGCCCTGATTCGGCCTGGCCATTGCAGGCCGGTTGAGTGGTAGGGAGTCGTGAATCGCCTGTCCCCCGGTTTTGGGGGAGAGCCGTTGTGGAGGAGGGGAGACTTGTAAGTCTTTAATTCTTTTGGTCGGGCCGCCGGGATTTGAACCCGGGACCTCTTGCACCCCAAGCCAAGTAAATCAATCACTTACAGGCAGCGTGCACGGAAAACAAAAGACTTAGACGCGACCGATTTGGTCTCCAATTGGACGCCAGCGCGCCTCTACACGGCATCTGGACTCCAAAGGACTCCGATATGGGCCCGATCGGGATCCCGAGCTAGTGCTGAATCTGACGAGGCGAACCTGCCATTTCCTTTCGTTACGTGAGATCCAACGAAGGGACATTGCCTCCGCAGTGCACGGGAGGAGCCGGCTGTTGGGCGGGGACGGCCACATGCTCCGGCCGTGGGGATTCACAAGGCTCGCGTACGCGCGCGGTTGTACTCGCCGCTTAAAATTCTCTCCAAGCAACTTTGCTTGGAGAGAAATTGAGGTCCCTTATATGACGCCCATGTCGCGCGCTCGACGTGAATGTGTGGCGACCTGCAAGAGCGCGATGGGAGAATCTCGGTATGCCGTCCGTCCTGCCCATGGCCCTTACTCGCCAGCAACTCCGCTGCCAGGTGAACCGCGCTGAGATGATGCTCATCGAAGCGAAGGCGCGCGCTGAGGGTAAGAGCGCGGCGAACTACGTCCGCTCTAGACTGGGCCTGCCGGATCGCATTGCCGGCCGCCCTACCCTAGATCAGCTGGAGGTCGAACAGGACCAGGCATGGGAGATCCTTCGAAGCCTGGGACTTGATCCGACTGTTTACTTCCCAGCGGATGATGCTTGGATGGATGATTACTGCTGATCTTCGGCCGCATCGATTTGTGCTGGTCAGGGGTCCGATCAGCCGACTCCGAGCCACCCGTTGCTGTGTGGCAACCCCCCTGAGAGTCCTCTACTACTTCCCCGCAGCTTCCTGCGGTCCCGGCGTTCCAGATGGTTTCCCGGCTTGTCGTTGACGTAAACTGGAAGGTCAGAATTTTTTGCTGCGGTGACTGATGCCCGAAGTGGATCTGAAAGTATTCCCACTCATCGTCTCAACCGGGACGAACGGATTTGCAGCTGCTGCCCAGCTGAGAAAGCGATTTGTGAGGATCGGCCAACTTCGTGACCGCGGCGCGGAGATCGATGGTCTGTTTCGCACTGCATACGAGTGGCCCCAGCATTTGTATCGGTGGGCGCTCGGCATCCTGTGTGCAGCCGGTGCAGTCGCTCTAATCGGCGGTTTACTTAGGCTGGTGGACTCGCGAGCTTTTCCTGCGGCTCAAGGCTTTTTCGAGAACTATGGTGCCGCTGTTGCTATCGTCGGCATTCTCCTTTGGTTTATTGCGTCCGTCGAAGGTTTCACGAGGCTGGTTCTGTTTGCCAAGGCTGCAATCGCAATTCTGCGACCGTCTATCCTGAGCTCTCCGTCGTGGTACAACATGATCCAACTCTTTGCGGATAGCCCCCAACCGCTGTTCCTCTGCAAGATCGGTGTAGAGAGGCTCTCCGATGTAGTTATGCAGAAGCTGCTCGCAGGAGCTTATCAAGACAACAATTTCGCTTCAGCTCCGACGCAACTCGCTTCGGACGAGCGGGCGAACGTCGCGCTGTTCGGCTGCATGATCGAGCAAGAACATTGGGATCGCGGCTTCCAGCGTAGGGACTGGGCGCCTTTTTACCGCGCGCTCGCCGAATGCCGGGAAGATGGTCAGAGCATCTTCTCACCCGACTACCTGCGGCGAGTCCACATGGGTACTGGAGCCACTCGAGACTTCTACCAGATTATTCGAACGGCGGCTAATCCGGCACTTGTTTCTGCGGCCCAACCAGAACTCCCGGAATCTGCAACTGTATCTTCAGACGTTGGTGAGGCGTTGAACGTTCTCGTGGACCGATATTCAGGTTCTGCTGTCAATCTGGCCAACGCTGATCTGACTGGTCGGCATTTCAATATCGAGCGTGCGTTTGCCGAGGCTTCTTCCTTTCCTTTGCTGCGATCCGACAGCATGCGACCTCAGTTCTTGAAGCTCCTTGTCAGGTGGGATGTTTGGCCGGGAATACAACCCGGCAGGTTCATTTATCCATTTTCAGCCAGAATTGCGGCACTACTTCTGGATTCCGGAGCACTCGTAACACTTGACGACTCCGACAGACTGACCTTCAGGACTGAGGACCAGAGGATGATTGTTCGCGAAGGCGTCCGGCGAGTAGTTGCGAACGTGGAGCGCTTGCTCATGTCCGACTCGGTTAACGGCGCGCGCGCATACTACTCGGCGTTGCGAAACGAGCAAGCCCATCCGGCCGAGTGGGAGCTGGCACAGAGGGTTGATTATGTCCTTTGGTCCGAGGCTCGCAACCGTGCTGCTGCAGACACATTCGAAGACTGGTCGATAGGAAAAGATGGATTTGTTGAGCGGAAAGGATAAGAACCACTCGCAGAGTGTAGTATTTGGTGATATCCGTGAGGATTGGTACCGTTCAAACCAACTGCTACCGCGACTCGTGTCTCGTGCAATAGAAACACCGCAAGCCATAGAATTCGTTGGGTTCCCCCGACAGTGGATTTTTCTATTCGAGTACCTGGGGCTGCGGTGGCGAGATTCCTGTCGACCCGACACCTACATACCTCTGGTTTCAGACTTGTCTGCCAGGGTACTCAAACAGTACTGTAAAAGGGCGCGCGCTAATGGTCGATTGAGGAACCTTGTAGAGGCTCTCGTTGCCCTGGATCCACTGCTCGCCGACTTGCTCTACATACTAGACAACAGGGGAGTAGTAGACAAGAGTTCGTGGATAGCGGAGGATGTTGGAGTCCTGCCGATCACGACGTGGCAGTCGTACGGGCGCCGAGAGATTCGCACCTTTGAACGACTCGCTGATAACGCCCCTCAGGAGGCCAAAATCGCCATAGCTCTTCCTTGCGCGCGGAGGCGTCCATACAGTCGCAGTCGCACGCATTCCCGGATCTGGTCAAATCTCTCCGCGGCTGGTTGGGACAAGAACCGAGTGGACCAAGTCGTCATTACTTCTTTAGGCATCATTCCTTCGAGCCTATGGAACCACCCCGTCGTCGTTAGATATGATGCCGGGGTACCGGACATCTATCGTACGCTTCGACTTGCTCGAAGATTTTTTGGACAACACGAGTACGAGACAGTTGTCGACTGCTTGGAGTTCAGACCATACTCTGACGTGTTGCAGATTGTCCACCGAGAAGGGTTAATAACAAATCTCAAGAGAGGCCCGGTCACTTACAGTCGGCAGTTTGTGGTGAAAGTCTAGCCTTGCCCTTTTCTCACTATTGTTCTTCAAAAACCGGAGACGCATGCTCTCGTAATGACCACGGCAGAAGCCGGATCAATACGCCAATGGTCTGGCTGGGACACAATCTCCGGAATCGGCCGCTTCTTGCACAGCACGCTGAGTTAAGAGGTGCTCCCGTTCTAGTTAGCCTTGCCGACGCATTCGCACGCCCCACGTACATGGAGAGGTTCTTCAGCGGTTGTGTCCGTGCTGCCCTGGGGATGACCGGTCCACTAATGATAGATTGCGGAGCGTTTTCGTGGCTGTCACAAGCCCTGAGCGCTCGACGGAGTATTGATGCCCTCCTGAAGGTGTACGCGAACAGCACGGCAGACTTCTTGGTATCGCTAGACTGTCCGCCGCGTCCTGATGATACAAGAAGCACTCGGGCGCTTCTGAGGAGGAGAACGCTTTCACACTTGAAGCGTCTGGCAGAGTTTGTGCCAGCGCAGCAACTTCTGCCAGTAGTTCATGGTCACAGCGTAAGAGAAATTCTGGAATATTGTGAGTGCGTCGAACGAATTTGTGGCAATGTGCCTCAAATCGCGATCGGGGGCTTGGTGCCATTGATGTGCTCGGGCTCAGCGTTCGCGGCTTTCTCGTATATTCGTACGGATGGTGCCAGAGGCGACAGGTCACATTGGGTTGGTGATTCAATCTCGTTAGTGCGTGGCTGCTTCCCTGATTCATTAATTCATGTTTTCGGGGTCGGTTCTGCAACGACCGCCATCGCGGTTCTGGCGCTTGGTGCGAATTCTGTCGATTCAATGTCCTGGAGGCGTGCCGCCAACTATGGTGCCATTCTTCTTCCGGGCCGCAGTGAACGCTTTCCAACAGCTCGCGCGGACCGCAAACCGTCGCGGCCGGTGGTATCACCGACCGATGTCTCACTTATTGCAGCCTGCCTCTGTCCCGTCTGCAAGAGTGCAGCGAAGGCGGAGAAGCGACTAAGGTTATTGGCCGAATGCTACACGAACCGCGCCATCCACAACGCATGGACCGTCCTTTCAGAGGTGGCGAAGCTCCGCGCTGCCCTTTCGGCGGGCGAAGCTGAAACGTTCGTGCAGTCGCGACTCTTGAAAACCCATCGGTTGTACAAGCCCGTAATGGAGCGGCTGAGATTAGCTGCAACGTAGGTAGGCACGGACGGCAATTTGCGTGTGTCAGTGGGATTTGATGCGGATCTCATCCACAGTGACGACGCTCGTCCAGTCGGAAGCTCACGGGTCGTGTACCGTGCATACCAGGTACACCAGCGTTGAGCTTCTGGAGAGCAGCTCTTCAAGGATACGGCGGCTACAGATCTGGTGCAGTCCAGTGGTTGATGGTTGATGACGCGCAAGCGCGGACTGATTGAGGTCGCAAAATGCAACCGACCGCTGAGGTCGCTATGGGCCGGTCAAGGATCGGTAGAATCTCATGTCGTGGAGCTCTGTCTGGAGCGCGGAATACTCGCCAATGCAGAGCGCCCCATCTGAATGAAATGAACCAACACACCTCGTGCGACTCACTGAATGGCATCCGTGGCGGGCTGCAGTTCGGCGATGCTGGGTGGAACTTCCGGGGTGATCGGTCCGTCCGGTGTCGGTTCCCCTGTAGTCTTCTCAGTCTTGGCTGCGGCGTTAGCAAGCCGTTCCTGGATGCGGCGGGTTAGCTCATTCTGGCGCTCGGGCGCGACAAAAGTGTACTCGCTGGTCATCTCCAGATCGCTGTGGCCGGCGATTTTGGAGGCCTCGATTGCACTGCCACCCACCTCCTGCCGCCACGTAATGTTCGCGCGGCGGAAGGAGTGCAGCCCCAAGCCGGGGAAATCGCATTCCTCGGCAGCGGCGGCCTGGTGCAGAGCGTCGCGGACGCCGGAATCCCACATCGGACGGGTCTTGTCGCGCTTCTGGTGAAACACCCAGGCCTCCGGCTTCGCGCGATCCTCCGCCGACTTCTGCCGGAAGCGGTCGACCAGATTGCCGATGCCCAGGATGCGCCGGCTATCCTCGCTCTTGGGGCGGCCGACGTCCTGTTGCCAGACGCGCTGTTCGATCTTGATCGTCGCGGCGTCGAGGTTCACGTGCTTCCACTTGAGGCCCAGCACCTCCGAGATCCGCGCGCCGGTGGCAATGCAGGTTTCGGTTACGAGCTTGTTGGGTTCATCCAGGTGCGCCAGGACGCGCGCGGTTTCGTCAAAAGAAAGGATGCGGCGCTCATTCTTGTAGCGTTTCTTGCCGAGTTTCGCCTTGCTGGCTGGGCTGCGTTTGCCTTCCTCCCAGAGGCCGTGACCCTCGGCATAGTAGAAGATCCGGCTCATGATGGCGCGCACGCCGTGCATGGTCCACCACGCGTCGAATGTTGTATGGAGCCAGTCCTCCACCGCCTTGGGCTTGATTTCGTTCAGGCGAACCTTGCCCCAGCGCGGCACGAGGTAGCTGTCGAGGTAAAACTTCTCCTTGACACGCGTCGGCTTGCTGATCTGACGTTCGCGGCCGAGGTACCCCTCCTCGTACATTCTGGCGACCTCGCCGAACAGTGCGATGCCCGTTGTTAAGGCTTGTTGGGTAGCCTCTTCCGTCGTGGGGGCATTCAACTTCGCCAGAAACTTGTCGCGCTCAATCTCCGCCTGCCGCTTCCCAATGGCGCCCTCGCCGCGGCTGGGGCCGATGGTGTAGAACTTCCGGGTGGTCTTTACCGAGCCGTCACGCTGGATCTCGTCCGCGTAATAGCGGAAGAACCAGTAGTAGCTTCCACGGTCCTTCCGTTCGTGGACCATTGGATGCTGTACTCGCCGTTTCAAAATGACGCCTCCAGTCAGGGCCTGAAGGCTAACTTCATTCAGAGGCATCGTTCAAGTCCTATCTGCAGGCCGTCACGCCAGCGTGTACTCCGGAATCACATCGCCCAGTTCCGGGTTGCCCCGCTGGTGCTCGGGAATCCAGAACACGCAGCGCAATTTTGGATTGCCGAACAGCCCGGCGCCGTTGCGGTAGTCGGCATAGTGGCCGCGCACCCAGAACCGGCGCATCCTCGATTCGTCACGGCCAAGGACGCCCCGCCCAGTCGAGCGGACCTGTGGGACATCCGTGATGCGGATCTCGTGCCACACAGTCGCCGGCACGAGATCACGCTGGTGCCGCCGCGCGACTTTGGGTGACGCGATTGGCCGCAGGACCACGTTGCGGCAATTCATGCGCGCCAGGGCGTGCGCCACAAGGAACGTGAGGACCTGCTGGCCGTCGCTGACCTCCTCCGGTGGTTCATGCATTTCGCCAGTGACGCGGAACTCAGCAGAGATGATCGCGCCGGCGTCATCAATCCAAAGGAAGGTCTGGCCACTCGGGCCGGTCACCTCGGCATTCTCTTCTTGCCAGAAATAGATCGCCGCTTTGAATCGCGCGCGGGAGCCACGGACGACCTCGTCGGTAGCTTCGCGAACTACCTGCAGTCCTACCCTCTTCCCGAGGGCGATCGCTTCCATCCACATGCTTGGATACGGCGGCGTGACCTGGGGCGTCTCACGCCAGTCGACGGCGATACGCTGACCTGGACTGATCACCAAGTCGTTCACGACCGCCTGGATGTTGACCAGTATGGTCTCCGGTCGCCTGGCGAGCATGGCCAATCGAACAGCGCGTTGGTCTGCTCGCGTGTTTTCCTCCGGAGTTCCACACCGAGGAACGGCGATACGTTTCCGCTTCTTGAGAAGGCGAATCAGGCTCATATCCGCACCGCCATTCCCGATTCCTGCTGGCAGATGTAGAGGATCTCTCGCGCCCGCGTCATGCCGACGTAAAACTGCCGGATCACCGAATCGCGCGGCGCGCCGGCTTGCTGGTAGGCGGCATCACCTTCGCCGCTTAAATCCGGAAAGAGATACACCACATCGGCCTCACCGCCTTTCACTGAGTGGATGGTCCCGACGACCACGCGCGGAACATCGAGCAGCGCCTGCGGTCCGCGCGCGGCCGCGATGTCCGCCGGGAACTGCGCGCGTTTGAAGATGGTGGCGTTCAACCGCCGGCGCCACCAGTCGAGCAGTTCGCGGTAGTCGCCTTCAAAAGTCTTGAGAAGCGCTTCCAGCGCGCCAGGCTCGAACGTGTCATCGAGGGTTTCGATGGTCGCCGTGTCGGCTGCTGTCAGGCTCGGCAGTTTCTTCTTAGCCCCGCGCTTCATGACACCCTCTGAGTGGAGCCACTCAGCCCAGAGCGCGAGGTCACCGCAGGTCCACGCGCGGCTGCCTTCCCCGAATTGCGGATGGGCCACCAGCAGCGAGAGGACGCGGTTGGCGCTCGATCCGCGTCCCATCCGAAGCGGGTTCCAGAAGCCGTTCGAGCGCCGGTATGGATTGTGGAACGGGACGGCGTTCTTGCGGAGCACCTGCACGATGGGCTGCAGCATATAGCCACAGGTCGCCAGGAACATGACCGACTTGCCCTGCTGGAGGTGCTGGAGCGCGGTCTTGAGGATGTAGTACTCGGGCGATTTGTAAGTTCCGCCCGATAGCCGGTTCAGTTCGCCCTCGAAAGGACGCGGCAGGTACGCCTTCTCCTGCCGCCGCGTCACCTGCTCGATCCACCGGACCGCACGGGCGTGGATGGCACGCGGAACGCGGTAGCTCTGCTTCAGGATGATCTTGTGGTCCTCCGGAATGTCCGGATCGAGGATCGCATCCGGCGTCGCCCCGGTGAAGGAGTAAATGGTCTGGTCGTCGTCGGCCGCAACGATGAAGTAGTTGGCGCGCTCGCCCCACTTCCGGATGAGCCGCAGCTGCATCCGGTTCAGATCCTGTGCCTCGTCGGCGAAGATGACGGAGGGCGTCTTGGGTGCGAGCGGGACGTCGCGGAGGGCGATGTCGATCAGGTCGCAGAAATCGAGCAGTCCGTGCGCGTCCTTATATTGCTGCCATTTGACGGCAAACTCACGGACCACTGCCGGCCATCCGCCCGTGGGGATCATCATGCCGCGCCAACGGTTCAGTTGTTCCAGGTAGTCGTCGCCGGACTTCTCCCTTTCGGTGCCGTCATCGTCGGCGGATTCCTCGCCGTCCAGGCGCCCCTGCTTCTTTTTGGGGGTGATCTGGAGGTGGGGGTTGTCCTTGTTCCAGTCGTCGACGTTGCATTCGGCGATCTGCGGACAGCCAAGCGCGTGGAAGCAATGCGAGTGCAGCGTGCCAATCCGGTCTGGGCTGAGCGGGAGATCGCGCCCGGCGAGTTCGGCCGCGGCGGTGCGGGAGAAGCTGGTCACGAGCACGGAATCCTGGCCGAATCGTTCGACGGCGCGGCGAATCTGGCGAGTGAGGTTGGTCGTCTTGCCGGTACCGGGCGGACCGAAGATGCGGTACTCCGACGTGACCGAGTGATCGAGTTGGCCGATGTCCTGGAGGGTTCCTGTAGCGTTGGTTTCAGTCGGGGGCATGGGTTGTCTCCTCCTCTGTTGCGGGCCGGTGCGGCGGGTCCGATTGCGCAACGAAGTCGCCTGGATCGAACATCTCAATGGGCAGCAGCCAGCGGCTCTGGTCGCGGAGGCGGGCGCCCCGAATGCGCAGGCTCTTCGCGCCAATCACGGTCAGCATTTGCGCAATGGCTTTCACCGAGAGGTTCTGGAAGAGCACCTTGTTGAGGTGCATTTGGAGGTCGCTGGCGGAGACGGCGATTTGGCCATTGATGACGGTGGGCTTGTGCGCGGATTGGATGGGCTGGCTCTCGATGGAAGGGATGAAGGCGGTTTCGGACAGATAACGAGCCAGGTACATCTTGGTCGCGCCGACGGCATCGGTTTCGTCGCCGCCCTCACGTTCGGTGAGCGCGTCGAGCATGACCTGCGCCAGTTGCTCCCAGGCCTTCGGCTTGATTCGGGGGATCAGACGGTTGGTGGCAGCGGCGACGGCCACACGGACGCTCTTCTGATCGATCAGCTTGGCGACGTTTGAGAACTTGATTGTGGCGTCGTCGAGTTCCATCACATACGTGGGCTCTTCGCCGGTGATCTTGATTAGCCGAAGGAGGCGTACGACCTGGAGTGCCTGGGAGATTCGCTCACAGAGCCGGGCTTTTGTGGTCGCCGGGTCTTGGGGAGGTGCTTCTTGTTTGCTTTCTTCTGCCGGGGTGGATGGTGCCGGCGGCGGAGTTCCGGCGGCGTCCGATCGGTTGGCGGCCGCCGCGATGGTCCGGTCGAAGTAATCGGCGCGCGTCCGGAGCTTCTGCGAATGGATCGTGCGGTGGTGAATGATGAGATCAACGATTTGTTGTTCACTGAGGCCGGCCTCGATTCCGAAATGCGCGAGGGCGAGGTCGTATCCGCTCTGGCTCTGGTCACGAAGATCGTGGCGCTGCCGGAGCCAGGTGTTCCTGAACCGCATGTCCTGCGCCATCCAGCCGTCGAGAATCTCTTGGGGGATGCGAGCCTTCGAGTCGACCGTCAGCGGCTTGTCGCGAAACTGCTCTCCCCACTCGCGCGCCGCGCCGTTCTCGCTTTCGGGATCAGCGACGCCGGTATCGTCGAGGAACTCCACGAAATCACTCGGGTTGTAGCGCCGTCCGGAGTTGGAGTGGACTACGACACTCTTGGGATTCTTTGGGTCCTTCGCGTTGACGGTTCCGGGGATCCGAAGTACGCGCGCCAAGTCGGACAGGCGGTCAAATGCCCAGCCCTTGCTGGCCGCGTTCAACCGGAGCAGCGTCTGCCAACGGGAGATGAGACTGGCCGCCTGCCGCCGCTCCTGCTCGGAATCGAACATCAGCGGCTCCTTGAACAGCCACCAGGCGTGCGCTCCGTTACCGGTGGCGATCACCAAGGTGGGCGCCATCTCCGTAGGGATCACACTGAGGGCGTCCGCGATCGTAGTTGGCAGCTTGGTCTTGGCGTGCGCGTCGGACTTCAGATCGAGGTCGGCCCAGAAGCCGGCCAGCCCCGTGATCTTGTCCGATGGGCAGCGATGCGCGGGCCCGAAATCCTCGGGCGAAAGGCCGACGCCGACATAAACGTCCCGCGCGCGAACACCGGCGACGAATGCGGCTGCTTCTTCCAGGCTCTGAAACCAGTGCGACCGCTTGTCGGCAAGTGTCCAGATCAGCACGTAGGCTTGGTCAGGTTTGCCGCCGAAGAGATCAAGGAGGAAGGTCCGTGGGTCCGAGTTCACCGGCCACCCCCTGGTCGCAGGTCCGCAAGGAGAGGCCTAGCCGAATCCAACTTGCGGAGGCGTGTAAGGCGAGCGTTGCGCAGGTGATGCGGCCGGTCGTGCAGTAGGTGGCAGCGCTGGCACAGGGCCCGCAGGTTGTCGTCAGCGTTGTTCTCGGGCGTGTGGTCGAGATGGGCAATCGTGAGGACGATGCGCAGGAGGCGGATGCCTTCAAGCGCCGCAGCCTCGACTTCCATCCCTTGGAAGCGTTCGAGGCTGCCGTCGCGCTTGCGGCGGCCGATGGCGCCGTTCTCGACGCCGCAAAACTCACACCGATGTCCGGCGCGCTCGAGGATTCGCTGGCGGATTGTCTTCCAGTCCTTCGGATAGCGGTGTCGTTCACTGGGCCGGATCGGCATATGCCTCCTCCTTCCGTGCGGCCGCTCGCTCGACCGGGCACCATCCGCCAGCTGCCGGCCCGTACCAAGCCTCCGCCGTGCGGATCGCGTGTTCCAGAAACGGCGAGGCGAAATCCCTGCGGCGGGTCTTCTGCGTTCCGGCAAACATCAGCCAGCGGTCCCCGTCCTTCCGCAGCCAAACCAGCGTGCCGCCGCAAGTGGCTCGATAAGCGGTGGCCTCAGGCAATGCCGGAGACGCCGACGCCGGATCCACCGTGATCGGCGCCGTCGCGAGCCACTTCTCCCACGACACGAACCGCTCGCCGTTCCAGAAGCCGATGACGATGCCGTCATCCATCTCCGCGTCGGCGGGAATGTCCGCCAGAGTGATTCCCGGCGGAGAACTCGCGGGTGTTTCCGGCCTCCCCTTTTGCTCGCGGAAACGCCGCCAGGCATCTAGGCTGTATGCGGGTGCTGCCATCAGCGTGTTGCCTCCGGAATGCCGACCACCGCGAGAGCCTCGGACACGCTACGCGCGACACCGGCCCGTGCGCCGGCGCGCTCCCAATCGCGAAGGCGCGCCCGCTGCAGGTCGGTGACTTCGCCGTCACGGCGCTTCACTTCGATCTCGAAATGCCGTCCCCGGTAGGAGCCGTAGAGATCCGGGTCGCCGGCCACAGACCAGCTGCTGCCGTGGCGCTTACGCACGACGACACCCGGTGTGGCCCGAAGCGCCGCGACGATCTGCCGGACCAATGTGGACTCGCGGGGGTCGTTGTGGCGGCTCATCGGTCCACCTCGATTCCGGCGGCCTTCGCGAGTGCGATCGTGATCGTTCGGGGCTTCGGCTCGCCGGAGGCCTCGCCGCGCCCCTGGCTGAGCCGGACCGAAACCGTAAAGGCGCCGGCGGCGCTGCGCGACAGCGTGTATGCCGCGCGCGCCGTGTCTAGGAGCAGGAAGGCATCCTCCAACCTGTCCAGCGGGGCGAACCGCCACTTGGGGATCCAACTGCGGCTGGGCTTGACGAAGCGGCCGGAGGCCACCTTCCAACCCATCACCCGACTGGCGAGTTCGTCTGTCAGTTGCGCATCGTTCATGGCCGTTTTCCCTCTTCGAGTTCGAGCTGAATGCTCTCGCGCACCTGGCGCTTGTGGAAGTAGCCGACCTCCACCGCCTCGCCGGTGGCCCAGAGCCAGCGGCCCGCACGCCGAAGCAGGCGGGCCGCGGAGAGAGTGAGGGGGCGGCGCTCGGAGTCCGTCAGCCAGTGCACGAACCAGAGCGAGAGCGCGATGACCAGGATTGTGGCGAGGTACATGGCGTCCTCCGCTTAGAACGGCCCCTGGTCGCCGCCCTGGTCGCGCACCTCGGGATCGAGGCCCGTGGGCACGCGCTCGGCGAGCGTCCGGCAGAGTTGGTGGTACTGCTGCGCGCGCGCCGCTTCCTCCGCCGTGAGGCGGCGCACGAACCTGAGCAGCGCCTTGCCGTACTGGATGCCGGCGGCGTTCTGTGCCTTTTCGAGTTCCATGCCGATCACGGCCTGGTAGTACGGGATGCCCTGCGTGGTCAGCTTCAGGAAGAACTGCCGCGCGCCCTTGAGGCTGGTGGGCGGCAGCGACACGACCTCGGGCAACAGCAGATCGCCGCGCAGCACGAAGATCTGCTTCACCTGCTTGCAGGCCTGGCCGGCGCCTTCATCGGCGCTGCCGTATTCGGCCAGCGGACACCGCGAGCAGTCACCGCCTGGCTTGCCCTTGCCGGTGATGCCGTCGGACGACGAGCAATCCGGCGGCTGTTTGCCACTGCCCTTGCCGAAGGCGGTCTTGTAGTAAACCCGGGTATCGCGGGCGTAGACGATGACGCCGTCGATGCGAGGCAGTGTCTCTTCGCCCTCGAGCGTGGGGACGATCCAGCGCGGACTGGCTCCGCCTGAGATCTTAACGCGGGGTAGATCGAAGTCGGTGATGCCGCCGCCGCTGATGTTGGTGGCGATGGCCTCGTTGATGGCGTCCAGGCTGCTTTCAAGCGCCGAGAGGGCGCGCGGTGTCTGGATCTGAATCAGTTCGGTGGACATGCTGTGTTTTCTCCTTGTCAGGCTTTCCTGCTGCGCAGGGAATGAACGAACGAAACCTTGAGTGCGTCGCAGAGCGGCGACGGCAATGCGGTGCGGACTTCTTCTTCCGTGAGGAGCCGGTTCTGCTGCTGGCAGCGCAGGCGCGCCTCATCGGCGACCTCGCGCACGAATGCGCGGAGCGACTGCGTGTTGTAGTTCTCCGACACGTACTGGCCGAGTTCGGAGGTCTTCAGTGCCGAGATGACCTCCGCGCGGTCGTTCACCGGGCTGGCGTGGATGTCCTGCGCGATGTAGACCGTCCGGCCGTCGACCTTCATCGACGCCACACCATCGGCCAGGAACTGCGGCACGAGGGCCTGCTCCAGGTCATCAATCCGCGCTCCGATTGCTTTGAGTTCCGAGTCGAGTTCGCGTTTGCGTATCTCCAGGCACACGAACTCCTTCAACTGCTCGATGTTCATTGCGAGCGTCCTTTCTCCGGTTAGGCTTTGATCTCGGCCAAGATGGCCTCGACTACTTCGGCGCGCTTTTCGAGTGCGCGCATGATCTTCCGATCCACCGTGTTCCGCGTCACCAGGTGGATGTGCTCCACGGGGCGCGTTTGGCCGGGACGGTGGACCCGGCTCAAGGCTTGGTCGTATTCGCCCAACGAGAAGCTGAGCGAAAAGTAGATGGAATAGCGGGCGCGGGTGAGGTCCACGCCGACGCCGCCGGCGCTGATCTGCACCGCCAGTACCTGGGCCTCGCCCGACTGCCAGCGCCTCAGTTCATCGCGGCGTCCGGAGAGTTCCAGGCTCTCGAAACCGGCGGTCTTCGCAGCTTCATGGACCGCATCCAAATCGGCGTGGAACCGGCAGAACACCACAACCGGCTCCCCGGCACCGATATCCTCGAGCGTGTCCGCGAGCAGATTCTGCTTCGCCGAATCGACGCGATGGTACTGGCCATCGTCGGTCTTCACCCAGCCGCCGGCCACCTGCTGCAACCGCAGCAGCTTCACCATGGCGTTGGCGGCCGTCACCCGGCCATCGCGGACCTCGGCGACGAAGTCTTCCTCGAGGTCGCGGTAAACGCGGAGCGCTTCCGTAGATAGTTCACACTCGTAGGTCACGTGCGTTTCAGGAGGCAGGTCGAGGACGTCCTTCGAGACGCGGAAGGTGATGGTCTTCATCAGTGCTTCGAGTTCATCCAGTTGCTGGAAGCCGGTGACCTGCTTACGTTGGAATCCACCCATGACGGCGTACTTCTGCCGGAAGGCCGCGAAGGATGGTCCAAAGATGGTTTGGTTCAGAAAACGGAACTGGGCATAGGCGTCGAGTGGCGAATGCGGGAGCGGCGTGCCGGTGAGTGCCAGGCGCGCGCGGCCCCGGGAGCGAAGCCGCTTGAACGCCAAGCTCGCTTTGCCGCCGGGCGCTTTCAGGCGGTGCGACTCGTCCGCGATGATCAGGTCCCACTGTTGTTGCTCCGCCCACTCCGCAAAGGCCGCGCGCCAGACGGAGTCGTAGTTGATGATGACGGCGAGCGGCCGCCCGGTGGCCTCGGCGAGCTTCTTCTTGTTGGCGACGCTGCCCGCGCTGTCGTCCAGGGTCACGACGATCAGCGCGAGGTCCAGGTGGCGCTCGATCTGCTGCTCCCAAACCGGCACAACGCGCAATGGGCAGCAGATGAGGATGCGTCGGGCGGCTATCGCGGCCAGCACCATCAGTGCGACGAGCGTCTTGCCGACGCCCATCTCGAGGGCGAGAAGGGCGGCGCCGCCACCACGCAGCAGGCGTTCCATGGCGAAATGGAACGCATCAATCTGGTGCCGCCAAGGCGTGGTCTTGAGTCCGGCGGGAAGTTTGATCGTGGTTTCCGGCTGAGTCGGCGGCGCCGGTGCCGGTTGCACCTGGACGTCAGCCGGCGCTTTGGGGGCCAGAAGTGCGGAGAACCTGTCGCTGGCCTGAAGCCGCGGAATCGAGGCTCGGATCAGGCGTGCGTGTTGCGGCGTCGCGGGATAGGTCCAAACGCGCCGTGCGGTGTCCCAGGAGGCTCCCGGAACTCGCTTGCAGAGGAGCAAGTTCGAGAACGGAGCCCGCAGCAGAATGCGGCCGGCATCGACATCGGCAAAGGCGGCTTCAGGCACGGGAAGCCTCCTCGCCCACACCTTCGCCGCCGGCGGGACGGGTGTTCAGCCAGTCCTGGACATCCGACTGGGCATAGCGGACCAGTTGGCCGACCTTGCGGTACCGGGGCCCCTTACCTTCACCGCGCCAGTAACGAAGGGTAGCCACGGAGACGCGAATCCACCGCGCCACGTCCCGCTCGTCCAGCAAGGTTTTAATCGTCGGCTCGCCTGTTTCTCGGCTCTCCGCGCTTGTTCGATTCGGTTCCACGCGTCCATGATCGGGCGAGTGGCCTATTGGGGATCAATATTGGGGGTGTTGGTGGAAATTTGGGGCTCATTCCGTGCGGGTCTTATAGCCACGCTGCAGCAGCCGCTCGATCCGGAGTGCACGTTCGCCTCCGTCCGGGATCAAATTACTGCCGTTCTTCCAGCGGCTGAGATCACCTCGATCGACGTTCGCCCAGAAGCAGATCTGAGTGACCGTGCAGTTGTTGTGATCTCGGCAGAAGCGCTTTATCAGAGCGTCGCGTTCCGATTCGGGCGTAGCTTGCAGGGGCCCTTCCAGATCGTCTGCTACTTGGCGGTGAAGATCTTCAAATGCCTGTAAATGCAGTGTAAAGGCGCCATTCTCAAGCTGGGCCCACTCACTGAGACGAAGCAGCAAGCGCCCGTTTTCGCGCCACTCGGCATGCTCAGGCAAACGATCAGGAACAAAGACTATGGGAGCCGGAGAGCTTTGTAGCCGCGCCGCAGTTCGGAGTACATCGAGCGAGTCGGTACGGGAAAGGCCGTGCGCCAGGAAGAACTCAGCGGTTCGATTGGTCACCTGTCGCCGCCCGAGAAGCCAGATCCGTCCCCGAGTCACTTCCTGCACCACGCCATGCAGCCCCAGTGCACCGGATAGCAGATGCGCGAGTCTCACAAAGTCCACTTCCCATTGCCGGAGCCGGTCAGCGCCAATCCGATAGAGCCCAACATCTGGGCAGTAGATTCGCGGATCATGGCCGCAGTCCCGAATGACCTCTGCATCGTGGGGATCGTCGCACGCATCGCAGGTTAAGTACTCTGCGTCATCTGCTGGTCGGAGGATTCCCAGATTAACGAGAGCGCCGCCGTCGACGGCCGACCACTGCTGGGCTTCGTCGAACCCGATCGCATGACCTTCCAACTCAGCCCGTATCAGAATCTGCTGAAGTGCGTTATCCACGTAGGATCTCGGATCGTTTCAGGCACTCCCGGATGCCATTGTGTTCGGGCGTGTCTTTGAGGTTGCAGGAATTGCTGGAGCTGAGGTTGAACGTAACGGTCATGGGCCTCGGGTTCCCAATCAGCATCTGGGCATGGATCGTCACATGTTCCACCTTCAACGTGGCCAACGGGTAGTTGGTGTTGTTCAACCCGCGGTCGATGAATCGATGCAGGCGGTATTCCCTGGAGCGCGGCGGAGCGGTGAAGGTGATCCGCCCACCATCAATACCGGGGGCACCCAACCGCATGGAGCGCAGCTTCATCGACTTGATCCCGTCCGAAGGGTCGATTTTGAATCGGAACTCAGGATCCTTCAGGCGATCGAGGTCAAACACTGCGTGTGCGTCGTCGTCGAGCGCCGCGGTTTCCCCGTGGATGCTCCGCACGAGAATCCCGGCGAGATCCTCCCGTAACTGGCGGGTTCCCTCGGCGTAAAGTTCTAGTCCACCCGACACGCGGTCCAGCTTGAACACAACATCAAAGGCCCGCCGCTGGAAGCTGCGCTTCAGTTGGTTCGAGCCCTCGAAGCAAACGATTGCAGACGGATAGTCCGCGAGGTAGACCATCACGTAGTCGACACCGTTCCGTTCGTGAACCTCGACCTGACAAAACTCGCCGCGGCCCTCGTTGGTCGAATAGTACGCCGACAAAGCACTTTGGAGCGCTGCGATTGAGGGTTCTTTCAGACCGGAAAGCGGTGGCGGGAAATCGCGGCGGCGGTACCAGTAACGCTGGAGTCCATCGGCCCAGACGAAGCTGCATGCCAGTTGAAAGACGGCAGGGTGATCGATCAAAACCCGCAATACCTTGTCAATAGAGGCCCGCCCTTTCTCCACTGCAGCCAGATCGACCCCTTGCGCCCTCCCTGCGTCGATGAGAGTAGCGATGCCCTTCTTACACGCCAAAACAAAAACGTTTTGGAAGTCCACTGAAACTGCCTGCCGGACATCAGGCGGAATCTCAGACAGCAATGCGAACAGGGATTCGGCATCACAGCTCTCCCAGTTGTAGGACGCAAGCAAGCCGCGCTGCTCGAAGTACGTCTGCAGCAGGTCCGGCGAGGCGATTCGCAGGAAATTCTTCGGATTGTACTCGTGCTTCATTCTTCTCCTCTCGTGGCTGTGGGCGGGCCGGCGTCGTCGCACCGGGCCCGCCCCCGATACTGTTAGTTCACGGCCGCGGCAGGGATCCCGCCTACAATGCGCGCGATGCTACCCCTGGCCTGCGGCACTACTTCGATCCGCGTGCTGATCCTCTCCTTCAGCTCGGCAACATGGGAGATGATGCCGATGGAACGGCCCCCTTGCCGGAGTTCCGTCAGCACCTGGAGCGCCTGATCCAGCGCCTCCGCATCAAGGGAACCGAAGCCTTCGTCGATGAACAGCGATTCCAGGCGAACCCCGCCGGCGTGGTTCTGAACGACATCGGCGAGCCCCAGGGCGAGCGACAGCGAGGCCATGAAGCCCTCGCCCCCGGATAGTGAAGACACGGGTCGCGTCGTCCCGGTGTGGCTATCGAGTACTACGATGTCCAAGCCACCGGACTGGCGGCCATCGGCGGCGCGGAGCGCGCGTTGAAGTTCGAATCGCCCCTTACTCATCTTCCGCAGCCGCAGAGAGGCCGCCTGAAGAACATCCTCGAATAGCGTCCCCTGAACAAACCGCTGGAACGTGATCCGCATTTGATTGTCTCCGCAGGCAACGTCGGCGATCTTTCCGTACACGCTATGCGCGATCTCCAGGGTCTGCAGCTTCTCGCGTGCCTCTTTGAGCTGGTTCAGAAACCGATCGGCGGCTTTGACGATTTCGGAGCACTGGTGCTGGTCCGTCACAAGCGCAGCAACCTTCGCCTTGGCCGCCTGCAGTCCCCGCTCAAAGGCTTCGATGTCGGGCGGTTGAAGTCCGGCGGCATTCTGGCTGGCGAGTTCCATCCGGGACTGCGCAGCGGCCAAGTCCGCTTCGAACTGACGCACTTCACTTTCCATCTGCGCTACCTGAGGCACGGTCTTCTTCGCCGCGTCAAATTCGGCAGAACTGCTGAATCCAAGGTCGGCAAGCCGCGTCATGAACTGAGCCTGAACCTCCCGCGCCCGCTCCGCTGCTATGGCGGTGGCAGTGTCGGCCGCCTCGTGGGCAGCAACACAGCGAGCGGCTTCGCGGCCGGATTCCTCCACGGCAGTTCGTGCAGCCTCGTATGCCGAGGTCAGCTCCTGGAGCCGTGCAGCGGCGGTGCCAATCGCGGCATCGAGCAACTCCACCGTCCGCAAAGCTTCGGGCACTCCATCCTGGCGTTCCGCCACTGCCTGGCGCGCCGCAGCGTGACGGTTCGATGCGCCCTGCAAACGCAACCTTGCTGCGCTCATCTGCGTTGACAAGTCGGCCAAGGTGCCACGATCGCGAACCTGCGCTACCGCAAGGATGCTCGCCTCTTCAACGGCGCGACGGGCGTCGCCAAGCTGCTGGTGGGTCTGTGCCAGTTGTGCCTCAAGCTCGTGCACCGCCATCGCAGCGGCTTCGCCCAGTTGCGCGGTGAGGCCTGCAGCCTCCGTCGTCAGCCGGGTGACGTCGTTCCTGGACTGGTCCGCCAGCTTCCTCTGCTGCTCGGTCTGCGCCTCCAGGTCACGCAGCTTTACCTGGAGCTGTTTCAAATCCTGCTCAGCGGGAAGCGCTCCCTCCGAACTCGCGGGTGCCGGGTGCTCCGTCGAACCACATACGGGGCAGGGACACCCCGAAGTGAGTGTGGAGGCGAGAATCGCAGCCTGGCCTGCAATCCATTCACCCTGCAGCTGCTCCAGGCGCTGCCGGGCTTCCCGCACGGTGTCGTTCTTCTGGTGGAACGCCGCTTCAGCTTTCTCCAAGCGGCGATTGGCGCCGCCCAACTCGGCGTTCACCTGATCCAGGCGGCGCCGGCTCTGGAGTGCGCTGTCCAGCTTCTGCTCGTGGAGCGACAAGAACTCTGCCCGTTGCCCTGAAGTCCGCAGTGCCGTGATGCGCTCTTCGCGCAAAGCGACTTCCTGAGTGAGGCGCTGCACCTCGGATTCAAGACGGCTGCACTCGGCTGCTTCCTGTTGGTGCTCCCGCTCTGCGTGTTCAAGCTCCGTCCCTGCGAGCACGATCTTCTCCACCCGTTCCCGCAGTCCCGAAAGGCGTTGCACCTCGCGCCCGGCTTCAGTGCGTTCTTCCTGGCGTCCTTCTTCCGCCGTGAGCTGGTCGCGGGCCTTCGACTGTGCCTGTTCCGCTTCGAGGCGTTCGCGCTGGCAGGTCTTGCTTTTCGCCTCCGCCGTGGAATGCTCTCCAATACGTGTCTGGACCGAGCGTTCCAAGTCGATAAGCTGTTCCGCCCTCCGCGCCGCCGCGGCCTTGGCCTTCGCCGCTGCCACAATGGCCTGCCGGCCCTGAACAGCCGAGAGGGCGATTTCGGCAGCCCCCACTTCAGCCAACTTTTCGGCGGTGCTGCGGGCGACCTCCAGGGTCTGCTGCGCGTCGGTCTCCGCTTGCCGGGCAACGGCCAGCTCACCGTCGACCTCCTGCAGACGCTGGTGCGCTGCGTCGCGCCGCTGGCACAGCTCATCCTCTGACTTGACCTGTGCGGCTTCCAGGAAGGTGCCAACCCTCTGCCGAGAAGTCTGAATCTCCTCTTCGATCGCCTTGGCCTTAGCCTTCAGATCTTCCTCGATGTGCCGGAAGGTTTCGGTCTGGAACAGGACCTCGAGAATCTGCTCGCGCTCGCGCGAAGTGGCGGACAGGAACTTCCGGAACTCGCCCTGCGGCAGGAGGACCACCTGGCGGAACTGCCCGCACTCGAAGCCCAGCAACTCCGTCACCTTCTCGGTCACAGTGGTCGGTTGGGGGGCGAGAACCTCGCCGTCGCTGTTCGGATCCGTGACTCCAGTCCGCCGCCAGAGCGTTGCCGTCGCCGGCTCTTCGGTGGTGCCGGTACCGCGGCGACGTAGCCGCACTTGGGCCGGAGTGCGCCGGACCCGATACGAGTCCGGCCCGATGTCGAAGTCGAATGTGATCTCGGTGACCTGGGTGGGTTGCAGGAAATCACTCCGCATCTGACGTCCATCCCGGCCCCCGCCGGAAGTGTCGCCGTAAAGGCTGAAGCAAATGGCATCGAGGATGGTGGTCTTCCCGGACCCGGTCGGTCCGGTGATCAAGTACAAGGCCGCATCCTTGAGCTGCAGGAAGTCGACTTCCTGCTCTTCGACATACGGACCAAATCCTTTGACGGTTAAACGTACGGCTTTCATTAGGCTGCCTCCCTCATTTCGATCTGGGACTGCTGGTAGACTTCCGCGAACGCCGCGGACTCGGCCTCGGTCAGATCCTGACCGGTGACCTGGCGGAAAAAGGACGAGAACAATTGGTCGGTCGAAGTGCGACGGTGGTCCAACCTCACCGCCGCGGCTTCACCTGAGATAACGGGCTCGGCGCGCTGGACGTGAAGCAAGTTGGGATAGATCTGCCGGAGTTGCCCCATGGCATCGAGAACGGGGCCACGGTCCTGGAGCGTGATCATGAGATAGTCGTCGATCGCGGCGCCGGCGGCTGACCCCTTCTTCAGGTCCTCGAACAGCCCGGTTGCACAGCGGACCGCATGGCGGGGCCGCAACGGAAGCCGCTCGACCTTGCAATCCCCCCAGGCGCCGATTTCCACCAAGTTCACCGACTTGACCTGGCCGGCTTCGGCAAAGCTGTAGGCCAGGATGGACCCGGCGTAGTGGATGTTCTCGTGGCCTGCAGTCTGGGGCCGGTGCAGATGCCCGAGCGCGACATAGTCAAATCCTGCCAGCCCAGCAGGCTCAACAGCTCCAGCGCCACCGACTACCAGGGGCCGCTCCGATTCGGTGGCCTCCCCTCCCGCTACAAACCCGTGGGCGAGCAGAACGCTCCTCCGGCCCGCGACTCTGGTTTCCCGAATACGGCGGACAACCTCTTGGATTGCCGAGTTGTGATCCATAATCTCCGGGCAATCCAGCTCCTGCCGGGCAACTGGCGGCTCGGCAAACGGAACGCTATAGATGTCCACTGGACCGTGTTGATCCGAGAGGCTCACGACGTTATTGGGGCCGAAGCTACTGAAGATGTGAAGGTTGCAGGTGCTCAGAATTCTGGCTCCAAAAGTGAGCCTCTCAGGACTGTCATGGTTGCCGGGCACCAGGATCACGGGAAGCTTGCAGTCCAGTGTGAGCCTGGCGATCACATCGTCCAGAAGCGTCACTGCGTCTGCGGGCGGAACGGCCCGATCATAGATGTCGCCCGCGACGATGAGGACGTCAGGGCATTCTGCCCGCGCCATGGACACCAATTGATCCAAGACGTGCGCCTGATCTTCCAACAGCGACTGCCCGTGGAGCGAACGGCCCAGGTGTAGGTCTGCGGTATGCAAGATTCTCATAAGTTCTCCGGATGGTTGGGTTGTTATTTTTTGTGGCGGCCTACGAATTACTCAGTTCGAGGTCGCTGGTGTCGCCGCGATGGTCGGGACATGCGGGCAGAGACACGAGACGGTGTTTCCTTGCCACGCCGGGTGCGTCGGAAGGCGAAGAGATGAACCAACTTCCCATCGGCGCTCAGTGCCCCCCCATCAACGTCGTCAGACTCGATTCGCAGGTCTGCTCCGATTCCAAGTGCTGCCACCTTCATCGCATCCGCGGCGCCGACTCTCTTCAAGAATTCCGCGGCCGCGTCTGCTGAAGCCTCGGCAGCTCCGGGCTGAGGTTCATCGATTGCGTCGAGAGCGTAGCCACGAACCAGCTTTGGAAGTGCTGTCCGAAGCGTGTGGGAATGGTCGAACAGGTCGATCCCTCGGACCTCCCCATTGATGGCGAACACGGCTCCGCACTGCTGGGTGCCGGAATAAAAGGCCTGAGCGTACTCTTCGATCTGAGGCGCGTGGTCCAGGTACATGGCCATCATGGCGCCGGTCGCGGAATGCGTTCCGAGCCGACTGGCCTTCTCCTCCAGGTCCGCCCAGACATCCACTTGGTTCGACCTGCGCTCTCCCGACGACCGCAGGGACTCCGTGACGTGTGCAGCGCGAGTTGCCCTCCCTCTCGCGTATTGGGCGTGAGGCGCGGATCGGAACGATGGCGACTCATAGGCCCACCTGCCTGCCTCAACGCAGGAAACTGGGATTCGGATTGTTGAACGCGCTGGGACGAGCACGGTCAAATTCAGAACGCGGTTTTGTTTCGCTCCGACCAGTTCTTCGCCGTCTATGATGAGGACCGGCCGATCAGCGGAGTTGGTCACTTGCAGGTCCGGGACTGACCCATCCGCTGAGACCTCTCTGATCAGCAAAGCTCCCTGGTCAATTGCTTCGTCAAGCAGGATGTACGGCGGGCAGGCGGCGCCATCAGGACATGAGAGAGCGATGATGCTTAGGTTCCGGAAGGCGACTGGCGGGCCTACGCGGAGTTCGCCCAGCCTCTCTTGGATTTCGTGGCTTTGCATACACCCAGCGAATGCAAGTTCCTGCCCAACGACCACACGCTGTGGAATCAATACCTTGCGAAGGAGCGCTAGCCAACTCTAGTTGATTCCAATCAACTCTGGTTGATATGCTTGGTCCTTCGGGCAGGTCACCGTGAAGGCTGATATTGAAGGAAGGGGTGCATACCTCTTCAGCCATTCCGAGATTCCGCGCGGTGGAGCGCCGCCCTTGCGGGTCGAGTGCTACGCCGGTGACATCCTCGCAAAGCACTCCGACGCGCTCATCGTCTCGGCTTTTCAAGGCGACTTTCTACCGATTCCGAGCTCAATCCTTGGAGCTATCCACCGTCGCTTCGCCATATCTTTCGGAGTTGGACTTCCGGCCGATGTTGAGTCAGTTCACCCGAACCTACATCGATTTCCGGCACCGGCCTGCGATGCGTTCTCGAGTCTCTGGGTCTTGGAGATCTCGCCGTTGGACTCCTCGCCCGAGTTCGACCTCAGCCCGCTGCTTTCAGTGCTGCGAACCCACATCAGGGATATTACGCGACATGGGGCCCGTTCAGTAGCGCTGCCATTGCTGGGTACAGGATTTCAGGGTCTGGACATCAA
>JACZJQ010000081.1 GCA_014860455.1 Bryobacteraceae bacterium | reverse complement strand
TCATCTTCGAGATCCCGGCGGCGCAGTTCCTGGAAGATGTCGGACTTGGTGCGGATGACCTTGTTCACCACGGTGCCCAGAGCGCCTGGGAACCGGTCCATCCGCGAGGGATGGATCCGGAAGGCGACTCCGGGCTGGGTGTAGGCGTAGTTTCGGGCGTGGCGGACGGGGCGCGTCATGTGCGGATGCCTCTTAGCTGATCTGATAGACCCGCTGACCGTCCGCGCGCTTGGCGCTCGTGACGGTCAGGCCCATCTTCTTGGTGATGGCGCCGGAGATGAAGCCTCTCACGCTGTGAGCCAACCAGCCCGTTGCGGACATGATGTCGTCGAGTGTGGCGCCTTCAGGCCGGCGGAGCAGGTCGAGGACGATGGCCTTCTTGCTGCCTTCGCGCGCCGTGGGCGTCGCCTCCGGCTTGGTGGCCTGTTTGGTCGCCTTCGCGGGTTTCGGCGTGGCGGGGGCCACCGGGCGCGCGGGCGCGGGCGTCAGGGCCTGTATGACGCGCCAGATCCGGGCTACGGCGGTCTTGCGGTCGGTGAACTTCTTCACCGGCTTCAGTTCGTCGAAGGGAACCACGCCGGCGAACTCGTTCCAGACCTCGGCGAACCGGGCCATCGGCCAGGCGGCGGAGAGTTTGGCGAGTTCCTTCGAGGAAGAGAAGCTGCCCTCGAGGTTTTCGACGCGGGCGAGCCGGTCCTCCTCGAAGGCGGAAAACGCCGTGATGGTGTTGTCGGTGGAGATGGTGAATGTCGTCATGACTGTCCTTTCTGGTCTGTGATCGGTCTTACGGCCTAGTAGTCCAAGCCTTTCGCGTCCACCGCGCTGCGGTCGCCCAGGGCGGCGAGCACGTAGGCGAGCTCCTGGCTGACGTGGCCGAGGTCGCCCGAGTAGCCCCAATTGGCGGGCTCGTCGGACTGGTGGCGCTTGTGCTCGTCGAGGCGTTTGGCGATGCGTTTGAGCAGGTCGTGGCACTCGGCATATCGCTCGGCGTAGCAGGCTGCGGCGGTTTGTTTGATGGTATTGGTGCGTTGCATCGAACACATAGATCGCTTCGCTGGTCACCGAATGCAAGTCAATTCGGATGGAGCCCATGGAACCTGTGAGCAATTGCCCACAAGTGGATTACGGACTCCAGGCCCCCTGACTCCGCCGCAATTGCGGCTAAGTTGCGTCTCCAGAGGCCAGGAGCCGACACCACGCGACACGCTGCTCGCTCCATAGCCTCATTGAGGCAACCTTGCGCAGGGCAACCTCACCAACTTGGAAGCGGCCACGTGGCGTCCGCGGCAGCGTCAGGATCTCCTGCTGAATGTCCGGCGCCAACCACAGCAGCCGCATGATCTGGCTGATTCGCTCCTTGCTGATACAGCCCAAGCGGGCCAGGTCCGCGTGGTCTCTGGCGAGACCCCGCCGAATCAGGTCGTCAAAACCGATCGCCAGCGCCAGAACTTCGGCAACGCGGGGACGTTTGCCCCTTTCAGGCATCCTTACGTCAGCATGCTGTTTGGCTGGCGGACGGAGCCGAAACCGGATCTCGTTCATACTCTCCCCACATCCCCCATCAGACAGAGTTGCTTCACACCGGCGGAACGAAATGCCACCGTCACCGTACTCGTGCGGCCGTCGTAGCTCACAGTCTCCACCAGAGCTTTGATCAACTGCTCCTGCTCGCGCGGCGTGAGTGCGCTCCACAGCCCGTCGAACTCCTGCAGCGCTTTCGCGACGTCCTCCCGCGGGAGATCCCCGAAGCCTGACTCCTCTAGGTGCCTCATCACCGCAGTGAGCATCATCGGATTCCGGCCGATGCCGCGGATGTGGTCGACCACCGCTTGTTCAATTTCGGGGGCTGACACCGACCGCGTCGCGCACTGTGTCCAGCCCCGCTGGTGAGCCTTGACGCAAACGTAGTAGCGGTAGAGGCGCGTGCCCTTCTGAGTGTAGGTATGGACCATCCCAACATTGCAGGTGGCGCACCGGACGGTCCCCTTGAGCAGCGCGCCGTGCTTGTTTCGTAGATTACGGCCGCTGCCAGGTGCGTTGGACTTGAGTTGCTCGTGGACCTTATACCAGGTCTCTCGATCAACGATGGCTTCGTGTTCGCCGGGAAAAACCTCCCCACGATGGTGCACTTGGCCCGTGTAAATGACGTTGGTCAGAAGCAGGTGCAGGCGAGGACGAGTGAACGGCTTGCCGCCGACCGTCTTGCCGTCTCGCGTGGTCCATCGCTTCAGCGTCCATCCACGCCGGCCCAACTCCTCCACCACCGGGAGCAGAGAGCCGCGCTCCAGGTACATCCCGTAGATGGCCCGCACGCGTGCAGCCTCTTCGGCGTTCACCACCAGCGCCCCGCCATCGGGGTGCACATCGTAGCCGAGCACCGGGTTGCCACCGACCCACTTGCCCTTCCGCCGCGCCGCCGACATCTTGTCGCGCGTCCGCTCGGCGATCATTTCCCTTTCGAACTGCGCGAAGCTGAGCAGAATGTTCAAGGTGAGCCGGCCCAGCGATGCCGTCGTATTGAACTGCTGCGTGACCGAGACGAACGTGGCGCCGTGCTTGTCCAGTACCTCCATGATCTTGGCGAAGTCGAGCAGCGACCGAGTCAACCGATCCACCTTGTAGACCACCACGCAGTTCACCAGGCCGGCGCGCACGTCGTCGAGCAGTCGCTTCAGCGCAGGCCGTTCCATGCTGGCTCCAGTGAATCCGCCGTCGTCATACTTCTGGGGCAGGGCGATCCACCCTTCGTGACGCTGGCTCACGATGTACGCCTCGGCGGATTCGCGCTGCGCGTCAAGCGTGTTGAAACTGGAGTCGAGACCTTCGTCCGTTGACTTCCGGGTGTAGATGGCGCAGCGCACCCCCGCGATCATCGGGCGCACTTTGTTACTGGCGGCCATGCGCAGCCTCCTTGGCGAGGCCAAAGAACAGATACCCATTCCACTTCGTGCCCGAGATCTCCTGGGCAACGGCGGACAGCGATCTGAACAGCCTTCCGTCGTAGTCAAACCCGTTATCGAGAACCTTCACGACGTGCGTCTCGCCTTTGTGCTGCTTCATGAGCAGGCTGCCCGGCATTGGCAACCGGTTGTCGTGATTGTTCGCAAGCCGAGTGGTAGCAGTGCGGTCAGATTCTACAGCCTGGCGCGCGGCAGCACTCTCGATCCGGATTCGGAGCGGGGCTTCTCTCGCGATCGCCAATGCCAACTGGCGCGTCTCCTCCGGCAGCCCACCTTCTGCTGCTGCCTGCAAACGCCAGGCGATCTGTCGCGCCAGGAACTCCTTATGATGCGATCGCGCTGGCTTGCAGAACAGTTCCTGGTGCCGCGCCCGCAGTTGCGGGACCGTCATCTTCGCCAGCCGAGCGACCTCGGCGGCGATGCTGATCTTCTTCTCTGTCTTCTCCAAAGGCGTCAACCTCGTGTCCATGAACGCTTCCTTTGCGCCGGATAGCAAGGCAGACGGATGGGCCGATGCAGGTGGGACCGGATCAGCCGGAATGGCGGCCGCGGACTCGAAGTGGCCGGTCGTCCCGATTGACGATCCGCACCCACATCGGAGTCCGCCTAACGGTCGTCCGGCTGTCTGGTGTCGTGGAAACGATCGCGTGATCGTGTCCTGTGTATATATACGCCGCCAGTTCGAAAAGTGTCCACCCAGAATCGCATTTTTCTTCGGACGGGCAGTCAACCAACCCGACCGCGCTCGAACTGTGGCCGTCAACTACGGAGTTCGAAGCCGGTTCATGGCGAACCCGGCCTGGACGATCCTGTTATGCTGAGCTCGGCATAACAGGCCTTATCCAGAGCGCACTATTATGTCGAGTGTTCGAACTGGCAGTTGACAGGAGGCCTGAGTGGAGAGCGCCAGGTGTTTGGCGCGCTCGGCATAATCAAAGCGATTCCAGAAATGCCAGGAGCTTGTCGTCGGGCTTGAAG
>JACZJQ010000080.1 GCA_014860455.1 Bryobacteraceae bacterium | reverse complement strand
CTGCGGGAGCGGGCGGCGGAGATGGGGCGGGCGTTGCGGGTGCAGTATGTGGAATTGCGGAACTGGCACGAGTCGCAGTGCGGGGGGTGGGCGAGGATATCGCGTTACGTCACGTTCCTGAAAGAGATTGAGACGGGGGCGGATGAGATCCTGAACGGCCTTCCGCGCGAGACGAGGCGGATGACACGGAGGGCGGTGGAGAAGGGGTATGAGATCCGGTTTACGCGGGATCATTCAGCGTTCGAGCCGCTGTATGCGGCGAATTTAAGGAAGCTGGGGACGCCGGCATTCCCGTCGAAGTTTTTCGACGCGCTGATGAGGGAGTTTCCCGAGGCCGACGTGATGGAGTTGCGGCTGGAGGGCAAGCTGGCGGCGGCGGTGGTGTCGCTGTATCACGCGGCGACGGTGCTGCCGTATTACGGTGCGTCTGACCCGGAGCTGAACCGGGCGAATCCTAACAACATGATGTATTACGGACTGATGTGCGAGGCCCGGGCGCGAGGATTGTCGAAGTTTGATTTCGGGCGGAGCAAAAAGGGGACGGGAGCGCATCTGTTCAAGTCCCACTGGGGGATGGAGGAGCGGGAGCTGCCGTACGAGATCCTGCTGGTGAGGCGGAAGAGCCTGCCGAACTACAGTCCGGCGAACCCGAAGTTTTCGCTGGCGATCAAAATCTGGCAGAAGCTGCCGCTGCGGTTGACGCGGATTATCGGTCCTTGGCTGATCCGGCTGTTCCCATAGCGGCCAGCGCTCTGAAACCGGAATGCCAGGTGGCTGGGGCCGAGACGGAGCCTTTGAACGCGTAGGGGCGCGGTACGAGGGCCCATTTGGGATTGGCATTGAGGGCGTCGAGGGCGGGGTAGTTTTCAGCGAGCCACTTGTGGGCGGCGCGTCCGTTCATGGGGCCTTCCTCGACATCGCTCATAAAAGAAGCGGCAGCGAGGGCGACGTAGCCATAACCGAGTTCGGTTTCGCCGATGGTCTCGCTCGTGAAGGACTTCCGCTTCTGGACGGAGGGTTTGAAGCCGGAGAGGACGCCGGCCCAATCCTTGTGGAAGACGCGGTTGCTGGGGCCGCTGCAGATGGCCGTTTCGTCGATGAGGTAGGGATTGTAATCGGGGTTGGCGAGCTGGTTGAGGATGCTGCGGAGCATGGTGCGGCGGAGCGTGGTGGCGGGGAAGCCGAGTTCGTCGATATAGCCGAACATGACGTAATTGAAGTTCTGCATGGGGGCGGTGGTCCAGTTGGCGCAGGTGGCGGGGTCGAGAGCCATGTGGGATCCGGGCGGACCTTTGCCAACGGCGGGCCACCAGGAATAGAAGGGATTGACCATGGAGAAACCCAGGTCGCGGAAGCCGTGCCGCCAGACGGGCTGGCGGAGAGGGGAGGCGGCGGTAACGCCGTCCTTGATGGAGAAGCGGCCCTCGGCGGCGGCGATGTTGTTGAGGACTTTTTCCCGGAAGTAGCCTTTCTCGGGGCTTCCGTCAGGGGCGAGGATGGCGGCCTGGGCAATTGCGCGGAGGCCCCAGGCAACGCCGCGGATATTGACCCAGGCGTTGACGACACCGTAGACGCCTGAGTTGGCATCGTTGCCGCCGCGGCAGTAGTCGCAATTGCCGTTGTTGGCCCAGGCCATATTCCAGCCGGCCCAGAAATAGAGTTCCTCGAGGAAGTACCAGTCGCCGGTGAGCAGGTAGGCGACAAAGGCGAAAGAGCCCTGGTGGGCGAGGTCAGGTTCCCAGGGGCCGCGGGTGCGGGAGCCGACGTAGACGGGGGCGTCCTTTGCGCAGGAGGTTTCACCGAACTCGCGCGAAACGAAGCAGGAGCGGGCGTCGATGGAGACGATGCGGCCGTTGGCGTCGGCGGGCTTATCGGCGGAGTGGTGGAAGACGCGGCCGGAGGCCGACTCGCGGTCGTGGATGGGAACGTGGCCGCTGACGTCGGCGTTGGCGATAACGGCATCGTAGAGGCGGGGGTCGAAGGTGTAGAGGTAGCGGACGTCCCAACGGGGGATCAGCCCGAGTTCGGGGCGGCCGCCGGTGGAGCCGAAGCCGGTGAACCAGGCACAGCTGCCGCCGGGGCGGGAGCAGTTGGCGGGGCCCATGCCACGGAAGTTGTCGCGTTGCTTCTGGTAGGCGAGTTCGTGTTCAACGGCGGACTTTGAGACCGAGCGTGAGAGGTCGAAGCTGGGCAGGATGCGGGAATAGACCATGTAGGGCAGGTTGTGGTTAACGTGGACGCGGGCCAGCGGCGGGCCGGACCAGAGGTCGCGGCGCCAGCGGGTGCGGGCAAGGTGGGAGAAGTTGGCGATCTCGTAGGCGGGCTGCTCCTGGCCGGGGGGTCCGGTGAGGATGCGGGCGGAGTAAATGACACGCTGGAGGCGGTCGCGCCAGGCGATTTCGGAGACGACTTCGACGCGGACACCGCGGTGTCCTTCATAGAAGGTTGCGATGAAGATGGGGTGGATGGAGCGGTGGCCGTTGGCGAGGAAGTCGTTGGCTGGCTGGGGACCGAGTTCCTCGATGATGATCTGGGTCATGAGGGGTCCGCGGGACCAGTAGCGGAATAGCCCGGCCTTGACCATGTCGCGGGCACTGGCGCGCTGGCGGCCGTCGGGGGTTTCGATTTCGAGGATGGCGCTGAAATCGAAGCGGTCAGAGAGCATGGCGCCGGCGTCGAGGCCGGGGGAGGCGAGGGAATCGGGGGCGGGAGCGAAGGCCACTACGGTGGGCGACGGCGTGACGGAGGATTTGAAGGTGAGAACGGCGTGCTGGAGGCTGCCGTCGGGCCAGCGGGTGCGGATATCGCACTGGGTGGGGACGGGTTGGCCTGCGATGACGGCGGTGGCGAACTGGCCTGGGGAAATTTCGGAGGGGGCGAAGAAGCGGGAGATGCTGACGGGGCGGGATGGTTGGGTCTGGCGGTCGAGAGTGGCAATGGTGATGAGATTGGCGACTGGAGGGATGCCCTGGTTGGAGGGTGTCCGCATCAGCGCCGAATCGGCGGCGAAGTTGAAGTGTTTCGTCGTTTTGGCGGCAGGGGGCGGTTGAGGGGCGCGGTTGCGCCTCCAGGCAAGGCCGGCGGACGCGGTCAGCAGGATGCCGGCGCAGGCGGTGAGCAGTTGAATGCGACGCATTCTCCCTCCCTTCTGACTTTCAGACTTCATAGACGAATCGCGAAGGATTCCCATGGGTCCGGCAGGCGGGAGCACCGGGCATGGCGCGACCGAAGGAACCTGGAAATCGTACACATCATGGTAGACGCTCGGGGGTGGGGGGTCAAACCGGCTGGAGGCGTGGTCAGCGAGGCAGAGCGAACCGCGCCACAAGAAGCCGCAGGCGGTGGCGGCTTGTCAACCGGCGCTACAGGGATTTCTGCACCAGCGCTGACAGGCGGGGCGAACCGGCAATGCCAGTCACCAGAGGGCTAAGTCTCCTGGACAAATCGTTGATGCGGCCGGTGATTGCGCAGGCCGGGCGCGTCCGGACAAGAAGCCAACTCAGCTTGGCTGGCTTTGCTGAGAGTGATCGGCTTTGGACGGTGGACGCTGGTGCACGGAGTCACCCAGCCGACCGTCGAACCGGGAATCCTTCGGGCGTACGGGCCGCTTGCGGAAGGAAGTTGCATCCTCTCCCCGCAGTTGTTACAGTTGAGGTGCGGGGTGGAGCAGTCTGGTAGCTCGTTGGGCTCATAACCCAAAGGTCGAAGGTTCAAATCCTTCCCCCGCAACCAACTCCCTCCGCCCGTAAGCACCTCGCCTCTACGCCACTTCCTGGCTCCCTCAACGCAAACAGCTTCTGTAGCCCAGAATGTTGCTGCCTGCTTCGCGCCGCCCCACACCTCATCGACAGCCGGCTCGCAGGATGAGCGAGAGTGGCAAATTGAGGCGAAGTGGCACAGGAGGGCGACGGTTGGGCTGGTGGTGTTGCTGATCGGGTATGGGGTGTTGCACGTGCTGGGGATCGCGGTTCAGGGATCACTGGCTGGAGCCGGTGACGGTCGTTCAGATGCCGTTGCTGCTGGTGATGGCGGAACTGGCAAGTCCGGTGACGCGGATTTGTTGCTTCCGGAAGTCGGAGGGAGTTGGGCGGCACGTCGATCCGGAACCCTATCCGGCAGTTGCGGCATGAACATGGCGAGATGACTCAGCGGTCGCTATCTCAGCAGGTGGCGGTGACGCGGCAGACAGTAACTGCGATCGAACAGGGCAGGTACTCGCCGTCGCTGGAACCGACGTTCAGGGCAGCGAAGGCGTTTGGCGTAGCGATCGATCGGCTGTTTCAGTACGGGGGCGAGCCGGGCGGGGGAACTGTGAGACAGATCGGGAGTTGGTGCCGGAAGAGCTTATTGCATGAGTGCGTGCGCGGTTGCGGCGGAGGAATTCAGGTGGGAGGATAGTATCTGACCTTTCCGCTTGGGTTACAAGACCGACGCCGCGTTCGGCTTTGTTCACATTTGTTTATTATTTTTCAACAACTTACCACATTCTGATTCGCTTCGCTTGAGTCTGTTTTGGGGTGTTTCTTGTGGCAACCGGCGAATGGTCTGGAGGAAGGTCTTTTGCGGCGGAACACGGTTCCTCCCCGGATCCCGCCGTTATGCCGCACTGAGTGAGCCTGTCGCTCCAGGACGGCCCGTGATTCGCATCACGGCCGAACAATTTAAGAACATTCGGCCGCCTAGTTGCGTCAGTAACAAATAGGAGTCGTTGAAAACAGTGAAGCGTAAGTGGAAGTGGATCCTCACCATCGGTGGTGTGCTCGTCATAGCAGGCGGAGTCATTGCCAGTGTCAAGATGAAGGACAGGGGCGTTGTCGAAGTCCAGACCGGACGCGCCGTCCGGCAGGATTTGACCAGCCTGGTCACAGCCTCGGGCGAAATCAAGCCCAGAAACTACGTCAACATCGGCGCCAACGTCATGGGTCGAATCCTTGATCTCTACGTCAAGGAAGGCGACCGCGTCAGGAAAAACCAGATCCTGGCGCGCCTAGAATCCATCCAGGCCGAAGCCGACGTGCAGGCGCAAAACGCTTCGCTCAATTCCTCGCTCGCCGAAGCCGCTGCTTCCGAAGCCGGCGTGAAGGCGATGGACGAGAACCTGAAGACCGCCCAGGCGTCGGTCGAGCGCGCGAAAGCCGAACTCGACCGTGCCCGCCTCGACTACGAACGTGGCGAAGAGCTCTGGAAGGCCAAGTTGATCGCCAAGCAGGAGTTCGACAGCCGGAAGTCACAGTATGACGCCCTGCAGGCCGGCGTCCGCGAATCCCAATTCAGACTGGCGCAGATGAAAGCCCAGAGGGAGCAAACCGCAGCCCAACTCTCCGTCAGCCAGCGCCGCGTCGCCCAGGTCCGGGCCACCCTTTCACGCTTCAGCGACGTCCTCAAGAAGCACTCCGCCATAACCCCCATCGACGGAATCGTCACCAATCTGCCTGTCCGCGTCGGAGAGACCGTCGTCCCCGGCATCCAGAACTCCTCGGCGTCGCTCATCATGACCATCGCCGATATGAGCCTGATCACCGCTGAGGTGAAGGTGGATGAAACCGACATCGTTAACGTCAAACTCGACCAGGTAGCCGACGTTACCATCGACGCTATCCCCAACAAAACATTTAAGGGACATGTGATAGAGATCGGTAACACCGCCATCCTGCGCTCATCTGGCCTGGCTGCCAGCCAGAGCGCCATCTCCAGCCAGGAAGCCAAGGACTTCAAAGTCGTCGTAGCGTTGGACAACCCGCCCGTCGAGATCCGTCCCGGACTTTCCTGCACCGCTAAGGTCATCACCGCCACCCGCCAGAAAGCCCTGTCCATCCCCATCCAGGCCCTCACCGTCCGTCAGCGCGGCGACCTCCTGCCGGAAGCCAAATCAGGCTCCGTCAAGGCCAACACCCAGCCCGATCCCGCTACGGTGAAGAAGAACAAGGAAGAACTCCAGGGCGTCTTTGTCGTGAAGGACGGCTCCGCGCAGTTCCGCGAAGTCGCCACCGGCATTACCGGCACCACCGATATCGAAGTGGTCAGCGGCCTCAAGGATGGCGAGGAGATCATCACCGGCAGCTATAAGGTGATCCGCACTCTGAAGAATGAGGCTAAGGTCAAGATAGACAATAAGGCCCCGGCCAAGGCCGACACATAACCTTTCTGCCTTCGGCAGCGTCCTGACATACTAGAGGATAAGGACAAGGAATCCGAGAAGCCCATGCCATCTGCCATTGCCGAGCGCAACTCGCGCTCTGAACAGCTCAAGCGCGACAACATCGTCATTCGCACCTTCGATCTCTGGAAGACCTACGTCATGGGCGACCAGGAGATCCATGCCGTCTCCGGCGCTGAAGTCGAGATCCGCCGTGGCGAGTATGTCGCCATCATGGGCCCGTCTGGTTCCGGCAAGTCCACCCTGATGAACCTGATCGGCTGCCTGGACACGCCCACCAGAGGCGAATACTACATCCGTGGCGAACTGGTCAGCGAGATGACCGACGACGATCTCGCCCGCATCCGCAACAAAGAGATCGGCTTCGTCTTCCAGACATTCAACCTGCTGCCCCGCGCCACCGCGTTGCACAACGTCGAACTGCCGTTGATTTACTCCGGCATGGCCGCCGAAGCGCGCATTGAGCGTGCCAAAGCGTCGCTGCGTGCCGTCGATCTTGAAGCCCGCATGTACCACAAGCCCAGCGAACTCTCGGGCGGCCAGCGCCAGAGGGTCGCCATCGCGCGCGCCCTGGTCAATGATCCGTCCATTCTGCTCGCCGATGAGCCCACCGGCAACCTCGATTCCGCAACCAGTGTCGAAATCATGGATCTGTTCGCCCGCCTGCACAACCTCGGCAACACGATCATTCTGGTGACCCACGAGCGCGACATCGCGGAATACGCGCACCGCATCATCACCATCCGCGACGGCAAGGTCTCCAAGGACGAGCTCAACCCGCACCACTAAAACGTGGGTTCTGCTTTTCACTCGTAGCGTCTGATAAACTGCCCCTGGAATCCCTCCATGGGCGCTACCCAGACCCTGTCCAACATCACCACTCGCGCGCACGCCGACTATGCCGAGGCCATCGCCGGACATCGGCCCTGGTGGTCCGCGGTCCTGATCACAGCCAGTTCCCGCCGCCAGGCCGATCTATACTCGCGCCAGATCGACGACCGCCGCCGCCGCCAAAGTCTCCCTTCCGCGACCCAATTCATAGTAGTACCCGACCCCGAATCCTCCCGCCCCGGCAGCGGCGGAGCCACCCTCAACGCCCTCCGCACCCTCGCCGAATCGCTCTTCCCGCATCCCCAAACCCAGCACCTTGCCGCCTGGTGGCAATCCAACCGCGTCCTCATGATCCATTCCGGCGGCGACTCCCGCCGCCTGCCTCAGTTCTCGGCCGCCGGCAAACTGTTCAGCGCCCTTCCAGTCCGCGCACCCGGAGGCGGCGCCTCCACCGTCTTTGACGAAACCCTCGCCCTTTCTTCACTCTGGTGCGAACGCATGGACGCCGGCCTCGCCGTCGGCTCCGGCGATGTCCTGCTTGTTTTTGAACCCGACGGGCTCAACTGGCGCCGCCCGGGAGTCTCCGGAGTCGCCCTTTGGCAACGCCCCGATGTCGGTTCCCAGCACGGTGTCTACGTATCCGGCGAGGATGGCATCGTCTATTCGTTCCTCCAGAAACCCAGCCGCACCGAGGTCGAAGCCGCTGGCGGCATTCGCTCAGACGGCATGGTTGCTGTCGATACCGGCATCCTGCGCTTCGATCCCCAAACCTCAGCCGGACTCACCGCCGTTGCCCTCTCCGGATTGCCTGCCCTGCCGCTCGACCTCTATACCCACTTCACCGGCGCCCTCACCCGCCACTGGCAACCCGACCCATCCTCGCCTGAGCAATTCCAGGCCCTGGCCGCCGTGCTCTCACCCGCCGGATTTCACTGCGACCCCCTCGAAGGCGAGTTCTCCCATATCGGCACCACCCGCTTGTTCCGCCAGATGATGACCGAGGAGACCGACCTTTCACATCTCTACTCGGCTCATGCCCGGCTCGGCTCCGAGGCCCCCGCCAACGTCGTCTGCAGCGGAGTCATCCTCGATAGCGTCCTCGGCGGCGGCGAGATTGGACCCGGCGCCCTGGCCATGGAATGCTGCCTCGAAGATACGTTGCGCATCTCGCGAAGTGCCGTCGCCCACGGCCTGTCCTCCATCCCCGGCAATGTCGAACTGCCCGAGAACACCGTCGCGCATCAACTCGAAACCTCCGCCTGCCACCTTCCCGCCGGTACCGTCATCCGCGTCTACGGCGTCGAGGACGACCCCAAATCCCTCGCCGGCGATGGCGCCCTCTGGTTCGCACGCCCAATCCTCACCCACCTTGATCTGCTTGGCATCTCAGCGGATGACGTCTGGCCCGGTCTGCCCGCCTCCGAACGCTGCCTCTGGAACGCCCAACTCTACCCCATCGCCGATCCCCCCACTTGCTGGCGCTACGCCCGCTGGCTCCTGGGCGAATCCAGCGAAAATCTGGCCGGCGCCTGGCGCGCCATGCCCCGCCACTCGCTCGCCAGCAGCGCACAATGGGCCGACACCCAGGCCGAAGGCGCCCAACGCGACCTCCGCAACCGCCTTCGCTGGCGCGCCACCGTCACCGAACTCGCCCTCGCCGGCAGTGACCTTCGCCCCGTGCTCGCCTACGCCCCCGGCCTCGCCGCCCTCACCGGCGCCGGCGAACTCATCGAGAAACACGCCTCCGCCCATCAACAGGCCGATCCCTCCACCGCAGCCAGCCTCGCCTATCAGGCTTCGCTTTTCTTCGCCCAGGCCGGACATGACGGACGTGCCGCTTCCCTCAAGAGCCGCGCATTTTCATTGGTTTCCACGGCTGTGTCGACCCTCGCCGGACGGTCGCGCATCACCCCCGGCGGCGGCTTCACCCTATCCGCCGTCGAAGTCTCCGCCCCCGCGCGGATCGATTTCGGCGGAGGCTGGAGCGACACTCCTCCGTTCTGCCTCGACTGGGGCGGAACCGTGTTGAACTCCGCCGTCGCACTCAACGGCGGCTACCAGATCCGCTGCCGGGCACGCCTTCTCGACTCGCCCGTCATCCGCCTCCGTTCCGAGGACACCGGTGAAACCGCCGAATACCGCACTTCCTCCGACGAACTCCAATCCGCCACCGCCGGCGACGCCTTCGCCATCTCCAAGTGCGCCCTGCGCCTCACCGGCCTCTTTCAGGAAGACCAGCCCTTGCCTGCCCTGCTCGACCGGCTCGGCGGCGGCATCGAAATCTCCACCTCCGCCGATCTGCCCGTCGGCTCAGGCCTCGGTTCCAGTTCCATACTCGCCGCGGCAGTTGTCCGGGCCACGATGGAGATGTTCGGGCGGCGCCTCTCAACACAACAGGTGAGCGATCTCGTTCTCGACCTCGAACAGATGATGGGCGCCGGCGGCGGCTGGCAGGATCAGGCCGGCGGCATCTTCCCCGGAATCAAGCTCTTAAGCACCGCGCCCGGACCCGCCCAGAAACTCCGCTACCAGCCGTTGAACTGGTCGCTCGACCGCGAGGCCGAGCTCGAGCGGCTCGTCGTGCTCGCCTACACCGGTATCCGCCGCATCGCCCGCAACCTCCTCCAGCAGGTCGTGGGCAGCTACCTCGCCCGCGAAACCCATACAGTCCAGGTGTTGCACAGCATCAAGACGCTGGCGCTGGAGATGGCGCACGCCATGCAGGATGCCGATTGGGACACCCTTGGCGCCCTCATGAACCGCCATTGGGAACTCAACCAGCGCATGGACCCCCACACCACAAACGCCCCCGTCGAAGCGTTGCTCGACCGTGCCCGTCCGCTCATTCGAGGAGCCAAACTCGCCGGCGCCGGCGGTGGCGGTTTCATGATATTCCTCGCCCGTTCCGAGGAGGCGGCTGCGGAACTCCGCTCCTCCATGAACGCCACCGATTGGCAGATCGCCCGCGACGGACTGCGCATTCAACGCACAGTGCTGTAGACCTCAACTCCCGGCGCCTGGCAAGTATGGAAGGACGGGATCAGGAGTGGGCATCATAGTTCGTTCCCAATGAATCCGGCGAAGACGCGTCCGGCGTCCGCCCCACTCCCCGCTCGCCCCTCCCCCATTGCTGCCGAAATCCTCTCCGAGCCGCGCGCACATCGCATCAGCCTGAAACCCGAAGCGGAGTCCCCGCCGGCGTATAAGGACTCTGAGACGGCGGATGAATGCGGATTGAGCGGGCGGGACAACGCAGTCCCCAACATAATGGCGCTGCTATCTGGCAGGCGGCCGACTTTGCGTCAGACGCAGCCGGCGGTAATGCTGGATACGCGCCTACGGTACCTTCATCGCCGGCGCCGAGCAGGAATCGCCCCAGGGCGCAAAACTGATGTTCAAATCCCCCCGGTCCACGTACAGATGGACCATCTCCTTGTTCGGCAGCAGGTCCGTCCGGATAATCCCCGTCGCACAGTGACGCGTCACCAACTTTTCCCCGTTCACCAGAGCCGCATTCGGACTGTTCGGACCCCAGTCCTCCATAAACTTCTCGAAGGCGTAGTCGCGGCACGGGCTGGCTTTGGTGCAGCCCCACATGCTGTAGGCCTCTTCGTAGCTCTTTGATTCCAGGGCGTTAACAAAAGAACGGACCCGCCACTGGGCACGGAAGTCAGACAAGTTGTCCTTGCCCAGCTTCGCCAGCACCCAGTCCAGGCCCCACAGCAGCAACACCGCCGCGATCGCCACAAAAAACCATTTGGCGACCCGCTCTTGCAGGCTGCTTTTCGTCTCGTACTGGTCGAAGAAACCGGCCATATAGGCCTCCCTGCTTACTTCTTCACGGGATAGGCGGCGTCGTAGGCGGTCGTCACGGCGGCCGAGATGTCGAGGGCCGGCTTCGAGTACAGCGTCGACTGGGAGTCCACCACCATGTCAAACGCCTGCGCCTCGGCCACCTTCTTCACGATCTCCTGAAGCCGCTGTCCCACCCGGCTCAAGATGTCCTGGCGGTCGCGGTTCACTTCTTCCTGCAAAGCCTGGGCGTTGCGCTGATAAATGCGCTGGCGGTTCTGGATGCGGGCGGTCAGGTCGGCCAGCGCCGCTTCGGTGTACTTGGTCTGGTTGGCCTCAAACTCCTGCTGGAGCTTCGCCAACTCCCTTTCGGTCGCGGCGAGTTCGTCCTGCCGCGGCCCGAACCGCGCCTTCAGGTCGGCTTCGGCCTGTTTGATCTCCGCGGTGCCCTGAAGGACCTTCTGAAGATCCACCACGCCAACCTTCAACTGCGCATGAGCGGCTCCCACCGTCACCAGCATCGCCGCGGCAAGCAGGAAGGGCCGCATCACTTTGTTGCTCATCATCGCTCTCCAATTCTAAAAAACTCTGGCCCGGTCCATCCGGGCGCCGCCACTACCTCGTCCTTGCCTGAAGCACCGGATCCTCATCGCCGCCGGCGCTCCGAGAACACACGGTCAGGCGGCCGCCCCTGTGGGCATTCCTTCGGTTTCCTTTGACTTTAGACGCCGGAAAGGCCGGTTTGGGTCCGCAGGCGCAGCAATTCCTCACTCCGCGTCCGCAGAACCCACCTTCCGAATTGTAGGTACCCGCGCCAACCACTGTCAATCTGCGCCGCCAAAGCAGAATCGGCGGGGAGATCAAACGAACTCCCCGCCGCAGTCTCAATTGGCGTCTGGTCCGGCCTCTACGCCGCGTTCTTGCGCGGCCTCACCGTGAACACAAACGCCACCAGCACCACCGCGCCGATGGCGAACAGCGTGTCGCCAGGCGCCCTCAGCCAACGAAGCGTCTGCATCAGGGGCTGCTGCATGAACTCCGTGTCGCGCGCATACCAGTAGCCCTGGTCCACGCTCGCCCACGTCTGCATCAAGCCCACCGGCAGCAGACTCAGCACACACATCGCCAGCAGCCCGATGTTCATTGCCCAGAACGAGAACTTCAGCCACCCCTCGCGCCACTTCTGCTCGGGGTTCAGCGCCCGCAGGCACACCAGCATCAGCCCGATGCCCAGCATCCCGTAGACGCCAAACAACGCGGCATGTCCATGCAGCGGCGTCGTGTTCAGCCCCTGCATGTAATACAGCGCGATCGGCGGGTTGATCATGAAGCCGAACAGGCCCGCGCCCACCATGTTCCAGAACGCCACCGAGACGAAGAAGTAGATCGGCCACTTGTAGCGGATCGCCCACGGCGCCGACCGCCCGCGCCGCAGGTCGTCGATCGCGGCATAGGCCACCAGCGTCAGCGGCACCACTTCCAACGCGCTGAACACCGAACCCCAGGCCAGCGCCAAGGTCGGCGTGCCCGACCAATACAGGTGGTGGCAGGTGCCGATAATGCCGCCGGCCAGGTAGATGGTGGCCGACAGCAGCGCGCCCTGGGCTGCGAGTTGCGGCCGGATCAGCCCTAACCGCATGAAGAAGAAGGCAATCACCGCAGTGGCAAAGACCTCAAAGAATCCCTCAACCCACAGATGGACAACCCACCAGCGCCAGTATTCGACGATCGAAATGTGCGTGTGGTGGCCCCATGTCAGGCCGGCGCCATAGAACAGCCCAATCGCCGCGCTCGACACCAGGAACAGAGCCAGCAGCGGCCTCTGCTCACTTCGTTTGGTCAACTCCGGACTCCGCGCCAGCGCCGGCCGCACCGACCTCACCACCAGCGCCAGCCAGATAATCAGCCCGGCAAACAGCAGCACCTGCCAGCCGCGGCCCAGATCGACATACTCGTAGCCCTGGTGGCCCCACATGAACGACTGCGAGTCGCTCATCTTGTTCATAATGCTCATCCACTCGCCCGTCAGTGAGCCGACTACGATCAGCAGCAGCGCCCCAAACAGCACGTTGACCAGCGCGCTCTGGAACCGCGGCTCCTTGCCGCTCACCAGCGGTCCGATGAACAGGCCGGCGGCCAGCCACGCCGTGGCGATCCAGAAGATGCCCAACTGGACGTGCCATGTGCGCGTAACCGAATACGGCAGGATCTCGGAGAGCTTGATGCCGTAGAAGCCGTCACCCTCGACGCCGTAATGCGCCGTCACCACGCCCATGACAATCTGAACCAGAATCAGCAGCGCGACAACCCAGAAATACTTCATCGTGGCCAACTGGCTGGCCGTCGAGCGCCAGGATTCAAGTGGATCGGACGCCGGTACGAGGTCGATCTCTTCCTCTTTCTTTTGTGATGCATACCACCAGATCAGGGCGCTGATGCCGCCCAGCAGCATGATGATGCTGACGCCGGTCCACATCACGGCCTCGCCCGTCGGGCGGTTGCCGATCAGCGGCTCGTGCGGCCAGTTGCCGGTATAAGTGAGGTTGTCGTTCGGGCGGTTTGTGGAAGCCGACCACGCCGTCCACCAGACGAACGCCGACATCGCCTTGGCCCGCTCGGGATCCGGAATCGCGCCGGCCGGGATGGCGTATTCCGGCCTGCCGTCACGGAACAGCGCGGTGTAATACTCCGTGTTCGCCTGGACGGCATCGGCGCGGACCGGGTCGATTGTGATGACCTCGGTTTCGGCATCGTAGGAATTCGTTTTGTACAACTCGGTCAGGCGGCCTTGCAAGCCGGCCTTCTGCTCCGCGGAGAGTTGATCGTAGGGTTTCTGGTGCTCGGCTTGCGCCCAGCGGTTCAGGACAAAGACCAGTTCGCGGTGCAGCCAGTCGGCTGTCCAGTCCGGCGCCACGTAGCTGCCGTGGCCCCAGATCGAGCCCACCTGCATGCCACCCATCGACTGCCAGACGTTCTGGCCCTTCTCGATCATCCCGGCCGGGATCACCTTCTCGCCAGTGGAAGTGACTACCTCAGCCGGAAGCGGCGGTTTCTCCTGGTAGATCCGGGTCCCGATCCAGCCGAGGACTCCGAACGAAAAGACCAATACCGCAGCGAAACTCCACCACAGCTTTTTCATGCGTTTACGACTCCTTCCGGCGCGCCCTGGCGCGCCTACCGAACGAGGGTACCGAGAATCTTGCTGGGAAGGTATGACTTTAGTCACTTTGTCACGGATTGGCCTGTCCGGCCAAGAAGAATGTCGTGAAGCCGGAGCAGTCCAAGCGCCCGGCCGGAGTCGGGCGCGACGACGGGAAGAACGGAAACCTGGCTCGGGCGGTCTTCCATGCGGCGCAGGGCGGCGTCCAGGCGAAGGTCGGGCGAGGCGGTGAGTGGGCGGGCGGTCATGATGGCGGTGGCGGTGAGCGGGCGCAGGTCGTCGTGGTTGCGTAGGGCACGGCGGAGATCGCCGTCGGTGATCAATCCGGCGAGCCGGTGCTGGGTATCAACGACGCAAGCAGCGCCAAGCGGACGCTGGGTCATGGCGATGACGACATCCTTAATGGAGTCGCCGGTGCCGACCCAGGCGACTTCATCGCCGGTGTGCATGACGTCGCGCACCCGCAGCAGCAGGTTGCGGCCGATCTGCCCGCCGGGGTGGAAGACGCCAAAGTCCTCTGGGGTGAAGTCGTTACGAGCCATGAGCGCGACCGCCAGGGCATCGCCGAGAGCCAAAGCGACGATGGCGCTGGTGGTGGGCACCATCGAGTGTGGGTCGCCTTCACGATCGACGCTGGCATCGAGCAGGACATCCACGGCTTTGGCCAGCGGTGAAGCCGGATTGCCCAGGATGCCGATCAGCGGCGATTCAAACCGCTTGAGCGTCGGCAGCAACCGGACCAGTTCCTCGGTGGATCCGCTGTTGGAAAGCAGGATCGTGACTTCGCCGGGCGCATAGACGCCAAAGTCGCCATGGACGGCCTCAGCGGGGTGAAGAAAGACCGCCGGGGTTCCGGTGGATGTCAGCGTGGAGCTGATTTTGCGGCCGATGAGCCCGGACTTGCCCATGCCCGTGACCACCACCTTGCCGGGGTTCGACGCGATCAGCTCAACGGCGCGTTGAATTGCCGGTTCCGCCGTCGCTGCCGTCCGGGCCAGCGCCTGGGAGGCGAGTTCGATCGACAGACGGCCGCACCCGGCGGGCGTCAGTTCCGGAGCATCCATGCTACTTCAGCTTCTTCGAGACCACGGAATCGTAGAGGGCGGCGGCTCGGGCAACAACTCGACCACGGTCCTCGGTGAGCATGAACCGGTCCCGGATCAATGTGTTGGCGGCATCGGTGACGCGCTCGATGTAGTCGTCGCGCTGGCCGTACCGCGCCTTGATCGCCTCAGGCGTCATGGGCAGGAACGAGCCGATCATGGCGGCCGGCTCTTTCGGCGCTCCAATGCCGGCCGAGCGGAAGTTCCATCCGGTGAGCGCGCCAAGCGGGTGGATGGCTTCAGGCATGCGGACGCCGCCAAGGTCGATACCGGCAGGATCGGATTTCGGAATCAGCACTGGGAAGGGCGCACCGATTTCCGGCGGTTCCTTCGAGACGATGCCCTTGGATTCGAATTCCGGGCCGTAGTCCATCCTGAAGGCCGGCAGGATACGGCGCGGATGGTCGCCGGCGGGGTTCCTGTAGGCCGAGGCGGGGATCAACTCGCCGCTGGCGATGCGGGGGTAGCGTGATTCGGGCGGCTCCACTCCGCGGACCACCCAGGCGCGCATGGCTTCGAGCAGGGCGCGGTGGATGGGACGGAAATCGACCGGGTTGGCGAGATTGCGGGTACTCTGGCGGACCGGCGGAACCCGGCCTGAGCCGTGCTGCGTACCGGCCAGGAAGTAAATCCGTGTCGTCGGCGGCAACGGGGCGTCGGCCCGGCCATCGGGCGTCACATGAATGAGCGCTGCGGCGCGGCCCCAGTATTCATACGACCCGTTGGTATAGAAGATCTTCGGCACGGACTCGGGCTTCAACCTTGACAGAATGCCCTCCTTGCGCCCGGTCACCGGATCCTCCAGGGCGAGGTCGGTGAAGGGATAGAGGTCGGTCTGGTAATGAACATTCAGAAAAGCGTGGCCGTCGCGGGAGGGCTGGGCGAAGCGGTGGTTGAAACTCCCGCGTCCGCCGCCTGCGACATCGGCCCAGACGCCGTCGAAAACCTTGCGGCCCTTTTCGTCGGCGTTCATGCCGTTGTAGAGGAAGGTGCGCAGAAACCGCCCACTCTGCGAGACGCCGAATCCGATGGCATGGCGGAGGAAGCGGGGCTGGTCGCCGAGGACGCTAAGTCCGTCGGACTGGTGCTTCATGAATGAGATCAGGTCGCGGATGGCGGCCATACCGGCGCCCTGGACGCGCGGATCCTGGGCGATATAGACGGCTTCGTAGATGACGCCGGGCCTGAAGCCTGCATCCATCTGGATGGTCTGGCCGTCGGGGCTGAGGCGCCACGAGGCGGGCGGTATCACTTCGGGCTTGGCCTCAGGCTCGTTACGGCGGGTGAGGGTGATGGGTTCGCCGGCAACAGCGGGATAGGCCTGATGGTTGCGATCGCCCAGCGGCATCACATTTCCGAGGCGGTTGGGGATGAACTCGGCGCGTACCGGGCCTTTGAGCCCCTTCACAACGGGCGCATCCAGCCTCACCAGGCCGGGCGTCTTCGGAAGATCCCACTGCCATCCGAGCCAGACCAGCGTATAGCCCTGTTTCATCAGATACAGGTCGCCGAAGTGCTCCTGAGTGGTGGGGTCAGCCGAACCTGAGGCGGAGTTGAAACGGCCCAGCAGGCCCTTGCCGCCACGGTTGGAGACTTCAAAGAGCAGGACGCCATTGCCCTGTGCCGGGTCTCGTGGCTTGAGGACGTAGAGGTCGGCGGAGAATTCGACCTTGCCCTGGGCGTTCTTAGGGGCGAGATCGAGATCGTGGATGATGCGATTGGCGCTCAGTTTGGGGTCCAGAGCAAAGCGCACCTTGGCGACCACGCGTTCGTAGGCGCCCGCCGGGCCGAGCGATTTGCCATCGAGCACATCGGTGCGGTCGACGACGTGGATCCGGGTGACCTCGGCGGTCAGCAGACAGGGTAGGGCGAGCAGGACAAGCCAGCGCATGGGTCTATTGCAGAACAGTGGCTAGGCGAGAGTCAATCCGGCTTTGGCTTTTAGTGTGAGATCGGCGAATTCGCCGCGGCTGAACTTGCCCAGGGCGGCGGCGGCGATCATGGCGGCGTTGTCGGTGGACAGGCCGGGCGTGGGGAAGTACACGGGACATGGAAACCTTCCCGCCGTTGCCGCGCGGCGCAGTCCCTGATTGCAGGCGACGCCGCCGGAGACGATGATCGCCTGGGCGCCGGATTCCTCGGCGGCGCGGTCGAGGCGTCTCAGTAGTTCCTCGATGACAACACGCTGGAAGGCGGCAATGGCGTTGAGGGTGGTGGCGGGCGTCGCCGCCAGCCACTCCTCGATGGACAGGTGTTCGGAGGAGCGGAGCACGGCCCGGCGGGCGGCGATTTCGTCGTCCATGCCGCGCGCCTGCACCCAGCGCAACATGGCCGTTTTGAGGCCGCTGAAGCTGAAGTCCAGGGCATTGCCCTTCATCTTGGAGAACGGGAGCCGGACGGCGTTGGCGTCGCCGTGAGGTGCGAGGGCATCGAGTACGGGGCCGCCGGGATAACCGAAACCGAGCAGTTTGGCGACTTTATCGAAGGCTTCGCCTGCGGCGTCGTCGCGGGTCTTGCCCATCAGACGGTAACGGCCCTCCTCGGGCAGTTCGAACAGGTGGGTATGGCCTCCGCTGGCCACCAGGGCGAGCGCCGGAAATTGGACGATGGCGCCCGCGGCCCGGGATTCGATCAGGACGGCGTGGATGTGTCCTTCGATATGGTTGACGCCGATCAACGGCAGTGCGCGGGCGGCGCTGACCGCCTTGGCGAAAGTGAGCCCGACGAGCAGCGAACCGACCAACCCGGGACCCTCGGTGACTGCCACGGCCGAGAGCGAATCAAAACCGGCGCCGGCGCGTTCAAGAGCCTCGCGGACGACGGGAACGATTGCCCGGAGATGCTCGCGCGAGGCCAGTTCGGGCACCACGCCGCCGTACTTGCAGTGTGTTGCGATCTGTGAAGCAACCACGCTGGACAGGATGCCGCGATCGGAACAGACTACGGCGGCTGCGGTCTCGTCACAGGAGCTTTCGATCCCTAGAATAAGGTCTGGCATGAATGCAATAAACCGGATAAATCGCTATTCTGGAACTGACACTTCGGATGAAACTGACCGATTTCGACTACCGCCTTCCGGACGAGTTGATTGCGCAGGAGCCTCTGCCTGAGCGCTCAGCATCGCGCATGCTCGTTGTCGACCGGGCGACGGGAACCTTCAACGATCGAAAGTTCACCGATCTCCCAGCGTATCTTAAACCGGGCGACTGCCTTGTGCTGAACGACAGCCGTGTGTTTCCGGCCCGGCTGTTCGGCCGCAAGGAGGACTACCATCGCGACGTCGAGGTGTTCCTGGTGCAGCCAGCCTCGCCGGACCGCAAGTTGTGGAACGTCCTGGTCCGGCCTGGGCGCAAACTGCCGCCGGGGACGAAGATCCGTTTCTCGGACACGCTTTCGTGCGACATCCTGGAGGCGGGCAATGGCGGCGAGCGGGTGGTGCATTTCACCACGGCCAGGAACATCGACGACGAGATCGCCGCCGTCGGGCATGTACCTCTGCCGCCCTACATTCACCGCGTAGACAATGCGGCGGACAGGACCCGGTATCAGACGGTGTTCGCCGACAAGCCGGGCTCGGCCGCGGCGCCGACTGCCGGCCTGCATTTCACCCCCGAGGTGTTGGAGGACTGCCGCGCCGCCGGGGCGAACATAGCCAAGGTGACCTTGCATGTCGGGATGGGAACATTCCAGTCCCTGCAAACCGACGAGATCCGCCTGAACCAACTCCACGCCGAGCGTTTCAATATTTCGGCGGAGGCGGCCGGCCAGATCCTGGGCGCCGGACGGGTGGTGGCGGCAGGCACCACCTCCGTCAGGACGCTGGAAACAGCCGCCAGGCGCAACGGCGGCATCAGGGGGTGCTCGGGCGAGACCAGCATCTTCGTCTACCCCGGCTTCGAGTTCCGGGCGACGGGGGCCCTGCTGACCAACTTCCACCTGCCCAAGTCGAGCCTGCTGCTGCTGGTTTGCGCCTTCGGCGGGGTGGAATTGATGCTCGCGGCCTACCGCCATGCTGTGGAAAAACGTTACCGGTTCTTCTCCTATGGCGACTGTATGCTGATCCTCTGACCCGTTGGCCCGCGTCAATCCAGCCGTTTGTGGAAGCGCAGGGCGCTGCCCGTGATGATGACCACGCCAAACACAGCCATGGCCAGCAACTGGGGCCAAAGCACGTCCAGGCCGCTGCCTTTCAGGAAGACGCCGCGCATCACCTCCATGAAGTAACGCATCGGGTTCAGGTAGGTCAGATACTGGATGGGTTCGGGCATGTTACGGATGGGGAACGTGAACCCACTCAGCATCATGGTGGGCAGGAAGAAGAAGAACGCGCCCATCATGGCCTGTTGCTGGGTGCCGGAGATGGTGGATAGGAAGAGTCCGGCGCCGAGGGTGGTCAGAAGGAACAGTGCGGTGGCGAAGACCAGCATCAGGATCTGGCCCCGAAACGGCACGCGAAACACCAGCAGCGCGGCGGATGTGACCAGCAGCATATCCAACATGCCGATCAGGCCAAAGGGAATGGTCTTGCCGAGCATGAGTTCGATGGAGCGGATGGGAGTGACCATGATCTGCTCCATGGTGCCGATCTCCTTCTCGCGGACGATGGATAGAGCCGTCAGCATCAGCGTGACCAGCATCAGGATGTTCACGACGACGCCGGGCACGAAGTAGTTGCGGCTGAGCAACTCGGGGTTGAACCAGACGCGCGTTTCGGGCACAACTCCGGGCAGGGCCAGTCGCACCGGGCCTTGGCGGGTCCTGGACACCAGCTTCTTGAGTTGCGTGGCCTGGAGCAGTTCCTGGTTGTAGGAGACGATGACCGAGTTCGAGTAGGCGGCCACCAGCGCGGCGGTATTTGAGTTGGCGCCATCCACCAGGATCTGGATCTCGGTCTGGCGGCCGCGGGCGACATCGGCGCCGAATCCGGCGGGCACCCGCACCATGGCCTGCACTTTGCCACGATCGAGCGTGTCCTGCGACTCCCGCTCGTTGGAGGCCCGGGCGAGGATCTCGAAAGAGTTCGAGCCGGCGAAACGGTCGATCAGTTTGCGGCTCTCGTTGGAGCGGTCCAGGTCCATGATGCCGAGCCGGACAGTGGTTACGTCAAGGTTGACGGCAAAGCCGAAGATGATCGTCTGCAGGATGGGCGGGACGATGAGGACAAACCGCAGGCGGGGATCGCGCAGCGTCTGGCGGAACTCCTTGACGATGATCTCCCTGATCCGTTCCCACATCTCAGGCCACCTTCTGCCGCATGGCGCGGCTGGCAATCATGAAGATGATCGCGCCATAGACGATCAGGAACACCACCTCCACCCAGAGCACCTGTAAACCGGTTCCCTTCAGGAAGACGCCCTGGAGGATGGTGACGAAATAGCGCGCCGGTATGATGCGGGTGATCTGCTGGATCACCACCGGCATGTTCTCGATGGCGAAGATGAAGCCGCTCAGGATGAACGCCGGCAGGAAGCTGGAGACTATGCTCATCTGGAAGGCCAGCAGTTGGGACCGCGCGACGGTGGAAAGGAAGATGCCCCAGCAGAGCGCGCCAAACAGAAAAAGGGCGCTTGTCGCGATCAGCAAGAGGACATTACCGCGCAGGGGCACATCAAAGACGCCGACGCCAACCACCAGCGCCAGTGCGACATCGGCCATGCCGAGGACGAAGTAGGCGCAGAGCTTGCCCAGCAGCAGTTCTACGGGGCGGACCGGCGTCGAAAGCAACTGCTCCATGGTGCCGGACTCCCACTCGCGGGCGATGGTGAGCGACGTCAGCAGCGCCGAGATAATCATCAGCACGACGGCGATGATGCCCGGGATGATGAAGTTCTTCGACTTGAGTTCGTGGTTGTAAAGCACGCGGATGCGGGCGTCGATCGGCATCTTCAGTTCGCCCAGGCCGCGATGCTTCAGCGCCGCATCCCGCAACTGAGCCGAATGAGACATGACCAGCGCCTCGGCATAGCCGGCGGCGATGGAGGCTGTGTTCGAGTCTGACCCGTCGATGATCAGCTGCACCGAGGCCTCGCGCTCCCGCGCCAGTGACCGGCTGAAGTCGCCGGGGATCACGACGCCCAGCAACGTGTGGCTGTGGTCGATGCCGCGCCGGATGGCTGCATGGCCGTCGAGCGTTTCAGTGACGGAGAAGAAGCGCGACCCTTTGAACTCCTCGATCAGGGCGCGGCTTTCGGGCGAATGGTCCTGATCGTAGATCACAGTCGGGATCTGGTCGACATCCAGAGTGAGCGCGTAGCCGAAAAGAAGGATCATGACCACCGGGACGCTGAGCGCCACCATGAGGCTTCTGGGATCGCGGATGATGTGGAGGCCTTCCTTGCGGAAGACCGCGCGCAAGCGGCGAAAGCTCATAAGGCCCCCTTCACTTGCCGCGCGTCTTCGCGTTCGATGGATTCAACGAAGACATCGTCCATGGTCGCGTCCGGTCCGCAGGCGGCCTTGAGTTCAGCGGGCGAGCCGAGAGCGACCACGCGGCCGCGGTACATCAAGGCCAGGCGGTGGCAGTATTCGGCCTCTTCCATGTAATGGGTTGTGACGAAGACGGTCGTCCCGGCCGCCGCCATGTCGTAGATCAGATCCCAGAAGCGGCGGCGTGCGATTGGGTCGACGCCCGAGGTGGGTTCATCGAGGAAGACCACCCGCGGCGAGTGCAGAATGGCGCAGCCCAGAGCCAGGCGCTGTTTCCAGCCACCGGCAAGCTGGCGCGTCATCGTGGCGCGCTCGGCTTCCAGTGCCGCCATGCGCAGGGCGTAGGCTTTGCGCTCCTCGCGCGTGTCCTTGGGTACGCCGTAGATGCCGCTGAAGAAATCGAGATTCTCCTCCACTGTGAGGTCGTCGTAGAGCGAGAACCTCTGCGACATATAGCCGATGGACTGTTTCACTTTCTCGCTCTCGCGAGCGACGTCGAAGCCGTTCACAACAGCGGTTCCCGAAGTTGGTTCCATCAGGCCGCACAGGATCCGGATGGTCGTTGACTTGCCCGCGCCATTCGGCCCAAGGAAGCCGAAGATCTCGCCTTTGGCGACGTCGAGCGAGACGTTGTCGACGGCGGTGAATTCGCCGAAGCGCTTCACCAGGGCCTCGCAACGGACAGCCGGATCAACCACGGCTTTCCTCCATTCGAATCAGGGCGATGAAGGCGTCTTCGAGCGTCGGCTCAACGGCAGCGATCGACGCCGGCGCACCTGTAGCCAGAGATAGTGAGACGGCGAGTTCGTTCAGATCCGGGGTCGCAGCTCCGGAATAGAGGTGCAGCGACGCACCGGCGGGTTCGGCGCCAATCACGCCAGGCTTGCCCTGGAGCCAGGCATGGGCCTCGCGGCGGGCTGGCGTTTCAACCTTGTAGCAGAGCGGGCGCACGGCCGCGCGCAGTTCGTCAGGCGTACCGGTGCGAATCAGCCGGCCGGCATACATCAGGCCGAGACGGCCGCAGCGTTCTGCTTCGTCCAGATAGGCCGTGGTCACCAGCACCGTGAGGCCATCTTCGACCAGCGAGTTGAGGATCTTCCAGAAGTCGCGGCGAGAGAGCGGGTCCACACCGTTTGTGGGCTCGTCGAGCATGAGGACGGCGGGTTTGTGCAGCAGCGTGCACATCAGCGCCAGCTTCTGTTTCATGCCGCCGGAGAGCTTTCCGGCCGGGCGGGAGCGGAACTCGGCCATGCGGGTCATGGCGAGCAATTTCTCCATGAGCGGGTCGCGGGTGGCGCGGTCGAGCCCGAACAGGTCGGAGTAGAACTTCATGTTCTCCTCGACAGTCAGGTCAACGTAGAGCCCGAAGCGTTGGGCCATGTAGCCGATGCGGTCCTTTACCTGGTCGAGATGCGCGGCCACGTTCAGTCCGTCGATCGACAGTTGGCCGGTGGTCGGGTCCAACAGGCCGCAGAGCATGCGCAGCGTGGTGGTCTTGCCGGCTCCGTCCGGGCCGAGCAGGCCGAAGACCTCGCCGCGGCCGACCTCGAAGGAGAGGTTGTTGACCGCCGTCAGTGCGCCGAATTGTCTGGATACGCCCGCCAGCCTGATCATTTCGACCTAGTTCACCCGAATGACTGCATCCACCGGCATATTCGATTTCAACTCGCGGTTGGGGTTCTCGACCTCAATCTTCACGCGGTAGACCAGCTTCACGCGTTCTTCGGTGGTCTGGATCTGCTTAGGCGTGAATTCGGCTTCGCTGTTGATGAAGGTGACCGTGCCTTTGTAGACCTTGCCAGGGTAAGAATCCGTCGTCACCTCGGCGGCCATGCCGAGCTTCACGCGGCCGAGATCGGTTTCGCTGATGTAGCCGCGCACCCAGGGGCGGTCGATGTCGCCGACGGTGAGCAGCGCCGCGCCGCCGGCAAGCACCTCGCCCGCCTCGGCCGATTTCGACAGAACAACGCCATCGACGGGCGACTCGACCTGGCGGTCGCTCATCTGTGCCGAAAGAACGCCCTTTTGTGCCGTGGCGCGCTCGATTTCGGCCTTGCGCATCGTGAGTTCCTGGCGCCGCCGCTGGATGTCGATACGCCCGGCCTCGGCCACCCGGAGCGCCGCGCGGGCCCTTTCCGCGACCGCCTTTGCCTGTTCGATCTGCTCGGTGCGCGGCCCTTCTTCAACGAGTTTCAACGCCTCGGCGGCGCGTTTGAGCGCGGCTGAAGCGGCGTCGTAGCGGTTCTTGAACTGGTCGAACTGCTGGCGGGTGATGTCGTCGTTCGAGATCAGCCTCTGGGCGCGGGTCCAATCGGCCGAAGCCTGGGCGTGTTGGGCCTGAGCCTCGGCGACGGCGGCGCGGGCCTGCTCTATCTCCTGCGGACGACTGCCGGTCTGAAGTTCCTTCAACCTCGCTTCGGCCTGCCGCAGATCGGCCTGGCGGAGGGCGATCTCGCCCCCAATGGCCTCCTGCTGATATTGGATGCCGGTTTCGAGCTGTGCCAGTGCGGAACGGGCGCCATCGACAGTGGCGGATTCACGTTCCAGGCTGCGCTCGAGCTCGGCTGCGTCGAGCCGTGCCAGAGTCTGGCCCTTTTTCACTGCGTCGCCTTCATCGGCATTGAGTTCAACCAGCTTGCCGGCGGTCTTGAAGGCGATGTCGACCTCGGTGAGCTCGATATTGCCGCTGAGCCGGATGAGTCCCTCATCCGCGCGGCCATTCCAGGCCTTGTAGGCCCAGAAACCGCCGATTGCGACGATGACGATGATGATGGTGAGTTTTTTCCACATGTCCGTTTCTTCTGCCTGGAGTTACTGGATTGCGCCTGCGATGTCGCCCACCGCCAGGCTGAGCTCCGCGCGGGCGGCGCGGTGTTGGTAGATTGCCGTCACTTTGGCTTCCCGAGCCCGGCCGAGTCGGGCCTGGGCGTCGGCGATCTCCACGCTGGTGGCCACGCCTTCGCGGAACCGGCGTTCAGCCTGTTCCACTTCCTTCTCCGCCAAGGCCGCGGTCTCGTTCGCCGCGCGGACCTGAGCGTCGGCCGTGCGCAGCAGATCGATTGACGTCCGGACTTCGAACTCGATCAACTGGCGTAGATCACGACCGCGAAGCTCCTCCTGCCTCAGAAGGCTCCCGGCTTCGGCCCGCTGAGCATCGCGCCGGCCGCCGTCCCAAACCGGGATGTTCACTCGCAGGCCGACGACGCGGGTGGGCAGGCCGGTCCCGGCGGAGGTTCCGATTGTGCCGTAGTCGCCGAACGCCTGGACCGAGGGCAGCCGCGAGAGCCTGGCCGCGCTCTTGTTGAGCTGTCCGGCGCGCTCGCGGGCCATTTGCGAGGTCAGCTCGGGCCGGTTCTGCCGCGCCCGGGCGACGGCGGCGCCGGCTTCGGGCGCGTCGACGGGCTTGTAGACGAGCGGGTCGGCGAGTTCGACGGTCATGTCGAGTCCCATGTTGAGCAGGCGGAGCAGTTCCAGACGGGAACGGTCGCGCTCCTGCACGGCATAGATCTGACGGGACTTTTCCTGGGCCAACTGGACCTCGGCGCGGGTAACGTCCAGCCCCGTCGCCATACCGGCGTCTTTCTGCGAGCGCGCCAACCGCAGGACGCGTTCGGCGAGGGCGATGTTGGATTCCGCCGTCGCCACCATCTGCTCGGCGCGCTGGGCGGCGGAGTAGGCGCGGATGACGAGCGCGGTGGTCTGGTTGCGGGCGGTCCTCTCCTCGGCCGATACAGCATCAAGGCGCGCCTTCGACGCCCGGTAGCGCTGCCAGGCGCTCCAGTCGAGCAGGTTCCAGCCGGCGGTCGCCCGCCAGTCGTAGGTGTCTACCGGACCGACGAAGCGGGGGATGACGAGCGGGATTCCGATCTGGGGTGAGGCAGAGATGCCAAAGGCGGCCAGGTTGCGTGTGAAGCTTGAATAGGTCCAGGAACCGTCTACATTCGGCAGCACGGCGCTGAGGGCGGTGCGTTTCTGCGCCTCGGCCTGGCGGACAAGTTCGGCGGCCATCTGGCGGCGAATGGCGCCCTGGGGGGCAAGGGCGATTTCGACGGCCTTTTCGAGGGTCAGACTGACGGACGAATTGGCTGGCTGCGGAGTTTGAGCGGGCGCATTCTGCAGCATCGCAAACGCCGCCATGGCGACGGCTAACTTGTTGATTCTCATAGACTATCCGCCTTTCTGGAGACGAGCGCCCGGAAGCCGCCGGCCATGTAAGCGACGAGGCGGTCGAGCGACTCCACCGGATCATGAGCCGGGGCGGCATCGCGCCCGGCAAGCAGGGTCAGGACCGGAGGGCGAGCGAGGTAATGGGCCATGGCACCAACGGTGAGGTGCATACCCCAGAGTATGTCGAGCGGGTCGGATCCGGGCAGGGCGCGCGTGATGGCGTCCTTGAACCGCTTGGCGACGGGTGCGAACGCGATGCTGAACAGTTTCTGGAACAGGCCGCCGGGTTCGCTATAGAGCCGGCCCATCAGGACGGGGAACGAGCCGAGATCGACGCCCGCCGCCTGGTGGTCCGTTATCGGCTGAAGGAAAGCGACGAGGACATTCTCAAGCGATGGCGGCCGGCTGCCGGATGCGGCCTCGAAACCGTCGAGGAGTGTCAGCCGTTGGCGGTTGACGGGGTCAAGCTTGCGCATCATGACGGCCATGATGAGCTGCTCCTTGGACTGGAAGTGGTAGTTGACTGCCGCCAGGTTGACGCCAGCCATGGCGGTGATACGCCGGAGCGAGGTGGCCTGGAAGCCGTTGGCGATGAAGAGGGACTCGGCAGCGTCGAGGATTCGGTCCTTGGTTTCCTTGGCGGGCTCGGGGGCGGAAGCTGTTGCCGAAGAGATCGCGGAACTTACGTTCGTTTCAGTCATACGACTGTTTCAATCATACGAATGAACCAGGATGACGTCAACAGTTTTTTTTGCAATTCCGACTCGGCGGAGTTCGTTTGGAACGCGACTCAGGCGCAAAAAGAAGAACGCCCGCCGCAGGCTGCGAAGCCTGGGCGGGCGCGTAAGCTACTGATTGGACTGTTTTTAGTAATCCATCTCGGGGCCGTGGCCGCCGGGACCGCCAGCGGGGGCTGACTTCTTCTCGGGGATCTCGCAAACCATCGCTTCGGTGGTCAGCATGAGTGCGCTGATCGAAGAAGCGTTCTGGAGAGCGGTGCGGGTGACCTTGGTCGGGTCGATGACACCGGCGGCGACGAGGTCGCCGTATTCGCCGGAAGCGGCGTTGAAGCCGTAGTTGGACTCAGTCGCGGTGACGACCTTCTCGACCACGATTGCGCCTTCCCAGCCGGCGTTGCCGACGATCTGGCGGAGCGGTTCCTGGCAGGCGCGCTTGATGATGTTGATGCCGATCTGCTCGTCCTCAGGGGCCTTCAGGCCTTCGAGGGCTCTTGCGCCACGGACGAGAGCGACGCCGCCGCCGGGGACGATGCCTTCTTCAACGGCCGCGCGGGTGGCATGCAGGGCATCCTCGACACGGGCCTTCTTTTCCTTCATCTCGGTTTCGGTAGCTGCACCGACCTTGATGATGGCGACGCCGCCGGCGAGCTTCGCCAGGCGTTCCTGGAGCTTCTCGCGGTCGTAGTCGGAGGTGGTCTCTTCGATCTGGGCGCGGAGCTGCTTGATGCGGCCCTCGATCTGCTTCGCTTCACCGGCGCCGTCGACGATGGTGGTGTTGTCCTTGTCGATGGTGACGCGCTTGGCCTTGCCCATATCTTCGAGGCGGACACCTTCCAGTTTGATGCCGGTCTCTTCCATGATCGACTTGCCGCCGGTGAGGATGGCGATATCTTCGAGCATGGCCTTGCGGCGGTCACCGAAGCCGGGGGCCTTAACGGCGCAGGCATTCAGCGTGCCACGGAGCTTGTTGACGACGAGGGTGGCCAGGGCTTCGCCTTCCACTTCCTCGGCGATGATGAGCAGCGGACGGCCGGACCGGGCGATCTGCTCGAGAACGGGCAGGAGGTCCTTCATGTTGCTGATCTTCTTCTCGTGGATCAGGATGTAGGGATCCTCGAGGACGACTTCCATCCGCTCGGGGTCGGTGATGAAGTAGGGCGAGAGGTAGCCGCGGTCAAACTGCATACCGTCGACGGTCTGCAGCTCGGTGCTCATGGTCTTGGACTCTTCGACGGTGATGACGCCGTCTTTGCCGACCTTCGACATCGCTTCGGCGATCGTGTTGCCGATTTCAGCGTCGCCGTTGGCGGAGATGGTGCCGACCTGAGCGATCATGTCGCCCGAAACCGGCTTCGAAAGGGTCTGGACTTCAGCGACAACCGCTTCGACGGCCTTCTCGATGCCACGCTTCAGCGCCATCGGGTTCGCGCCCGCCGCGACGGCTTTGACGCCTTCACGGAAGATGGACTGGGCCAGGATGGTGGCGGTGGTGGTGCCGTCACCGGCGATGTCGGAGGTCTTGGAAGCGACCTCACGCACCAACTGGGCGCCCATGTTCTCCAGCGGATCCTTCAGCTCGATCTCCTTGGCGACGGTAACGCCGTCCTTGGTGATCGTCGGGCCGCCGAACTTCTTCTCGAGGACGACGTTACGGCCCTTGGGGCCGAGGGTGACCTTAACGGCGTCGGCCAACTGGTTCACGCCGCGCAGGATCGCCTGGCGCGCATTCTCGCTATAAACAACCTGTTTCGCTGCCATGTGAATCTGTCTCCTTCAATGTCTAGAACTTGCGGGGGGCCTGTTTACTTGCCGCCCTCGAGCACGCCGAGAACTTCGTCCTCACGCAGGATGAGGAACTCCTCGCCGTCGATTTTGATATCGCTGCCCGAGTACTTGCCAAACAGGATGCGGTCGCCGACTTTGACGTCAAGCGGAACCACACTGCCGTCTTCCAGCCGCTTGCCGCGGCCAGCCGCCATAACCTCGCCCTCCTGGGGCTTCTCTTTCGCGGTGTCGGGAATGATGATGCCGTTCATCATGGTTTCTGTTTGCTCGACGCGGCGGATCACCAGCCGGTCATAGAGCGGACGAATCTGCATTGTGACAAAACCTCCAATTGGTTTCGAGTCGACTTCCGAGTATCGTAAGTCCGGTCCGGCAGGCTGCCGGACAACACCCATATTATTAGCACACATCCATGACGAGTGCCAATAGCCAACTGCAAGTTACTGAAATTAAACCAAATAAAGTTTGACGAAGACAACATAAGTGACTAGATCTGTTTTCGTCGGCTACGCGCCACGAAGAAAATCTTAGCTCGTCGCACTCATATCCAGAACCAGAGCTGCCGTTTCTGGCGGATGGTATTCTGAAGACATGTTCCGGCGGGCACGCTGGCTGGTTCTGCTTGCGCTGGCCGTGGTGACCGCCTTCACCGCTGCCACCTTCTATATACAGCGCAAGGCGCAGCGCGCGGCCCGTCCGAAGGTATCCGCGCCGCTGCCGGCCAACATTTCTGCCACCGCCGATTACTGGACCTGGGAGCTCAAACAGGGCGAACTTCCAAAGGTGATCGTGCGCGCCCGTACGTTCCAGCAGGTGAAAGAGCCATCGTCTTTCCTCCTCCAAGGCGTCGAGATGAAGGTTTACGATGCCGCGGGCCTCAGCTACAGCCTGATCAAGAGCGCCCGGGCCAACTTCGACACGGCCTCGGGCGAGTTGTATTCGGATGGCGAGGTGGACATCACCACCGCCATCGCGGACGGCGGAACGCCATCGAGTCCGCCGATGCACATCCGATCGTCGGGCGCGCATTTCGATGCCCGATCCACGAAGGTCTGGACGGAGCGCCCGGCCACATTCGAGTTCGAAAAGGGCGACGGCGCCTCGGTGGGCGCTTCTTACGACCCGCAACTGCACCAGTTGACGATGAAATCCGAGGTCGTCCTGCGCTGGCGTGGCGGTGGACCCGTGGAACGCCAGATGGTTATCGAGGCCGGCCACCTGGTTTATCACGAACTCACAAGCGAGATCTTCCTGACGCCCCATGCGAAGTTGACGCGGGGGACTTTCACGCTGACCGCCGGCGATTCGGTGGTGATTCTGAACGGCGGCGCGCTGGACCGGGTGGAAGCGGTGAAGGCCTCCGGCGAGGACCGGACGCCGAAACGGACACTGACCTACGCGGCGCAGCGGTTGAACATCTACTTCGGCGCTGACGCCGCGATCCGCAGAATCGAGGGGCTGGAGGGCACGCGGCTCATTTCACAGTCGCCGGCAGGCTCGACGGTGGTGACGGCCGAGCGCGTGGATATGGACTTCGTCTCCACCAAGGACGGCAGCGAACTGTCGAAGTCGGTCGGAACGGGCAAGGCGCGGCTGGAATCGACGCCGGCGAAACGGCCCAACGGCGTACTGCCGCCGGTTCGGACCCTGGCCAGCGAGGTGATCGAGGTCCGCATGAGGCCCGGCGGCGAGGAGATCAGCGAGGTGGCCACCCACAGTGCCACAGAGGCCGAGTTCATCCCGCGGCGTCCTGAAGACAGGCGCCGGAAGCTGAACGGCGAGCGGTTGACGGTGAAGTACGGACCAGGGAACATGGCCGAGTCGCTTGTCGCCGTGGACGTGACCACGCGAACAGAGAATCCGAAGAAGGGCGGCAAGCCGTCGGTGGCCGTGACGCGCAGCAAGATGCTGCAGGCGCAGTTTGACACGGCCACGGGGCAGACCACGAGGATCGAGCAATGGCCTGACTTCGAATACGAAGAAGGTACCCTGAAGGCGCGGGCGGCAAAGGCCGTCCTGGATTCACCCAAGGAAGAGATCACGCTCGACGGTTCCGCGCGGTTGTGGGACGAGACCGGATCGACCACGGCCGATGTGATCGTGCTCGATCAGAATACGGGTGATCTGACGGCCACGGGCCATGTGGCGTCGACGCGAATGCCGGATGTCAGGTCGAAATCGTCCGACGGAATGCTCGACGCGCGGCAGTCCTTGCAGGCACGGGCCGAGAAGATGCGCGTGACGGAGAAGAACCAGCGCATCGTGTACGAGGGCGAAGTGCTGATGTGGCAGGCGGGCAGCCGGTTGCGCGGCAAGCGGATTGAAATCGACCGCGCGGCCGACCGCCTGACAGCCACCGGCGACGTGATGACGCTGATCCCGGACGACCGCGGCGGCGGCCGGACACGGCCCGGCGCGACGACCGTGCGGGCGCCGTCGATGGTCTATGACGACAAAGTGAAGCTGGCCTACTACTCCGGCGGGACCACCATGGAGCGGCCGAACATGGACCTGAATTCGGCGCAGTTGCGCGTCTGGTTCCGCGAGGAGAAGGACTCGAAGGGCGCCGTCGATACCAGGCTGGACCGGATCTTCGCCGACGGCGCGGTCCTGGTGGTCGAGAAGGGGCCGAAGGCTTCGAAAACGGGGTCGTCGGAGCATGGCGAGTACTATCCCGGCGAAGAGCGCATGGTGCTGACCGGCGGCAATCCGCTGGTCACCGACAAGCGGCGTGGGACGACGCGGAGCTCGATTATCACCTGGCTTCTGAGGGAAGACCGCCTGATGATGGATAATACGGGAAGTGGGCCTGCCGTCAGCCGGATCATCAAAGACGAACGGAAATAGCACTCGGCGGAAGCTGAGCACGCTGGAGATCTCTAAATCCTATCGCGGACGCCGGGTGGTGGATGCGGTGTCGGTGGAGGTTGAAGTCGGCGAGGTGGTCGGCCTGCTGGGACCGAACGGCGCGGGCAAGACGACATCGTTCTACATGATCGTCGGGCTCATCAGCCCGGACACCGGCCGGGTGATGCTCGACGACGACGAGATCACCAGTTTGGCTATGTATGAACGGGCGCGGGCCGGCATCAGCTATCTTCCGCAGGAGGCTTCGGTCTTCCGGAAACTGAGCGTCGAGGACAACCTGCGGGCGATTCTGGAGACGTTGCCGATCTCCGGCCACGAGAGGCGCGAACGGCTTTCGCTGCTGATCGAACAACTGGGACTCGAGAAGGTCCGGATGAGCAAGGGCTACATGCTTTCGGGCGGTGAACGGCGCAGGGTGGAGATTGCGCGTTCGCTGGCGATCCGGCCGCAGTTTCTGTTGCTGGACGAGCCGTTTTCCGGGATTGACCCGATCCAGGTGCTCGAAATCCAACGCATCATCGCCGATCTGAAGAAGAGCGGCATCGGAATCCTGATCACCGACCACAACGTCCGAGAAACCCTCGCGGTGACCGACCGGGCCTACATCATCAACAACGGCTGCATTTTCCGCTCTGGATCGCCGGCCACATTGACGCGCGACCCGGAAGTAAGAAGGGTCTATCTCGGCGAAGGATTCGAACTGCCTGTCTGACCGGGCGGGCTTACAGGCTCAGCGTCAGATGGAAGTAGACGTTCACCCAGCGGTCCTTGGTCTTCGCAGCGGGGATGATGCCCACGCTCAGGCCGTCGGTGGTCCCTTTGTACATTTTCGTTGTAACGCCCAGGCGCAGGCGCTGTGAGGACGTAACCGCGACATTGGCTCCTGCCAGCGCGTAGTAGCCAAAACCGTCGCGGGCGTTGCAGACCGGGCAATCGACGCGGTAGAAATCACTGGGCTGGCGCAGGCCTTCGCTGTAGCGCATGTAGGCGCCGCCGCCGCCGCCATAGATCTCGGCCTTGCCGTCAGCCAGCGGCAGCACGACGCGGCCGCCTACCGGCAGGTAGTGCTGGAAGTCGCGGATGCGGATGGCGCCGAAGGCGGGGCTGTCGTAGAAGTCGTTCACCCGAGCGGCGTTGTAGGCGCCGTCATAGCCGAAGTCGATCTGGAAAAAGGAGACGGGCCGGTAGCCGTAACCCAAGGTCCAGGAAAATGCGTTCTGGTAGTAATTGTTCAACTCATCACGCGGCATCGCAGCGCCAAGGCCGCCCGTGATGTGGTGTTTCTGGAAGGATTGGGCCAGAGCCGGGCAAACCGCTGAGGCGGCGACGAGTAAAACAAGGTAGAAGCGCATATCGTTCGCCTCGAAAGACGCGGTCACAGGCAAGTCCGTTTCTTTGCTGGAGTATAATTTGAGGCACTGGGGCTCCCATGTATTCAACATCCACCTGGATCCGCGCTGCCCGCATCGGCGGGCTGTGTTTGACATTAATTTACGCAGGACAACTCGCCTTGGCCCTGCAACAGGAACCTCCGGAGACCGCCGTTGAGCAGCAGGAGGCCGAAGCCTCCGGGCAGAACTGCTCCTACCGCAACGACCCGCAGGAGGTGGAGTTGCGTGCCTACCGGGCCAGGCAGGATGTCCATGAGCGTGTGCTGCGTTTCGCGAAGGGAACGCGCAGGGCGGCCAGCAGCGTGTCGCCCGACGCGATCCCGCGCGTCAACTTCATCGACGAGCACATCTTCGACCGGCTGAAGGCGGAAGGAGCCGCCTCTGCCGCCATGACAAGCGACGAGACGTTCCTGCGGCGCATCATGCTCGACCTCACGGGCAGGATCCCTACGGTCCAGCAGATCCGGGACTTCACCGCCGATACGTCCGCGGACAAGCGCAGCCGTATGATCGACAGCCTGCTGAATAGCCCGGAGTTCAACGACAAGTGGACGATGTGGCTGGGCGACCTGCTCGGTAACGCGCAGGTGAACTCGAACCGAAACCTCCAGTTCCGCGGCCGCAACTCCTTCCACTTCTGGATGAAGGAGGCCATTGAGCAGCGCGTGAGTTTCCGCGACATCGCCTATGGCGCCATTGTCAGCGCCGGCCGGAACTACGACCAGAGCGCCGGTGGAACCAACTTCATGGTCCGCTCGTTCCACACGATGGGTCCGGCGCAGGACACCTACGACATGATGCTGGTGCGCACGGCCACAGCGTTCATGGGGATGAGCCACTACGACTGCATCCTGTGCCACGACGGCCGCCGCCACCTGGACACCATCAGCGTCTGGGGCGCCGCAGCCAAGCGCGCCGACGCGCAGAAGATGGCCGCGCACTTCTCGCGCACCACGATGGCTGGCTACAGAACGTCGGACACAACCGAGTATTACTACCAGAGTTTCCTGGTGGACGACGCCCGCACCGGCTCCTACGGTCTGAACACCTCGGCGGGCAACCGTCCCAATCGTAGGCCGCCGGTGGTGGACGGCGTGACCATAAACAGCTACACTCCGGTCTACCGCGACGGCAAGACCCCGGCCGCTGGCAAGACGTGGCGCGAGAGCTTCCACGCCGCCATGATCGAGGACGAACTGTTCGCCATCAACTTCGCCAACCGGCTGTGGAAGGCGATGTTCGGCTTGGGGTTGGTCGACCCCGTGGACACGCTCGACCCCATGAGGCTCGATCCAAACAACCCACCGCCCGAGCCCTGGGAGTTGCAGGCGTCGCACCCGCAACTGCTGGCTGACCTTGCGCATTTGGCGCGCGGCCAGGATTTCAGCATCCGCGAGTTCCTGCGCGTCCTGGCCGAGTCGTCGGCCTACCAGCTCGATTCCGCCTATGACGGCGAATGGGACATCACCAAGGCGAACCTGTTTGCCCGCCACATCCCGCGCCGCATCGAGGGCGAGGAGTTCCACGATGCGCTGATGTCGGCCACCGCCACGCTGCCGCCAAGCCGGGGCTACACGGTGCAGGGCTGGGGCGATCTGCGGTTGACCAGGGCGATGCAACTGCCGGAACCGGTCGAGCCCCGCTCCAACCGAGCCGTAGCCCAGTTCCTGGACACCTTCAGCCGCGGCAACCGCGACACCGTTCCCAGAACTCAGAACGGATCAATTTTGCTCCAGCTCAATGTCATGAACAACGTTTTGGTCACCGAACGCATCAGACAGAATGGGACCTTCGCGTCGCCGTTCATCGCCGGGCTGACAAGGAACGAGAACAACGGCCAGGTGGTCGACGAGATGTTCCTGGCTTTCCTGTCGCGGCAGCCAAGCGAGTATGAGCGCGAAGTGTCGCTGAAGCAGCTTACGGGCAAGTCCGGCGCGGCGAGGAACACGGCAATCGAAGATCTGGCCTGGAGCCTGGTGAATAAGATCGACTTCCTGTACAGCTACTGAAGAGAGGGGCAGAGGGGAGAGAACGAAATGAACAAAGACCGATTCGGCAACGACATGCGCCAGGCAGCCGGGACGCATTTCTGGAAACGTCCCGCCCTGGACCGGCGCGTCTTCTTCCGGCACATGGGCGCCGCCGTCACGGGCAGCTATTTCCTGCCTGCGCTGTCACCGGCGGCCAAGGCCGCTGAGACGGCGGCGAAGGCCAAGAACGTCATTTTCATCCTCATGGCCGGCGGACCCAGCCATGTGGACACCTTCGACCTGAAGGAAGGGTCCTGGACGCCTTCCGCCTTTGAGCCAACCGGATACAACGGAGTCCGCTGGCCGCGCGGCCTGATGCCGAAGATCGCCGAGAACATGGACTCGGTGGCGCTCTTGCGATCGGCCAAGGCGTGGGCCGTGGTGCATGGGATCTGCCAGACTTGGGTCCAGATCGGACGGAATCCACTCGCAGGCACCTCAAGGATTGCCCCGCATATCGGCAGCGTAGTTTCGCGCGAATTGCGGTCGTCGAGCACTGACACGACGCTGCCGGCGTTCCTTGCTCTCAATGCCGGCGATGCGCCGGGACAGGGATATTTCGAGGCCGAACACGCGCCGTTCAAAGTGGCCCCGGGAGGCGCCGGGCTTGGCAACACCGCCCCGCCGCCGTATTTGGGCCAGGCCGGCTTCGACCGCCGCTACAACATGCTGCTTGAACTCGACGCCGAGACCCGCACCTCGGGCGATCTCGGCCCCGCGGGCGACGAAATGGCCCAGTTCAACCTCTCCGCCCGGACGCTGATGTTCAACTCCCGCGTCGACCAGGCGTTCACCTTCGGCACAGAGGAACGCGCCCGCTACGGCAACACAACCCTGGGCAACGCCTGCATTACCGCCAGGAACCTGCTGCGGGCGAACATGGGGACCAGGTTCATCCAGATCACCACCGGCGGCTGGGACAACCATTCGGGCATCTATACCGGCATGTTGAATGCCACCAACGCCGCCTCGGGCGGACGGCGGTTCGACGAAGCCATCGGCACGTTGATCAGCGACCTCAAGGCCGACGGATCGTTGAACGAGACGCTGATCGTCGCCATGGGAGAGTTTGGCAGGACGGTAGGCGTGCTGAACAGCCAGTCCGGCCGCGACCATTTCTCGGGCATGTCGGTATTCCTCGCCGGCGCGGGAATCAAAGGCGCGAAAGCCATCGGCGCCACCGATGGTGAGGGTCGCGCCATCACCGAGACGGGATGGAGCGCAAACCGCCCCATCTACCCCGAAGACGTCGAAGCCACCATCTATGCCGCGCTTGGCATCGACTGGACCAAGGCCTATCACGACGATCCGTTGGGCCGGGGCTTCTATCTGCTGCCGAACAACCAGGGACTGGAGTTCAAGCCGGTGCTTGAGGTCTGGGCCTAGGAACCCGGCCCGGCGCCTCAAAATGAAATCGCCCCGTTCCGTCTCAGTTCTGAGGCGGCCGGGGCGAATCTCTATACCGCGTCAGCCTTTAGGAGCGCGTGTCCTTGCGGTAGTGCATCAGCGCGCCGAAGAAGGCGCCGAGTCCGCCGAAGGCAACCAGGGCTGCGCCGCGGGCCTCGGCCGCGCCTAGCGCGAAGTAGTGCTTCGGGCTGATGAAATATCCGTAGACCAGCAGGATGAAGACGACCAGCGTCCAGACCAGCAACAGCGGGCGCATCCCTTTGAGCAGTGCCAGCAGGGCTGCGGCGATGCCAGTCAACCCGAGGGCCAGCAGCAGATAGAGAACGGCGTTGCCCTGGGCGAACGGGATCTGCGAGAAGCGGAAGTTGGGCGTTCCCGATATGAGAAGCACGGCGGCGATGCCGGCCATGAAAAGCCCGAACAGTCCTGAGTAGATGTAAGACCAATAGCGAAGCAGCAGGGCGAAGATCTTCACTCAAACCTCCACGGCCGCCGAGCGTTGGGCGGCAACGCACCATTCTATCAGCCAATTCGGGTCCGTTGTGTCCAGGGGGCTGAGATTTGGGTCTGAAGTTTGCGGTGATATGCTGTCAGCGGAAACATCGGCCATGCCCGCCAATCTTGGACCGGACTACCTGGCGGCGGAGCAGGAGTTCCGCGACGCCGAAACTCAAAGCGAGAAGATCACCGCGCTGGAGCGAATGTGGGCCACGCTGCCCAAGCACAAAGGCACCGAGAAGCTGCAGGCGGAACTGAAACGGAAACTGTCGCAGGCTCGCAAGGAGTCGCAGAAGAAGGGCGCCACTCATTCCGTGCCCTTCTACTACATCGCCAGGGAAGGCGCCGGGCAGGTGGCGCTGGCCGGCCCACCCAACTCGGGCAAGTCGCGATTGCTGGCGGCATTGACCCATGCCCACCCCGAGGTCGCCGAATACCCGTTCACGACGCGGGTGCCGATGCCCGGAATGATGGCGTTTGAGAACGTCCAGATCCAGCTGATCGACCTGCCGCCCGTAGCCGACGAATTCACCGAAGCCTGGCTGCCGCAGGTCTTCCGCAACGCCGGGCAATCCCTGATGGTGATCGACGCCAACGATCCCCATTCGCTCGACGAGATCGACTACATCGAATCCAAACTCGATCAATGGCGAGTGGCGCGGCCGGAGTTGATGATCGCGAACAAATGCGATTTGCAGGGCGAGATCGAGAGCATCGACGCCCTGCGAGAACTTTACGGCGAGCGGTACCAGGTGATGGCTGTGTCGGCCGAAACCGGCGAAGGTCTGGATGCGCTGCGCCGGGCGCTGTTCGATCTGCTGGCACTGGTGCGCGTCTACACCAAGTCGCCGGGCAAGGAGCCGGAGCTGAATGCCCCGTACGTGCTGAAGCTTGGCGAGACGGTGCTTGATGCCGCACGTCACGTCCACCGCGACTTCGCCGAGCATCTGAAGTTCGCCCGCCGCTTCCGCAAAGGCGGCCGTGACTTCATGATGGTGGACCGCAACCACCCGGTCCAGGACGAGGACATCCTCGAATTCCACATCTGAGTGCACCTGGGCTTGCGGCATGCGAGAGTGAACCATAACCGTGCCAGCGGGCGGAGGCTGCGACCACAGGGAGCGGGTCTCGGTGGTGATTCCCGACTGAGCCGGGTGCCGGGCGCGCTGTGTGAGGGAGAGGGGAAGTTCGCTTGGATTTTGCCCGCCATTGGGCGTATGGTGGGTCCATGCTCACGGATCTGATCCAGATCCGGCGCCTGGCTCGGATGCACGACGCCGAGAATCTCGAGTTTCGCCGCCACGTCCACGACCGCCACATCTCAGACCATCCGTTGCGCGAGCGCGTATCCGCGCTTCTCAAGCAGTTCGACTGCACTCAGTGCGCCAACTGCTGCCGCCAAACGCGCGTGCCGGTGAGCGCGGATGAGATCGCCGAAATCGCCGCCTGCCTGGCGATGGAAGCCGCCAAGGTGAGGCAGTTGTACACGGAGCGCGGCGATGATTCCTCGGAGACGCTGCTCAAGCAGCAGGACGATGCCTGCGTCTTTCTCGATGGCGGGGTCTGTATGGTGTACGAGGCCAGGCCCGAGGCATGCAGGCAGTTTCCCGCGATCGCACTTCATGCGGACCTGCTGGGCAACCGGTTGCCGTCAGTCTGCCGCCAGGCGGCCATCTGCCCGGTGGTCTTCGAGGCGCTGGAGGAGTTCAAGCACCTCACGGGCTTTCGCCCCAAGGCGAGCCCAGGGTAGGGATATCCTGAAGAGTCCGCACATCAGCGGCGGGCGCGAATCCTATGCGGATCTATGTTCTCGTCGGCTTGCCCGCCTCCGGCAAGACAACCTGGCTGGCGCGGCAGGGCAAGCCGTCGCTGTCGTCAGATTCCATACGAGCCCTGATCACCGGCGACGAGGCCAATCAGGAGCACAACGGGCTTGTATTCAGCCTGTTGAGGTCGTTGGTGCGGGCCCGACTCTCGGCTGGCTGCCCCGAGACCTGGATCGATGCCACCGCCCTCACCCGCCGCGAGCGGCGGAGCTGGATCCGGCTGGCCCAAGCACGCGGCTGCCCCGTCGAGGCTGTCTTCTTCGATACTCCTCTGGAAGTGTGCATGGCCCGCAACGCGGGGCGAGGAAGGGTTGTGCCGGCGACGGCCATGCAACGGATGGCTCGCCTGCTGACGCCGCCAAGCCTGGATGAAGGATTTGAAAGGATTACGGTAATCCGTCCCTCTGCGCTTTCCTAAGATCTACCCGCCACCTGGCGATAAGAACTTACATGGAAGGCTACGTGGCCCGACAGGCAGTCTACGACCGGAAGTTGGAAGTTGCGGCGTACGAACTCCTATATCGGGGGGATCCCAACGCCCTCACCGCCACGCAATCTGATTCGGCAGCCAGCGAAGAGGTGCTGTCGAACGGGTTCTTCACCGTGGGGTGGAAAGTACTGGCCCGCGGCAAGCCGGCGCTCTGGAACGTCACCCAGGATCTGCTGCTCTCGGATCGCATCCTACTCATTCCAACCGACCACGTGTACCTGGAGTTGCTTGAGTTGACCAAACCCACCAGCGAGGTCCTGGCCCGTTGCCGGGAGTTGAAGGACCGTGGCTACAGACTGGTTCTGGACGATTACATTGGGGCACAGGAGCACGAGCCGCTGCTCGAATACTGCGACTGGGTGAAAGTGGACTGGATGGGTGCGCCGCGCGAGACCAAGCGCGCCGTTCCCAGTCAGCGGAAATGGAAGTGCCTAGCCGAGAAAATCGAGACGGAGGAGGAGTTCAAAGACGCTCAACTGATGGGCTACGACTACTTTCAGGGCTACTTCCTGGAGCGGCCGAAGCTGATGTCGGGGAGGCGCCTGCCCGCCGCTCAGATAGGTCGCTTGAAGCTACTCAGCGAACTCGCGCGGACCGACCCGGATCTCAGACTGGTGGAGGTCTCCATAAGCAGAGACCTCGACCTCTCGTACAAACTGCTGAAATGGGTCAACTCGGCGGCCTCGGCCCGCCGGACGCCCGCTGCAACAGTCAGGGAAGCGCTCCTGTGGCTGGGGTTGGACCAGACGCGCCGCTTCGTCAGCATGTTCGCCGTCGCAGGCCTGGCCGGCCAAGGAAAGAGATCCTTGCTCGAGAAGGCGCTCATCCGCGCACGCATGAGCGACCTTCTCGCCGCCTCGGCCGGCGCCATCCAAGAGCGCCCGTTGGCGTTTCTCGGCGGGCTGTTCTCCATGCTCGAAGCCCTGCTGGGCAAGCCCATGGACGAAATCTGCGACGATATGGCCCTGCCCGACGAAGCGCGGGCACTGTTCCTCCCGAACGCCTGCGCCCACGTTGGAATCGCCAGGAAGTGCCTGAATGTCGCCGTCGCCTGGCAGCAAGGCGACACCGATACCGTCGAGGCCTGCGCCGCCAGTCCCACACTGAGGCCCTCGCAGATCGGCGACCTCTATCTCGAATCTGTCCGCTGGGCCGAGGCGGGTTTGGATACCTGACGGGATCCATCCCCAAAGTAGCGCCCGCGCGCCGCGTACCATAGCATCGCCGGCAGGATCCCGATCACCCCGGTCCCGAACGCTACCACTCTGACGCTGACGCCCGCGTCAACCATGACTGCGGCGGCAAAACTGACCACGCTCATGATGAGGAACAATCCGGCGTAGTCGGCCGAGAACACTCGTCCGCGATACCGGTCCTCAGTCATCCCGTGCAGCATCGTCGTCGAATAGACCCAGCACAGCGATGTTCCCGTATGGCCCAGAATTACGAACAGGCAGGCCGTCCAGAGCGAATCCGCTCCGCCGAGCGCCATGTAGCCGGCGGCAACGATGAGGAACCCCCAGAAGATGCCTCTTCTCATGCGGTCGGGCTGGTTCCTGGCCAGGTGACCGCTGAGCAGCGATCCGATCAGCGCACCAACACCGCGTGCGCCGAACAGCAGGCTCATCGACAGCGTCCCCGATTCTCGCCAAACGAACAGCCGCTCGCCGAAGACCGGCAGGATCACCCAGTGCGCCCCCAGCAGCCCCATGCCCGCCTTCACCAGCAGCGTCGACCACATGCGCGGCTCCTGCCTGACGTACTTGAACCCCTCGACGGTCGGTTTGAAGTCGAAGAAATCCCGCAGCCGGACCGGCGGCAGGTGCCGGGTATGCGTCTCATCCACCTTCATCGCCCAGAGCAGCGCCGCCGAAAGGACGAAGCTCGCGGCGTTGATCACGAAGACCGCCTCGCGGCCGAACTTCCAGGCAATCAGCCCGCCGATGCCCGATCCGATGGCGAGGTTGATTGACCAGGTCATCGACGACAGCGCGTTGGCCAGCACGATCTGATCCTTGCCTCCGGTGACACTGGGGATGAGCGCAGTCCGGCCCGGTTCGAACAGCGCCCACATGGTGGTTTCGGTGAACAGGAGGATCCAGATTAACCAGACCATCGAGGGCGAACTGACCAGCAGCATGGCCAGGACGATGAAGACGCGGGCGATGTCGGCGAAGATCATGACGCTGCGGCGGCGCAGACGGTCGTTGATGACGCCGGCCATCGGAGCCATGAAGACCTGCGGCAACAACTGCAGCACCACCGCCAGCCCGACGCTGCGTGCCTGTCCGGTGAGTTCGAGCAGCAGCGAGTAGATGGCGACGGCGTAAAACCAGTCGCCTAGTTCCGAGACGATCTGCGCGAACCAGAGAAGCCGGAAGTCGCGGTTGTCGCGCAACAGGCGGCCGTATGCGGACAGCGAATAGGTCGATTGCCCGCCCGAGGCCATGTCCGGTTACCCGACGTAGACGCCCATGCGTTGCTTGACCAAACGAACGGTGGCTTCGGCGATGGGCATGACGCGCTGGGCGCTTTCGCGCAGCACGCTTCTGAGATACGCAGGATCGGCCGTGATCTCGGCGTAGCGGGCCTGCAAGGGTTCGAGGCCTGCGACCACCGCCTCGGCCACCTGCTTCTTCAGGTCGCCGTAGCGCATGCCGGCGAAGTGCGCTTTCATCTGATCGTCGGTCCAGCCGGAAAACGCCTGGTGGATGGTGAGCAGGTTGGCGACACCCGCGCCCATGTCGTCGTAATCGACGCCAGGCAGCGAATCCGTCGTCGCCCGCATGATCTTCTTGCGGATCACCGATGGCGGATCGAGAAGCGAGATGGCGTGGCCCGGCCCTTCAGTCGACTTCGACATCTTCTTCGCCGGGTCGTCCAGGCCCATGATGCGCGCACCCACGGTGGGCAGCTTCGTGGCCGGCATGACGAACGTGTCGCCATAGAGGGCGTTGAAGCGTTGGGCGATGTCGCGCGTCAGTTCGAGGTGCTGCGACTGGTCGTCGCCCACCGGCACCACGTTGGCCTGATAGATCAGAATGTCGGCGGCCATCAGCACCGGGTACTGCAGCAGTCCGTCGCCGATGGATTCCTGTTTGGACGACTTGTCCTTATACTGCGTCATGCGTTCCAGCCAGCCCACCGGCGTGGTGCAGGTGAGCAGCCAAGTGAGTTCGGCATGACCGGGTACGAGCGACTGAACTACCACCGGCGACTGCTTCGGGTCGATGCCCGCTGCGAGGAAAATCGCCGCCGTCTGTTCGATCTTCTTCAGCAGTTCAGCCGGCTCCTGATAGAGCGTGATGGCGTGCAGATCGACAATGAGAAAGATGCTCTCGTAGTCGGGCTGCATCTGGACCCAGTGCTTCAATGCGCCCAGATAATTGCCGATGTGTAGAGAGCCGGTGGGCTGGATGCCCGACAAGACACGTGGTTTCATGCGAAAACTGTTAGTGGAAGGGTAATCTTCATCCTAAGTGATCGACACACCTGACAACAATCCCGAAGCGCCGCCCAAGTCCGGCGCGGCATCTGAAGCAACCGTGGAGAAGTGGGTCTATGGAGGCTCCGGCCTGGTCCGCCTGGATGGGCAGGTGGCATTCGTGCCCTTCGTCCTGCCGGGCGAGAAGGTCCGGCTGGGCCAGCCCAGAAAGCGCGCCTCCATCCTGGAGGCCCAGGCCGAGGAGCGGCTCGAATCTTCGCCGGACCGCATCGAGCCCGCCTGCCCCGTCTTCGAGCGTTGCGGCGGCTGCCACTACCAGCACGCCTCCTACGACTATCAACTGGCGCGCAAAGTCGAGATCCTTGAAGAGACCTTCCGCCGGGTAGGCCGCTTTGAGCCACCTGCCGCCATTGAAACCATCTCCGCCGACCCTTGGAACTACCGCAACCGCAATCAGTTCCGCATCGACCGAGCCCGCATCGGCTATCTCTCCGCCGGCTCACACAAACTGGTGGAAATCGAGCAGTGCCCCATCTCCGCACCGGCCATCAACGACGCCCTGCGCGTGATCCGCAAAAAGCTGCACGACCCCCACTGGCCCCGCTTCCTCCGCTCAATCGAACTGTTCACCAACGGCCGGGAGGTCCTCATCAACGCCCTCGAAACCGAAGGCGGCCGCTTTCTCGCCAAAGGCTTCTTCGAGTGGCTCGCACAGCACGTGCCCGGCGCCGATAAGGGCGAACTCGAGTACGAAGTCAACGGCTTCGCCTACCGCGTCAGCCACGGCGCTTTCTTCCAGGTGAACCGTCACCTCGCAGGCGATCTAGTGAATGCGGCGTTAGGCGAGGCCGCGGGCGCCTCGGCGCTGGATCTCTACGCCGGCGTCGGGCTGTTCACCATCCCGCTTGCCAGGCGATTCGAAAAGGTGGCATCGGTTGAGAGCCACGGCGCCGCGGTGCGCGACATGGAACATAACGCCGGCAAGGCGGGCCTCTCGATCGCGGTCCACCGGGCGCAGGCTGAGCAGTATTTGGAGCGTCTGAAATCCACACCAGACTTCGTCGTGGCCGACCCGCCGCGCAGCGGGCTGGGCAAACTTGTCACCGGCCATCTATTGCGGCTGGCGCCGCCGAGGATCCACATCGTCAGTTGCGATCCATCCACACTCGCGCGCGACGTCGGCGTGCTCATGCGAGGCGGCTACAGGCTCGAAAAGGCGACCCTCATCGACATGTTCCCGCAGACCTTCCACATCGAGACGGTGGTCGAACTGGCGCGGGATTAGTTGGCCCGGCGCTTCACAAGCACTACCCAGTCTTTGCCCGCGTCCGCCGGCGGCGCGCCAAGGCTCGCCATGCCGCCGCCTGTCACCATGGCGACGCTGCCCGTTCTCAGCGCCCCGCCGGCGCGCGGATCGTACCACTCAACCGTGTAGCTGCCCGGCGCAAGTTCGAGCCGTGCCGATCCGCCCTTGGGCAACTGAACCGCGTACACCTCGCCCGCCTTGGCCAGTACGCGCGCCGTGCCGGGCTCGACCTTGACGCTATGCGGAGTCATCTCCCAGAACGGCAGATGGCTGCGGAAAAACTCCAGCGCATGCCGCGTCTGGTCCCACATGCGGTCCCGCGAACGCCAGTCCTCGCAGTTCAGGTCCATGTGCGCGTACTTGTAGCCGAAATACCATTCCACCCCCGCGCCCCCACC